>CALXPB010000005.1 GCA_944390225.1 uncultured Alphaproteobacteria bacterium
TGTAGCTCAGCTGGTTTAGAGCGTCTGCCTGTCACGCAGAAGGTCGCGGGTTCGAGCCCCGTCAATCCCGCCAGTTATTAACGTCATTCTTGAATGACGTTTTTTATTTTATTAGGATGATATACTTAATTTGAATAAAATTATAAAACATAAAAACTTTCTAACATACTTGCTATGAAGAATAATATTCTGTTGCTATATCTTGTAAGATTGGTATACTTAATTTCAGAACAAGAATTATAACAAGGGGGAAACTATGAACAAGAAGTTATTTGCGATAATTGCGAGTGTATTGGCATTATCTGCTTGTGGGGACAAGACGCCAGATCCAGAGATGTTAAAGGGTGCCAGTTTTATATCTGCGGCCGAGGGTACAGATATAACATTAATGTTTGATGCGACAGATATGAAAGTGAACGGTCAAGTAGTAAACTTATACCACGGCACGTACGAGGCAAATGGAGATAAGATAAAGTTTGGTCCGATGGCATCTACTATGATGTTAGGTCCGACGAACGCCATGCAGACAGAGCAAGATTATTTTCAGTTTTTGACCACGGTCGAGACATACGATTTACAAGACGGTCGTCTAACGCTTATGAACGCGGAAGGTAAAGAGATAGTTTTTCAGCAAGTTGAGGAACCGGTAAGTGATACAGTTGAAGGGGTAGAAACGGTTGAGACAGTAGCAGTTGAAGAACCTGTTGCATCGCAGGATTAAAATCTAGTTTTTATCTTAAAAAGCCTTGACAAGGGGGATAAAGGCAGTTATAATTTGGCGGCGTTTTGAATAAGAAACGCGGCAGTTTTGGCCCCATCGTCTAGAGGCCTAGGACACCGCCCTTTCAAGGCGAGAACACCAGTTCGAATCTGGTTGGGGCTGCCAAGATAAAACGACCTGAAAAGGTCGTTTCTTTTTATGGCATTATGCGTGTCGGGCCACGGAATAAGAAAGTAGCCTCCCTTAAACTTGGCAATTCCAACAACTGTTTTATAAATCTGGCACCGCCCATTCCCCAACCACCATGCGGAGGCATACCATATCTAAAACAATCCAGATACCATTGAAGCCCCTCTTGATGAAGTCCTTTTTCTTTTAGCTGTTCACACAGTTTTTCATAGGACTCTTCACGTTGGGCACAAGTAACCAATTCTACCCCTTTGTATATCAAGTCAGCAGAAATAGATATCGCTTGTCCTATTTCGCTTATACCCTTTTTATGGTAAAAAGGTCTGGTTTCCCACAGGAACTCGGTAATGAATACGAATTGCGAACCTGTTGTTTTTTCAACATAATCACCTATCGCTTTTTCTTCCGCCGTTGTTAAATCAGGTGATTCACTTACCTGCCCCAATTTTTTCAGAATCTTTTTCGCCTGATACATAGTAATTCTTGGTATCGGTTTCTTTAACTGGAAATCATATATACCAAAGTATTTCTTAATTTCTGGTCCAACCGCTTTGCGTACACTTGTTAGCATATATGCAATAGTTCGCTCCAAAGTTTCCATAACATCTTCAAAGCTTTCTATATACCCCATTTCTACGTCAAGCGATGTAAATTCTGTTGAATGGCGCGTGGTAAAAGAATGGTCTGCCCGAAATGCCGGTGCAACCTCAAAAACTCGCTCCAAACCAGAAGCTATCGCCATCTGTTTAAATAATTGCGGAGATTGAGCAAGATATGCTTTTTTGCCAAAATAATCCAAGCTGAACAGCTCTGCTTTTGATTCTGACGGTGTCGCCATTATCTTTGGCGTTTGGATTTCCAAGAAGCCCTCTTTTAATAAGGCTTCCCTGTAACCGGTCAAAGCTGCAGACAAAGCCTTCATTACTGTTGCGCCTTTTGCACGACGTAACGTCAGAAAACGCCAATCTTGACATTTTTCAGAAGAAACTTCTGCTCCCTTTTCTATGACATGTATCGGCAAAGCTTCCGCCAGCGACAAAACCTTTATCACAGACACAGCAATCTCAACCCCCTGTTCAGTACAAGCAGTTTGTTTTACTATACCTGTTATTTCTAGCACAGATTCCGTCGTTATGGTCTTTGCCAATTCAAAGGCTGAACCCGAACGTTCTATAACGCACTGCACAGTACCAGTTATATCACGCAACACGATAAACGTAACCGAACTCTGCACGCGCAACGTTTGCACATGCCCTTTTATTTTTACTTCTTCGCCAATTTTATGTGGAATTTCGGCGATATGCGTTCTTATTATAGACATTTTAACCTCCTTTGTGTTGTTTATTTGTTTCAAATAAGAACACAAGGACGTTTTACGCATATCTAAAGATAAGCGGACAACGTGGTGCCACCTTGTTTTATGATATCATCACTGATATCACCTTGATAACTCTCGCAGATCGCCGACCTTGAAAGAGTCCTTTGCTGTAACGGGCATACCCGGGAAGTTCTAATAAGCCCGACTGACGTCGGCACCGTTCTTCTTCCGCCTCCCCATTGTTAGTGGATTATCGGCTTTATTATGGTTATTATAGATTACACAAATTATTTTTCAAGTTAAAAAAATCCCACGTCAATCCTAAAACTGCACAATAGGCTCTGCCAAGATAAAACCGCCCGTTTGGGCGGATTTTTATTTATATTTTTATTTTTCTATGCCTTGAACTCTAACTGTCCCTGCCTTCCCTGATTTCAACCATTCTAAAACAGAAATTCTTGCGTCTATACTCGCTTTTTCTGCTTCTGTTTCTGTGGGGATTTTCTTCAAAGCATCTATTACCGCATCTATTTTTGACACAACCTCTTCAGTTAATACTTTACTTTTATTCATGTTCTCTCCTTTACTTTACCTTACCTGATATGAAAAAAATGATTTTTATACAAATTATTTTTTACGTTTCTATCAAACAAAAAAGAATTATTTATAACATTTATCGACTTTGCATCTTCCTTCTTATCTTCATCTTTTGGAACATATGTTATTTCTTTGTCGTCATCATATTCTATTAATTCGTCTATTTCTATTTCATAATATTGACCCGTATCATCTTGATAAATAACAGTCTCTGAATCTACTGGCACTTCTATCACACCGCTATCTTCTGGTTCGTCCCATTCAGATGTATCTATACTCCAACTATCGAACATAAATCTGTTATTATACTTTACGGCATTGCTTTCTTTTTTATTATAAATACAATCTAATCGCATTGACTTTTTAAGCACCTCTTTTTAAAAATAAATAATTATTTTTTCAATATATATTTTAATATATATAATTATTTTTTCAATATATATTTTAATATAACTGCAGATAAATAATGAAAGTATCTAAGTGTTTTACAAAAAGATATCTTATATACTTACAGTCGATCTATTTTCTTATTATACTTTATCGCCAAATTGCTAAGATATCTTCTATATCATCAGTCCGAGAGTTGCACCGCAGGCTCTGCCAAGATAAAACCGCCCGAATAGGCGGTTTTCTTAATGTTCCGATACATTTTTACGGTCTTGTATCACATTTATTGTTTGGGCCGAAACCTTTATCGTTTTCATCGGTGCTACCTTGAAACGTTTTTCGTTAAAATCTTTGTTCTTTTTAACCGCATTTGAAAAACGATTTTCATAGTACTTCTGTGCATCAACAAACAGTTTTCGTATTTGCTTTGCTTGCTCGCTATTTTTATCTAAATCAAACAAGCAAACATTACCAAAAGTCAAAAACTGTCTGCACAACTTCTTAAATGAAGCATCGTATAAGGGTTTACCTTCTGCTGCACCAAGTACGACACCCGCTAAATCCAAAGACATATGTTCTTTCGCAAATACGTCTTTCTGCTTGTCCAGAACCTTGGCAGATTTTAAAACCGCTTCCAAAACATCTGATTCACTTGGGTTTGCGTTTCCAACCAAAAAACCTTCTGCAATCGAAGACACTTCTGCAACATACTTTAACAGAATGTTAGAATAAGGATTTGCCCCAACAAGTTTTACCGGTAACGCAGCATAATTCTGGCACAATCTTTTATAATACACAATATACTGTTCACGATGTGCATTATAATATGCAACCATTTTTGCAACCTTGTTATCCTTGCTGACATTACCTTGTATAGAATAACGGTAAATAATAACTTTATTCCCAATCAAGTCAAATGAACCAGCACGCATTTCTGACATATTATTTTCATAATATCTCAACAAATTATCATTAATAACAACGTCTTTAAAAGAAATGCTTATCGGCTTATTATCCAAACTCATTTTTTATCCTTTTTACTTTTTTCACGAGAATAACACAAAAGAACCTTATTTGTCAAGAATAAAAACGTGACATGTTTGCAATACTTAATCGTACTTTGAATTCGGGATATATTATTATATAAACACTTGCATAAAATGTCCGAGAATTCAATTATACTAATATAAAAAACAAAAAACTTGACATCTTTTATTTTTTGTACTATATTTATAAAAACAAAAAAGGGATAGAAATATGAAAAACAAAGAAACTATCGTTTTCTCTTCTTTGGCCTTGGCTACGTTGTTTAGCATAGCATATCGCGCAATCAGCAATCATAAAGTACCCGCCAGTAACAAGACCGAGATAGAAAACCTGCAATTTAATTTGGATCATTATGAAGCAAAGTATGAAATTTTCTGGGAGGATGCAGTTAAACTTTCTAGAACGGCTTTTCTAGAATCTGAACAGGGTCAAGAATTGCTAAGACAAATTAACAACCCCCAAAAAACTCTTCTTGACGCGCTGAACGCTTATGATTCTGCCGAAGCCGTATTTATAAGCGACAAATTAAGTCAAAATCCCGAGTTGATAAAGGCGTTATTCAAAATGCAACAAGCCGAGAAAGAAATTAAACAAACAAGACACATTTTAGATTCTTTGGACGATCAGGAAACCAAACGTGCTAAAATGTTAGAAACACCAACATATGTACGTTTTAAACGTAATATAAGTTCTATGTTTCAGAAATCTCGTTAAAGATTTATAAAAAACCGCCTGTTTGGGCGGTTTTTTCTTGGCTTTTAAACACATTGTGAATGGTTGTAATTAACATGATATAAACACGTTAAATTGATTTTTCAATTCATTATGGTATAATATTTTAAAAGGCATAATTTATGAAAATCAGGGTACGGTTTTTACTGATGTAGATAACAGAACAGGTTCTTTCTTTGGTATATCTTTATCTTTGTATAATGAATATTTTACAAACCCCGAAAAAATAAAAAACTTATTACAAGATACATATTATAAATATGTAAAAAACCATATTATTGAAGAACGCCCTAATGGTGCAAGACGTTATAAAGTTTCTGCGTTAAATCTTCCAGGTGATAAAATTGGATACTACGTATTGAATGGTATGCAGGAATTAATAAAGGGAAACCCGGAATACACAAAAATATTTGAAGAAACCAAACCTTTGCCTCCTATAAACCAAAATCAAACACAGCGATAAATATTTATACTATTCTCATCTATGTGAAAAATTTCTTTAGGCACAACAAATATTTACATATTTTATTTCAAGCTTTGTTCAATTTTCCTGCAAAAATCCACCTGACTGTAATTTCCACAATCTTGCGTATTCACCTTTACGACGAAGTAAAGATTGATGGCTTCCTTGTTCTACAACAAGCAGACAGAGGCTCTATTTTTTACATTAGTATTTTTGCAAATAATAAATTGACAGAACCTAAAAATATGCTAAAACCGTTTAAAACGGGATAAAATATGGATAAAAAAATTTTATTTGATAATTTTATTTATGACGTCAGAAAGAAAAAGTTTATTCAAACCGACGCAAATATTTATACGGACGGGTTCATATCTGCTATTAAAAAAGAGTTTCGTTTGAAGCGCGTTCATCTGGAAGAAAACCCGACAGAAAATATAACCAGAATTTTTGCGAACAAAACACTTATCCTTGAAATTAAAGACGGGCATATAATTAGTCTGTACATGCCAAAGACAAAGAGAATCAAAAATAAATTCTTGTTTTTAAACACAGAATTAAAAAAGGCGGTTTTTCAGAGTGCAAAATATTTTGACAATCATTTTCTAGGTTCAAATGAAAAACTCTCTGATTTTCAGGCTCCGAACGGCGAGTTTTTTGGTGATTGGTTCATGCCAAAGAACACCGAACTTGAAACAATTTCTCTGCCCAAAGCGGTACAATTCGGCAATTTCTTTTTATCTGCTAATGAAAAACTTACAAAAGTTATCGTGCCAGAAGTTCAGAAAATCGGTTTCGGTTTTTTAGTAAGAAATAAAAATCTTAAATCTATAAATTTAGATAAACTTATTAAACTTGGTGGTTATTTTATGCCCGCAAACGAGGAGTTATCCAAAATAAAATTATTAAGCTGCGAAGAAATTCATAACGGCTTTATGATTAATAATAAAAAATTAAAAAAAATACATTTAAATAGTCTAATTTATCTTGGAAATAATTTTTTACCGAGCAACAACAAGAATCTTTCTGTCTTTTACGCACCCAAATTATCCATTAAATACATCGAAAAACAAATTAATCCCAGAGTAAAAGAATTATACTTGCAAGATATCTACAAAGAAACCAAAAAATTAACAAATCCGAATATACAAAAAACAAAATAATTATAAAAAACTGCCACTGGGGCAATTCTTTTTTATAAAAAATAATTCCTGAAAGTATCGGTTTTCTGCCGTCTGCCTAGGATTTTTATATGCATAATTTAAACGGTGGTTTTTTTGTTCTTTTTTCTTGAATGTATTTTAGCCAGTTTTCCAAACTTTTTTCAATAAAAAAATTGCATAAAAAAACCACCGTTTAATTTATGTAAATCAGGGGGGATATGTCGGTGCAAATGCGGAGAATTTTGGCTTTATTCATATTTATTTTTATGCCGTTTTTTTCTGCAAATGCGGTTGTTTGTGATGTCGGGCAATATACCGACGGTCAATATTGCTATACTTGCCCTGCAAATGCATCTTGTGATGACGGTGTAAAGTTCGTGTGTAATGACGGTTGGTATAACAGCGGTGGCGTATGCACAAAGTGCAGTGTAGAAAATGCAACATGTACCAGTGCAGAAGATTACAGTTGTTTAAGCGGTTTTTATGATAGTGACGGAAAATGTAACGCATGTCCTGCAAATGCAACTTGTGCCGGTGACCATGAATACTTTTATTGCAAAGACGGGTATTATAAACAGATTTATCAAGATAATACCCCACGATGTCTTTCTTGTTCAGGTCATGTATGTGACGGTGAAAGCCTTATAAGTTGTGGCGATGGGTATTATTTACATCATTCTGGTTATTGTTATCCTTGTGGTGCAAATGGTTATTGCCCGGCAGGTTCTACAACACGGAGATGTAAAGAGGGTTATTATTATCATAGCAGCGCATGTAAAGTCTGTCCAACGGGTTATTATTGTCCCTTAGGGGAGTCTATATATTATAATGTATATAACTATTGTGCATCAGGATATTATCGTACAGGTGGCAGTTGTACTAAGTGTGATGACGATGTTGTATGTCCTGGGGGTAAGATAGAAGAAATAGTTTGTCCAGACGGTCTGTACAAACACGATGACGGACGTTGTTTAACTTATGCCCAAGATGATTGTGGAACTGCACCAAAGTGTAATTCGGGTTGTTATGATTCAGGTGGTATATGTACAAAGTGTGTTGAAAATTCCACTTGTAGCAGTGCGGAAGATTTTGACTGTATTGCAGGATATTATAAAAACGGAAACAGTTGCACAATTTGTCCCAATAATTCGAATTGCCCCGCTGGCAGTACAGAGATTAAATGTTTTGACGGATATTATCTGAATGGTAAATCTTGTAGTAGTTGCCCATCTTATGGTTATTATTGTAATAATAACATCCGTTATGAATGCCCCGAGGTGATTCTTGGAAAAACATTGGATAATCCGCCAAAAGGACATAATTTTATCAAATATAGTTATATATATACATTGCCAGAAACAAACGCGTCAAGTATATCAAACTGTTACGTATTATATATTTATGTTTCTACCACAGAAGGTGAGTATGTGATATCCAGAAGCCAGCAATATGATGGTTCAAAATACCCATTGGATTACACAACCGCGACTAAATATTGGTATTCAGCGAATACTGGATATTACTTGGATGTTGTAAAAATTCTTAACGGAATAGTTTACTACACATACAGTAAATCTTGTACTAACGGACCCGAGAACTCGTATTACACAGGTTCTGGTTCAATTGGTGGTAATGATTGTCCTTGGGTATGTAATGACGGGTTTTATCGTGATGGAAATTCTTGTCTGGTATGTCCGGACGGTATGGAGTGTGTCGGTGGTGGGGTTGTTTGCCCGATGGGAATGTATGCAGAAAAAAATCAATGTATGCCATGTCCGTCTGGATATACGGACTCACAAAAATCAGGAGCCCAATCAATAAAAGATTGTCAGATAAAGTGCATAGGTGGAACATATATATCAAAATCAGAATCACAGAAGTGTGAAAATGTAGGTGAGGGATATTGGATAGGAGAAAACTATACGAATTATGGGGCAACAGGTACAAAGAACGCATGTGAAGCAGGTATGACCACGATAGGATACGGGGCCGGAGCAGACGAAGCAGACGACTGTGGTCGAATATTGCACATAGGTGAAGAGAAGGTATATTTAAGACAAAGTCCACGGACAGAGCCGACCTTGGTAGTAAAATATGGTGAAAAGAAATACTATGCACACACGACCACGAAGGAAGTAGGTCGTATAAGACTGGGTATATCTGGCAAGGTATATTCAGTTTACGATGACTCTATGGCAGACAGCGCACAATAAAAATCTATCTATATAGAACTTTATGTAAAACTTAGTTTTTTCTTTCTAAAAGTACTTGACAAAGTCAAAATATGTATTATCTTATATAAGAATTTTCAAAAAGGATTTGCAATGAATACAAGTTTAGTTCTGGATAACTTCACTTTTAATCCGGATACAGCCGAAGTCTCGTTAACTGGCAAAAATAATGCTTATAAAGATGCTTTTGTTGATACGTTAAACGAAGAATTACGCGGTAAAAAAGTTGAGGTAAAAACCGATGAAATTTCTGGTATTACTTCAATTTTGGCTAATAACAAAGTTATTGTAGAAGTAAAAGATAATGATATTATTAGCATACATTTAAGAAACACCAAAAAAATTGGAAATAATTTTTTAATATATAATAATTCCGTTGAAAAAGTAATTTTGGATAAAGTCGAAGAAACAGGAGATGCTTTCCTTTCTAACAATGAGGTCCTGAATGTTTTTGAAGCACCTAAATTAAAAAAAGTTGAAAGAAGTTTTCTAAAATTTAATCTTTGTCTTGAATCTATATCATTACCCAGCATAGAACTAATTGAAAATGATTTTATGTATGCAAATGTTATTCTAAGCGATTTCAGTGCCCCGAAACTGAAAAGTGTTGGTGATAGATTTTTTGAAAACAATAAAGGCATAAAAAAACTGGTATTAAACAAAATAACGCATTTCGGTGATAATTGCTTTTATAAAAATGAAATCATGAACACGTTCGAAGCCATAAATCTTTTAAAAATTGGGAATGACTGTTTTCATTTTAATAAAGAAATTGAGTCTCTGTCATTTAAAAGAGTTAGAAATATTGGCAATAATTTCTTTTATTCTAACCCAAAAATTAATTATATAGAAATACCAAACTGTGAAAAAATCGGTAACAGTTTCTGCTGTCAAACGAATGCTCTTCCAGAGATATCGTTGAATAAAGCCGAACAAGTTGGATTCAACTTTTTGAATAATGACAAGAATATAAAAACACTTAATGCCCCTAAATGGAAAACCTCGCTTATACGCGGGCAAGCAAACAGAAATTTGATAATGGCGTATCATAACGCCCAGACTCAAAAATCAAAATAAAGGCTACAAAAAACTTAGTAAAAAAAACCGCCTTACAGGCGGTTTTTTTAAACCAATTTTGCTTCTTTCAACAATTCCTCCAAATATGTGCCTTTGACTTTTTTCATTCCTTGCTTTTCCAACAATTTTAAAACCCATGGAACGTCTATATCTTTTAACTTTTTTCTATCGTTCAAATAATAAATACTCTGCAACAACATACGAACATCAAAACAAGAATCAAATACTTCTGGGACTCCGCGATCGATATTTAGCAAGGTATATACTGCTTCCATAGCCGTTCTGACAGAGTATTCCGTTGTAAACACTGTATCTCTTTCTGTTTCTGCATAGTTGCCTATAAACGCAAGGTTTACTGACCCTTTTGGTACAACCAGCGGTCTATCCCCCAGCGCACGTGGCATAAAGTATGTTGTTATATAAGGCATATGTGAAGGCACAGTGTTTGCACTGTTATGGGCAATATCTTCTATTTCCTTTTCTGGAACGCCGATATGATATAACCATTCTGCACATAGTTCTGCACCGGTACAGTCCGCTATTTTTTTCTTTACATAATTACCCTCGGTATCCGACAACAAACCATATGTCCATACTATTATTTCATTTGGTTTCTGACTGCGGAAATGCGGTTGACGAGATATACTGAACCCGTACAACCAATTAGAATCTTTTATTGTCACAGGCCCACTACTTACAATAGAACCACTGTGCGGATTTTTCTTACAGATTTTTTCTATATAAGGTACAACTCTATCATCTGTTAAAGTTATAGTTGCGGACATAACCCAATTCGCAGCAGGTATATTTTCACAGAATTTTTCTGGTCGCCCGAATTCTTTATTCTGTTTTGCGATATTTTTCCACAATTCCCAACTGCCGCCCAGTTCGTGATGAGTATCTGCCGGTGTATCGTTATCACCGTATGTTGTGCTTTCTGTAATAGAACCATTTGTGACAAATACCAAGTCATCCGGAGTTACGGATAATTCTTTTTCTTTGCCGGCCTTTACCATTTCTATTTTTTTTGCAACTTTTTTATCAGACTTACAATCTACGATGACATTCGTTATACGCGTGTCATAGTGGAATTTTACTCCGTTATTTTCTAACCAACGAACCAATGGGGTAATTAAAGACTCGTACTGATTGTATCTTGTAAATTTAAGAGCAGACATATCCGCTAGTTTCCCAACATGATGAATAAAGCGCAAAATATAACGACGCATTTCCATAGCACTGGACCATTTTTCAAATGCAAACATAGTTGCCCAATATAGCCAGAAATTTGATTCAAAAAATTCTTCTGTAAAGACCTGATTTATTTGTACATCTTGCAATTTTTCTTCTGGTGTTAGTGCTAAATCTATCAATTCGCGAATTGCGGTCGGTGTTAAAGTCAATTTACCGTCGTCTTTCATCCGTTTACCACGTTTTTCGATTGCGCGACAATGTGAAAAACTGGGGTCTGCTTTATTAAGCCAATAAAATTCGTCCAAGACAGATACTTTTTCATCTTCTAACGACGGAATGGAGCGAAATAAGTCCCACAAGGTCTCAAAATGAGCCTCCATTTCACGACCACCACGAATTATATAACCGCGCTGTGGATTTAAGATTCCGTCCATACTACCACCTGCTAATGAAAGTTCTTCAAAGATATGAATCTTATTTCCTTTCATTTTTCCGTCACGAATTAAAAATACCGCAGCCGCAAGGCCTGCTAAGCCACCACCTATTATATAAGCAGACTTTTTATCTACACCCTCTGGTTTGCGGGGATTGGCAAAAGCCTCGTAATTTCCATTACTGTGATACATGACATCTCTCCTTTTGTTATGTACAAAAGAAGAATAAACCATAATCAGAATCTATAACACAGGATAGAATTCCGATTTATCATCAAAAAATTGACACTTAAAAACTAATAGTTATAATTAAATACATGAAAAAATTATTTATGGGCTTTTTATTAATCGCAACACTTGCAGTTTCTGCATGCGGTGTGAAATCGGATTTATCAAAACCAGACCCGTCATTTCCGCGCAATTACCCAGTGTATTAAAAAAGAAGATTTTGGTGCGGGTACAGAGATTTGAACTCTGATGGGTTGCCCCACTGGAACCTAAATCCAGCGCGTCTACCAATTTCGCCATACCCGCATTGTAAAAATATAAATTAAATCAAGGTTTTTGTATATTATTATAAAAATTACTTGATTTCCAGTAAAAATTAACCTAGAATTTCCGAAAGAATAAGAAAAGGTATATAAAATGGCATCTAAAAAAGGTAGTAAAGAAGTTGTAAAACTGGAAAATAAAGAAACCGGTTATTTTTATACGACAACAAAAAATACAAAATCGGAAAATACCACAGGTAAGATGAAATTTCGCAAATATGACCCAAAATTGCGCAAACATGTGGTCATGACAGAAGCAAAAATGCCTCACTAATATTTTGCAAGCATATCAGTTTATAAAATACGTACTCGGTTGAGTACGTATTTTTATTATATTTATCTTTTAAAAAATCCTCAAAATGGGGACTTTTTTTATTTGTTAAACTTTCCACTACGCGGGAAACCTACAGGTATCGTACGTCCCTGAGAAGCGCGTTTACCAACCCACGGTTGCCAATCGTCTAACTTTGTCGTACCGCGTCCAGTTGTCCAACCGAAACCGTCCGTCGCATTAAAGAACATGACGTCCAAAACATAAGTTCTTTCTGCATTATATTTCTGTAATATCACACCCTTGCCACGTGTCATTTCCGGTATCTCGGAGGTTAAAAATATCAGCAACTTGTCATTAGAGCCAGACATTGCGATACTATCTCCTGAAACTTTTACACACATTATAGCCGGATTCTTGACATCTACATTCATTACCTGTTTACCAGTACGCGTCTGAGCCAAACAATTTTCACCGCTGACTATGAAACCGGTACCGTGACGACCGACAAGTAAATATCTGGCGTTAGTATCCAGAACAAACGCACCGACGATATTTTCATCTGCCCCTATTTCTACCATCATTCTGACCGATTCGCCGAAACCACGTGCAGACGGCAAATCATTCGCGGACAAAGTAAACATCTTACCGCCACTGGCAAATAAATTTATCTTGTCCGTAGACATTGCATGAAATGCAAACTGTAATTCGTCGCCTTCTTTGAATTTTAAGTCCAAGTCATTTAATTCTAAATGCCCCTTGGCCGCACGAATCCAACCCATAGTAGAAAGAATTACTGTAACAGGCTCTTTTTCAATAAACTCCTCTGCGTTAACGACTATTTCCTCGGTCTGCGGGAGCCATTGAGTCCTGCGACGCCCCAATGCAGTCTTTTTATCATAAGTCTTTTTTATATCATTAAACCATGCTTTTAACTGGTCGTTCTGCATATCCTGACTGGCAAGCAATTCTTGCAGTTGCTTCTGCTCGGCCAACAGTTCTGCATCTTCACGACGTATTTCCATCTCTTCCAGTTTGCGCAAAGAACGTAAGCGAGTATTTAAAATTGCCTCTACCTGAACTTCTGTTAACTTAAACTCGTCCATTAAAACCGCTTTCGGATCGTCTTCATTACGAATTATCTCTATCACCCTATCTAAATTTAAATAAACTATTAATAACCCACCTAAAATTTCTAACCTTCGCGCTATATTACCTAAACGCCAGTTCGTTCGACGTATCAATACACCCTTTTGATGCGCAATGAATTCACGAAGTACGTCACCAATTCCCATAACACGTGGTGCACCGGCAGAATCAATGACATTAAAGTTCATGTTAAACTTATATTCTAAATCCGTTAATGCAAATAAATGCGCCATCATTTTGTCCGCAGGAACGTTCCGACTTTTCGGGGTAATTACAATTCTTACGTCTGTCGTAGACTCGTCTGATATATCTTCTACCAGAGGCAACTTCTTGGCGTCAATTAAACCCGCAATTTGCTCTACCAATTTAGACTTTATTATCCCATACGGGATTTCTGTTATTACAACCTGTTCGGCACCACGATCTAACTTTTCTACCTGCCACTTTGCCCTGATACGAAACGCCCCGCGACCGGTATCATAGTTTTTTACAATCGTATCAAAAGAATCTATCAAAACACCACCCGTCGGGAAATCTGGTCCAACCATTTTCTTCATAATCTGAGATGTTGTTGCCGTCGGATTATCAACGACCAAGTTCAAAGCATCACAAACCTCTGCCACATTGTGCGTCGGTATATTTGTAGCCATACCAACAGCAATCCCCATACCACCGTTCGCCAGCAAATTAGGAAATGCACCCGGCATCACAACGGGTTCAACCGTAGTACCATCAAAATTAGGCATCATGTCAACGCTGTCTTCGTCGATACCCTCCATAATCAGCATTGCCGCTTCGGTCATTTTAGATTCGGTATAACGATACGCCGCCTGCGGATCACCGTCAATATTACCGAAATTACCCTGCCCGTCGATTAAGGGATAACGTACAGAAAAATCCTGCGCCAGACGAACCATTGCATCATACACAGACGAATCCCCATGCGGATGATAATGCCCCAACACATCACCAACCACCGTCGCACACTTACGAAAAGCAGCAGACGGAGATAACTTCTGACGCAACATGGAATATAAAATCCTGCGGTGGACAGGCTTTAAACCGTCACGGACATCCGGCAAAGCACGCGAAACAATCGTGCTGACGGCATACGACAAATAACGTTCGGACAAAGCGTCCGACAACTGCTGTGAATCTATTCTTTCTACGATTTCTTTACTCATGACAAGCAAGAATTTAAAACATTTCAAAAAAAATAACAACAGAAAAAATGCCTTTTATACGCATTTCCCCACTAAAAAAACACCTTTAAACCAGAAAATATACTTACAATAAAATAAAAAACGCACAGAAAAGCACTTTTTTAGTTTATCTTGTTTTTTATTTCTTTTATTCTTGCCAGAATTTCCTTTAAGTCAGAATCTGAAACAGCTGGTACAGGTTTATTGTGAACCTCGTCCGCTAAAACGATACACAGCGTTGCCAGCAGTGCGCTTTCCGGTAACGGACCGATTTTATCCAGAATCTCTCGCGCGCGCGCGTCAACCATTTTTCCAAGTTCAATCAATCGTGCCTCTTGCCCGTCTTCACAACCCATAGGATAATTCTTATTAACAATCGGTATTGATACTACGCTCATTTCAACTTCTTTAATATAGATATAGACTGATTTATCATTTCTGTCGCCTTGACGTTCTTTTCACGCAAGTTTTTTACCTGTTCCGTTAAAATCGCAACTTCTAGGTCAGTTTGCTTGCCGGCGTTTACAGCCGTAGCACTTAACCGACCAACTGCATCTTCCAACGCGGTCAGTTCTTGAAATATCTGTTGCTTTATATCGCTCATGTTTTTCAGTTTAAGATATTTTTTATATGCGTTCAACATCAAAATGTGATATAATAACGGAATTAATTGGGAGTTTCGTTTCTATGAAGACTAAAATCATTTACATTTCCGGCAACGAGGTCTTTGATATGAATGATATTCGTGCCGCATTTGAAGAAGTTAGAAATACTTTGAGCTTAGATAAAAACACTATATTATTCGGTGTTCCGGTAGACTCTGACAGTGCTTTTTCCCTTAACGAAACGCAAAAAAATACGCCTGATAACACTGTAAAAACATCAGACAAAGAAAAACTTTCTGACGAAATTAACGATTCTGAAACACCGATAGAAAAAAAACTTAAAGAAACCGAAAAGAAAACACAAACTCGTTCAACGGTAAAAAATATAGACTCCGAAATATCTTCCTCTTCAAACGTATCAAAGGAAGAATCTGTTAAAGAAAAAGTAGTACCTATTTTATCTGTGCTATCGGTAAAAAACGAAGAAAAACAAAAAATTGCTGACGATAACGAAATAGGATCAGAAATATCAAAACTAGATATTGAAAAAGTTATTGAACCCGATGTTCCAGAAACTGCGGCAGATGAAAGCAAATCCGATGCCGAACGCGTAACTATTGACGATATAATCGCATCTGACGCTCCGAATGAACCGATAGAAAAAACATTGGAACAACTATTAGAGAGTATGACGCCCTTGCGTGAAGATGTCACCGAAGAAAACTTCTCTGAACCAACGACAGAACCAGAAATAGAAATCGACGAAACATCAGCAGAATTTTCTACAAAAGAATCCGACGCTACCTTGGAACAACTGGCAGCAGAGTTTGCAGAAAACGAGGATAAAATTGCGTCTGAAAAGAAGCCTGAAAACCATAGTAAAATAGGCAAATTAAAAAACATTCTCCCATTTAAAAAAGCAAGACGTGAAGATCCCGGAATTATGGGCGACCTGTTTGGTTGGGCAGGAATCGCCGCCAACGATGAAGAAATTTCAATTCCCGGTTTCTTTACAAATGCCGCGTCTAAAAAATAGGCAAAATATGAGGTTTGATGAACACAGATTTAATTCTTAGATTGCTAAAAAATTCTGGGTTCAATATATTGGGCTCGGACGGTACTTTTTTATATCTAGAAGACCCTTCTTGCATCTTGCGCAGTTTTGAAACTTTCATTGAATATGCATGGATTGGTATTAGTTGCATAACTATTTTATTACTTTTCGGCTGGGCAATTTCTATGATACGCGGCATAAAAAATGATATTTCTATGAACCTGCGAAATTTAGTATTGATGTTTGGTACTTTATCGGTCGCCATTCCTATCATAAATACAATATGGGGAGACGATTTGTTTGCTTACGGTTGCAGAACAATTAAAGTCTCTATTGCTGAAGTTAATGAAATACTGGAAACCCGAAAAAAACAACTTTCAGAAAAAGGCGATGATTTATATGAAGAATTTTATATATACGACTCGGGTTCACAAAATAAACAACCCAATGAAATACCGTATTCAGAGGCACCACTAATTGCACCGGAGGTCCCGTCAGATGTAAATGTATCTGTTTATGGTGGTGTACCGAATACTTTTATTCAAAATGCCAAACGTGCCAAAGAAAACGGTAGAGATGTTATATATACAAATTCTGATGGAAGTTCTTATCGTAAAACAGGAGGGACTCGTTCGTGGAGAAATAACAACCCAGGAAATTTAAAGTATTATGAATTTGCACGTAAAATGGGTGCAATTGGTCAGGCTGACGGGTTTGCAGTATTTCCGGACGAAGAAACAGGTATGCGCGCATTAAATGAGTTATTACGTAGCAATAGTTATAACAAACTTACAATTGCGGGTGCTATCAATAAGTACGCTCCGAAAAAAGAAAACAATGTAAGCGCGTACTTAAATCAAATTCAAAATCTAACAGGTTTATCCATTAACAAACGAATGGTTGACTTAACAGAATCTGAATTGTCTCGGGTAGCAAACGCCATTTTAAAAATAGAAGGTTGGGAAACAGGGCAAATAATACAGAATTAAAGGAATAAAAATGTTCTTGAAAATAAATAATAATGAAGAAAATGGTTCTGTTACCTTAATTGTACTACTGATAATAATGCTGTTAGTAATCGTCGGTTTAGTTTATATGCTGTTTGGTAGCAGGACTCAGAAACTAACTCCGTCAACTGGTGGTATTGATTCGCCAAACCAAACCTTGTATGAAGAAGGGGGCAAAAAAACAAATGGAGTATTTAATGACGGTCTTATTAAACCGGACTTTTCAGAGGAATACTCTCTTAACGAATTCGGCGAAGGTATTGCATCCAAAGAAATATTTGACATAGATATAAATAACGACGGGTATAAAGATAGAATTACAAAAACGAAAATAGAAAACGGTACGGCACATTTTCATTATGAATATAAAATCGAGATAAACAAAAACGGTTCTTTTTTTGATATAACGCCAGAAGATTTCATAACGTCCGAAGGAGCAGAATGCGCGTTACAAAAACTAAAATTTATTTTCAAACCAGAATTTCGTGTAATAAAAATTTCGCGAGATTGGAAAGAGTCTTGGATAACCCCCACGCAAGCAGAAAAAACGACCTTTGCTTTTTCTGGTAATGAAATAAAGCCAATTCGCACGCAGAAAATGCAACCGGTCTGTGACGTTTCAGAACTATTTTAAAAGAAATAAATTGCGTGCCGAATAAATTATATTACTTGAAACTACATAATGGTCGTATAAATCTATATCAAATGTATTCAACTTTTCTTTTATAGTCATCGTAATTTCTATATCATCACTTGAAAAAGAAGTATTCGGAGTCGGATGATTATGTAACAAAACCACATATTTTGCATTTAAATCCAAAGCATGTTTAACTATTTCACGTGGGTATACTGCGGTCCAATCCACTGTTCCGCAACTATGTAATTCGTCCTTTAACAATCGCATATCCGAACTTAGATATAATATATGAAATTCTTCTACTGTTTTACCGCTTAACAATAACGTGCAATAATTTGCCAGAACCTTTTCATTACGGAAAACAGGTCCCATATTCAAACAAGATTTATATCCGCTTATCATTATCTGATGAATTGCCTTGATAAAAATAGCGGTATTTCTACCGACGCCATTATATTCTTTCAAATCATCAAACGAAGCAGTTAAGACTTGATATATTCCACCGAACTTCGCAATTAAACCGCGAGCCAATGGACGCACATCACGTCTTGGAATAACAAAACTTAACAATAATTCAAGCAATTCATAATCAGTAAGTTTATTATCCAGAAACTTCTGTCGTAATCTTTCTCTATGTCCGCAATGAAAAGATAAATCTTCCGATTTCAAGGCGACTTCCTTAAATCAACGTTACATCTGTTTTTCTGTAAATATTATTGCACCGTCTTCCGTGATACCGATTGTATGTTCCCATTGAGCAGATAATCCACCGTCAACCGTTCTTGCCGTCCAGCCGTCAGCATCTATTTTACATTCCGGTCGACCAGTATTTATCATAGGTTCAATTGTAAACACTAATCCTGGTACCATTTTAACTTTATCATAAGATTTTTCATAAAAATGGAGTATCTGTGGCTCATCATGCATTACCTTACCGATACCGTGTCCTACAAAATCTCTAGAAATTGAAAAACCGTGCGGTTTCACAACAGATTCTATTGTTTTACCAATTTCAGACAAAGGGACCCCCGGAGCACAAACAGCAATCGCGGCATTCAGCGCATCTTGACAAGTTTGTACCAGTTCACGTGCCTGCGCCGATACATTACCGATCATAAACATTCTTGATGCATCGCCATGAAAACCTTTATATTCTGCCGTCAAATCAACGTTTACTATATCCCCATCTTTTAATATAACATCGTCACTTGGTATTCCATGCACAATTACATCATTTACAGACGTGCAAATATTTTTAGGATATCCCTGATATCCTAAATCAGAAGATCGCGCACCATTTTCCTTTAAAAAAGCAGCCACCATCCGATCTATTTCACCTGTTGAAATTCCTGCTTTTATATATGGACTGATATAATCAAAACAGCGTGCAACCAAATCTCCGACGACGCGTAAACGTTTAAAATCTTTCGGTGCGTATACAGAAGCCAACATCTTATTTCCTTCTTTTTATAGCCATTTTAGCAGCACGAACAACCAGTTTTAACGAGAAATCCCGTAATAAAATTTCTGACGGCATACCAGTTGTTCTTAATTGCTTTTCCAGTTCGTTCAACCTTACAAGTACAGCGACAATTTCCGGTTCCGACCATATTTTCATAGCCTGATTAAACTTTTCCGCAACTTTCCAAAACAGACGGGGTAACTGCCCGTCAACCACGGCCGTTAGCAATTTTTTAAAGTGAATATCTAGCATACGAACCAACATATTAGGTTCTGCGTTATCATACAACAGCCTATCCAGTGCCATCATCGTCTGCTGGATATGTCCTGCCGTTAAAGAATAAAGAAAGTCATCGGTATCTGCCGCTGCTGTATCGGGAAGGCACTTTTCAACATCTTCCAGTTCAACAATTTTCTTATCATCTACGTACAGAGCAATTTTTGTAAGAAAGCCACGCGTTATCCCGCGATCACCCCCAAGATGATTTGTCATGTATACCATCGCATCAGGAGTTATTTGCTCTATTCCCGCACTGGCAGATAGTTCTTTACGAATTAAAGTTGCCAAAGAACGCGCATCGTCAGTATAACAAGGTAATGCAGCCAGTGTATCAGAATTTTCAAACAACGACCGAAGTCCCCCACCGGCGCGTAAATCTCCTGCTGTAATAATTACAGTTGCACAAAGACCGTTATGCTCAACCAATTCTGCTATCTGTTTAGCGTCGCTATCACCTGCATTTGATATTATAACCATTTTACGTCCACCAAACATAGACGGACTGCAACTTTCTGCAAATAATGCGTCTTGCTTTTCACGTAATTCATCAGAATCCAAAGCAAATAAATTATCTTTTTCTATTTCTAACTTTTCTATTGCCTTATCACAAAACTCATCAACCTGCCCCGCATCTTGACCATAAATCAAGATTGCCCGAACAGAATCTAACCCTTTGTTAAAATCGGTTTCCTTCCACTTCATTATTCGTTCTTATTACTATTATTTTCGTAACGGTATGTTTCTGCAATTACCTTTGTGCTGATTTTTTCTGCCAGAACTTTTATAGTATTTTGTACCGCGTTATTATAAGAAGCATTAGCCGCAACCAAATAACGTACAAAACTGTAAGATTCCGAAGCACTTTCGCTTCCGCTTGCAATTTTCTTACCGTTAGTACTCAACACATAATCAGCCTTTAACATAATCTGTTGCCAAGTTGCATCACCCGTTGGTTCCAAAGCCTTATATTTTGTAATCGGGGTTTTCAAAGTAACTTTTAAAGTATATTTTGCATCTGGTTCTCGTTGCCCACCGAATTCGGCATTCAAAGAATTCCTTAAATCAATACCGTTAATACCGCTTATCGGCGTAACATAAATGTCTGTATCCTGACCAGAAAACATCGGCTTGAAACCGCACGCAGACAACAGCAGAACAAAAGCAAAAAAATTTTTTTTCATCATTAAACCGTTTTCCTATTGCATTTTATCCTTATATTACCTAGACTTTTAATAAATCGCAAGAGGGAATGATGAATATTTTTATCATGATTTTAGTTGCTATCTTAATGTTAGGATTTTATATGATCAGCAGCCCTAACCAACAAATTAAAGAACAAGAAACCGAATATGCCATAACCCAATCTGATTTACGTTCTATTGCAGAATGTGCAAATGCAAAGCATAACGCTCAAATGAAGGGGGTTGAATACCAAGACATTTGTATAAAACAAAATGAAATTCAAAGTGAATTTATCTGTTTGAATTCAAGTCAAAGAAAAACAAATTGTGAAATAATACGAAATAAGAAACCGGATTACAGTTATATAATTACCGCGACAAAAAAATTACCGAAAGATAATTATAATAGCATGCTGGATGTGTTGGAAACATACTTCCCAGACGCTGGAAATTTTGGGATTTTCTTGGACGGTAAAATAATGTCCAGTGGTATAAGTAATGCTCGTGAAGTTCCCGAAACAATTATAAAAGAACTCAACCTAGAAAACGGGCAATTGGTTTATCTTACGCAATATGAAATGCCGGACAATAACACAGAGTTTACAACACCCGATGATGCGAATATTGTTTGCCCGATTGGAACAATAAAAACATATAAATTCAGTCGTTGGCAATGTATACCATATAATACTAAAACCGACTGCGGCGGGGATATGATATGGGATTCTGAACTATTAGAATGCGTAGCAGACGAATCAAAAAAACCTTTGTGTGCAGAGCAACAAACTGCTGTAATTGTTGATAACGTCTGGGAATGCGTTAACCCGTTTCCAGAAAAAGCCTGTCCAGATAATATGGTTGCACGTTTAAATTATACTACGCTTGAATGGGAATGTGTTTCTGATCCAACAGCGATAGAAACAGTAACGAAATGTGAAAATGTTAAAAAAGGGGCAGTATACGGTGCAATCGGTTCAACGGTTCGCATTCCGTCGTCTTCCTGTACAGATTGCGAAAAAATGTTAATTGATCCGGACACTTGCGTTTCGGTTTGTATACCAGATCCAAACCAAATTAATAATCCAAAGTGTTATCCTGGTAACCCAAGAGAATGCAGCGGAAATTCTCGTGCTTTTTATTTCGGCTTTCCTAGCTATTCGTACGCAACAAATATAGAAGAACTAAAAGGCGAAAATATACCTTTGGATGCACAACACGCACAGAACAGAAAATTTAATTGCCTTGATTGCGGAATGGGAGAGATTGATTCTGCAAAATCTAATCCACCATATATTGCGGTATGCAAATAAAAAAGACGCATCGTTTGATGCGTCTTTTTATCGACTTAACTGATTTATTTCATATGATATTTTATTCCTTTCTTCCATTATTCTTGCGTATTCTAAATTGTAATACTTCAAGTCATTTTCTGATTGTAAGCAAACATCTTCGGAACGATGTGAAGGATCCATATTTATTTCACAAGCAAAAATTTTATCGTCTAACTCAAATAATTTTGAATCTAATTTATCATACATTTCCTTTAACCTTTTTATTTCAGGATAAACTACCACTTGTTTATAGGTTCTATAAAACTCTTTTGCTTGTTTTAATTCCTGACTTGCTATGATCGCTTTTTCTTTATCTTTGTTTAGTTGTTGAATTTTTCTTTCCAAATCTTCGATACTTTTCTTTAATTCTCTTGTATACTCTACATCACAAACATTGATACGTATACAATTTTCTACATCTTCAATATAACCCTGTAAAGTATATATTGTTTTCTCGGCTTCAACGCCTTTTGCAACTCTCTGTTTTAAAACAGGAACTTTTTTATCGATGATATTTTTCAATATACCGAAAACTTCCCGAACGTTTTTCATATTTCACCTCTTATACAAAAACATACCACTTTTTATTGTTTTGTCAACATTTTTATACTAACGAGAATATTTCAAAAGATATAAGATATTATAATCTGCTAATCTTCATGGCTTTTTTTAGTAAATAATCCTTTATCCAACATATCACGGACGGCGAAATGCTTTATCTTTTTTGCAGAAGTTTGCGGTAATTCTTCTTCTGTTATTGCAAAATGCTTTACCCACTTATATGGAGCGATTTTCAAATTTGATGCTTTCAGCAACATTGCGACTCTTGCAACCGAAGTTCCCGGCTTAACCTGAAACACGGCGAAAGGTACAGTTTTACCTTTTATAACATATTCAAACACAGCGGCTGATAAAATCTCTTCGTTTTGCAGATACAAATCTTCCAGTTCGTCTGGATATACGTTTTTACCGCTATCCAAAACGATTACTTGTTTCTTACGCCCTTTCACGATCAAACGCCCATATTTATCCAGCATGCCTAAATCACCTGTTTTAAACCATCCGTTTTCAAAGGCTTCTGCGTTTGCCTCGTCATTATCGATATACTTTGGCATGACAAGATTTCCACGAACCCATATTTCACCGACCCCGTGTTTATCTGGATTATGAATTTCTATTTCATTACCTGGCAACGGTCCCGCATAGTGCATAGAACCGTCTGGCATACGAAATGCAAAATTAAAAATCGCCGGTCCCGTGGTTTCCGTTAAACCATAGCAATCTCCAACTACGAACCCCAGACTTTCAAAAAACTTTCTGATAGAAGGTTTTAAAGTCGCGCCGGCAGACACCAGCACTT
Source organism: uncultured Alphaproteobacteria bacterium (assembly GCA_944390225.1). Classification (GTDB taxonomy): domain Bacteria; phylum Pseudomonadota; class Alphaproteobacteria; order Rs-D84; family Rs-D84; genus Enterousia. Next base: position 23,640 of record CALXPB010000005.1, read on the forward strand.
TCGTATTTCCTCCGAACAAATCATGAACGGGTTTTGTTACTTTTTTAACCAACCACCCCATACCTATGGTACGTAAAATTTTTCGCATAGAAATTACTATTCGCATAAGTGTATAAACATGTTTTTCCTTAGCCGTTTCTACTATTCTTTTATAAAAACTTTCCCACACACGTGGTACTCCGGGGATAACATCTGGATGATATTGTTGAAAATCCTTTAAGAATTCTCGTGGGTTCAGCACGGGTTGTAAAAGCAATTTTCCTTCCAATACCAAAGGTGCAATTATATTTATTACAACACCATAAATATGATAAAGAGGCAAGAACCCGTAAAAAATATACTCAGGCAAAATTACCGGTTTATAAAACAACGCCCCTTGCCCAAGCGATAAAATGTTATCATGCGTTAAACCTACGACTTTTGGGTTTCCAGTAGACCCAGATGTAAAAGATAGCATTGCGATATCTTCACGAATCGCGTCTGCCGCAACGAAGTCTTTTTCATCGGTATCATCAGGCGTTTCAATATCAAAAGTTTTCGGTCCACCTTCTACAAAATACTCTTTCTGAGCCAGAACAAGTTTACAATTTGTTCGCTGCATCATATTAAGATGTTCCTTTGCCGACAACCCTGTATCCAGCATTAAAACGCGCGCGCCCTGTGATGTTATAGCAAAATAAGATTTTATAAATTCGGGGGTATTGCCAGACAATATTGCAACCGTATCACCCTTTTTTATTCCGAATTTTTTGGCTAACAAAACCGCACGTTGTTTAACTTTTTTTAACAAATCCGCATAAGTTTCATTTTGTCTGACAAAGAAAATTCGCTTTTTATTTTTTAAACAAACATCTTGTAGCATTTCATATATATTTTTCATTTTTTCGCTTTATTTTTTTGGTTAGACTGAATACAAAATCAGATAAAAAACTGACTTAACATTCCTAGTATACAATGTTTATAATAGGAAAAACAACCCATTTAGCAAAAAAAGAGGATTTTTATACCCCGAACACCCATATTAATTAACAAATTTCTTAGAGCAACATTTTGTCAATATATAGACATCAAATCACTTTTTTAAAACTATATTTTGTATTTTTTTAAAAAAAGTTAAGAAACGAATCATTTTTTATACATAATTTTTGATATAACAAACACTAAAAGTGATTTCGTGTGCATATTTTATGAATCGCATATCTTCCTATGCCCCGAAAAATAGGCTTTTTAAAAAGTAAAGAGAAAAATTAAAATTTTTTTACTTTTACGCATTGATAATAAGGACTATATACTATATATTGTTATAAAATCGACAAAACAAATACTATATATTGTTTTTCTTAAAAATCTGGAGCAAAAACATGTCTAATGAAGCGAATGAAAATAAAACGCAAATTGTTCTGACGCTTAGCACGAAGTTGAAGGCCGTACAGAAACGTTCTGGAGAAACGGTACCATTTGATTCTAAGAAGATATTTGACGCGATAAAAAAGGCGGTTGCGGTTACACAAGAAATAACCGACGAAAGAATCGCTGCGGTGACTCAGACAGTTCTTGAAAAACTGGAAGCAGAATTTACAGAAAAAATTCCAACGGTAGAGGCGATTCAAGAAAAAGTCATAGAAACTCTGATGGATTATAAAGCATATAAAACAGCCGAAGCATATATAATATACCGTCAGAAACGCAGTGAGATTCGTAATTCTTATGTAGACGCAGTAGAAATAATAGAGGGTTATGTCGGTGGTTCAAACTGGCGTATAAAAGAAAACGCAAACATAGGTTATTCGGTTGGGGGGCTTATTTTACGTACCAGCGAACGCGTTACAGCAGAATATTGGTTGAATTTGTATCCCAAAGAAATTTCAGAAGCCCATAAAAATGCATCTATACATATTCATGACCTGGGTTGGTTGACGGGTTATTGTGCTGGCTGGTCCCTGCGCGAATTATTGTACGAGGGCTTCAACGGAGTACCCGGCTTTTTACAATGTGCCCCAGCAAAACACATGGCAACGGCAATTTCTCATATTGTAAATTTCTTGGGAACGTTGCAAAACGAATTTGCTGGCGCGGAAGCATTTTCTTCAATAGATACATATTTATCACCATATGTCAGGGTTGATAACCTTTCCTATGAAGATGTCAAGAATGCTATGCAAACCCTTATATTCAACTGCGCTGTCCCATGTCGTTGGGGGACCCAGACACCGTTCATAAACTTTACATTTGATTGGACTTGTCCGGAAGACCTGAAAAACCAACATCCTTTCATTGGTGGAAAACAAGTAGACTTTACATATGGTGAATTACAGAAAGAAATGGATATGATAAACCAAGCCTTTATAGAAGTTATGACAGAAGGTGATGCCCAAGGTCGTCCGTTTACTTTCCCGATTCCGACTTATAACATAACAAATGATTTCCCATGGGATCATCCGAATGTGAAACCATTGTTTAATTTGGCAGCAAAATATGGGATTCCGAACTTCCAGAATTTCTTGAATTCAGACTTGAATCCGACGGACGTTCGTTCTATGTGTTGCAGATTGCGCTTGGATGTACGCGAATTGCTAAAACGTGGTGGCGGATTATTCGGTTCTGCAGAAAAGACCGGTTCTATTGGTGTTGTGACAATTAATTTGTCTCGTCTGGGATATACGCACAAGGGCGATCGAGACGGTCTGTTTGCCGAACTAAAAAGATTGTTGGAGTTAGCTCGCGATTCTTTGGAAATTAAACGTCGCATAATTACTAAAAATATGGAGCGCGGTTTGTATCCGTTTACTCGCCGGTATTTAGGAAATTGGAATCACCATTTTTCTACCATTGGTGTGAACGGTGCGAATGAGATGGTCAGGAACTTTACAAACGATAAAGAAAATATAGCCACACCGTTCGGTAAAAAACTTGTCTTGGATATAATGGATTTCATACGTGAAAATCTGGCAAATTTCCAAGAACAAACGGGGAACTTATATAACTTGGAAGCAACACCCGCAGAAGGTTGTTCTTATCGCTTTGCCAAAACAGACGTAAAGAACTTCCCAGACATCATAACGGCAGGGACAAAAGAGGCTCCGTATTATACGAATTCAACTCAATTACCTGTAAACTATACGGACGACCCGTTCGTAGCGTTAGAGCATCAAGAAGAATTACAACGTAAATATACAGGTGGTACCATGTTCCACTTGTACTTAGGCGAACCTGTATCAAGCGGTGATGCAGCAGAAAAAATAGTTCGTACGATATTTGAAAATTACAAGATTCCGTATATGACGCTTACACCGACATTTTCTATATGTCCAAAGCACGGTTATCTTGCTGGTAACTACGAATTCTGCCCAAAGTGTGATGCAGAAATTGCGGCAAATCAAAATAAAAAATAAAAAAACGAAAGGAGGAAGACAATGGAACAAACAATACAAAGAACACCATGCGAAAGATTTTCACGTTCAATGGGGTTCATACGCCCGGTATCAAACTTTAACATCGGAAAATATTCTGAGTTTTGCGAAAGAAAGACATTTACAGAATCCAATTGTTTATCCACCGGTCAAAGACATTCTGATTTAATGAAAAAAGCGGCATAAAAAATGAAAGACATTCAGATTGGTGGGTTGGTATCTTTCACAACAATAGACTATCCGGGGAAACTGGCAGCGGTAATATTTCTGGTTGGTTGTCCTCTTCGTTGTGCATATTGTTCCAACCCTCATTTACTGAATGTCCGAGACGGCGAATACGATCCAGAAAAGGTTTTTGACTGGTTAAAATCGCGCGTCGGAAAACTGGAAGCCATCGTGTTCTCTGGGGGCGAGGCTTTAATGCAAGGAGACGCGTTAATAGAATATATGCATCGCGTAAAAGATTTAGGTTTTTTAATCGGGGTTCATACTAACGGTTTTTATCCCGAAACTTTAAAAAGAGCATCTGATTTTATCGATTGGATTGGTTTAGATTATAAGGCAACGCGAATAAAATATCCTGAATTAGTAGGACAAAATATTGCGCACGACAATATGATAAAAAGTTTAAGCGTTTGGCTTGATACCGGTAAAGATTTTGAAATTCGAATAACATGTGATCCCAGACATATTACAAAACTCGATTTACTGGAAATAATTCAAGACTTACATTCACGTGGGGTAAAGAAGATAGCAATACAAAAATATATTCCACATTTTGAAGACAATGAACATGGTACAACGCCGGAACAACGCGCACAATACTTTAACGATGAAAAATTACGAGAAGATATAAACTCAAAATTTGAATCTGTAATCTGGCGTGAATAAGAACTGATTTTTTCTTGTCTCTTATTCATCTTAAAATTATACCACCTACGAGAGATAAATATTACGATAAAAAATAAAACGCCCGAAAGGCGTTTTATTAGTTTATAGCAGAATCAAATTCTATATTTCCAAGCCTTATTCCGATTGTATCATCGGTAACATACTTTATATCATTAGTCGTTATATTTAAAACGTTCTTTATATCTTCCTGAGAATTCTTGATAAACTCCAAAGATTTTTCATCTCCGTATATTTGAACCATAGAAACAGGTGCTTTCACAGAAAGTTTCTTTTCTGCTTTAACCTTTCTAACAGCTTCCACAACGCAAACAACCGAGTTATATAAATCAAAAGAGCCAAATTCCTCATAATCTTTATCATCGGGATAACTTTCACGATGTACAGACAGACAACTGCCCCATGACCTTGATTGATAGACCTCTTCTGTAATGAACACCAAGAACGGAGCAAACATCTTACAGAATAAATCAACAGATAACATCAGGGTAGAAACAGCAGATTTAGAATTCTCGCCATATGCGCGCCCCTTTACTATTTCCAAATAGTTATCGCAGAAATCCCAGAAAAGATGCTCTGTTATTTCCAGCGCACCGGAATAATCATTATTTTCAAAATATTTTCTTGCATTTTTTATGCCCGCATTCATCTTTCCAATCCAAGAGCGATCCAAAGAATCAGTTATATTTTTCAAATATTCAGAACTTACGTTCATTCCGCTCTGAGCAACGATATTAAATACGAACTTAGACGCGTTAAAGAACTTTGTACATAATTTTTTACCTTGATCCATAATTTTTTCTTCAAAAGTGGCGTCGATTCCAAGTCTTGCGCGCCCTGCCCAATATCTTACGGCATCAGAAGAATACTTTTCTATCAAATTCATTGGTGTCGTGACGTTTCCTTTTGACTTACTCATCTTTTTACGATCAGGATCAAGGACGAAACCGCTAATATGAGCCTCGTACCAAGGTATCTGGTTTTCTGACGCATACGATTTCATAATAGTATAAAACGCCCACGTTCTTATTATATCATGAGCCTGCGGTCTAACATCAAAAGGTAGCGAAATATTATGACCTTTCGGTGCAACCGCCATCGCTATCTGAGGCGTCAACGAGGACGTAGCCCATGTATCCATTATATCTTTTTCACCGATAAAACCGTTTGGTTGCCCGCGTTGCCCCTCTTCATAACCTGTCGGCACGTCTACCATAGGATCAATCGGCAATTGTGATTCATCTGGGTATATAGGTTGATTATAATCTACAACACCGTTTTCATCTATTTTATACCATACGGGGAAAGGAACACCGAAAAAGCGTTGTCTAGAAATGCACCAGTCTTGATTTAAACCGTTTACCCACGCTTCGTATCTTGAAAGCATATGTTGAGGGACCCATTTAATTTTTCTACCCTGCTCTAATAATTGCTGTTTTATTCGCAAAATGTCGATAAACCACTGACGAGAAGATACGAATTCCAAAGGTCTTTCGCCTTTTTCATAGAACTTTACAGGGTGGGTCAACGGGCGCGGTTCTGCCATCAAATCCCCGCTTTCGCGCAAGAATTCAACAATCTGGGCACGCGCTTTTTTAATCGGCAAACCTGCGATTTTATCATAATATTCTTTTGCCGTTTCGGCGTCCAGACTGACGAAATTTCCCTGACCGTACTCCAAAGGAATCAGGCACCCGTCTTTACCTACTATTTGCTTTATAGGTAAACCAGATTTCTTCCACCATGCCACGTCAGCGGCATCTCCGAAAGTACACACCATCATTATTCCGGTACCTTTATCTTTTTCTGCATGCTCTGACGCAATGATAGGTACAGGTATCTTAAACAACGGAACTATCGCCGTCTTACCGAAATATCTTTGATACCTTTCATCATCGGGGTGCGCGACAACAGCGATACAAGCCGGTAAGAATTCCGGTCGCGTGGTTGCAATTTTTATAAAATCATTATTATCACCTTCAATTCCGAAACGAATATCATGAAAAAAGCCCGAGACTTCACGATCCTCTATTTCTGCCTGTGCGACCGCAGATTGAAAGTCTATATCCCACATAGTCGGTGCTTCAACACACTTACAAAACCCTTTTTCAACCAAATCCAAGAAAGATTTCTGTGAAACCTTTATTGCGGTCGGAGAAATCGTAGAATACTTCAAATTCCAATCATAAGAATGACCTATTCTGCGAAAAACGTCTTCAAAAACGGCTTCGTCTTTTTCCGTTAAAACATTACAGGCTTCGACAAAATTTTTACGGGATACGTGTTTTAACTCTTTTACATCGTCAACATGCTCGGGAACAAAGTCAGGGTCATACGGTAAATCTGCGTCGCAAGAAATTCCGTAATAATTTTGGACCCTTCTTTCCGTGGGCAGACCGTTATCATCCCACCCAATAGGGAAGAAAATCGCTTTTCCATTCATTCTTTGCCAACGAACTTTGATGTCAGTTTGGGTATAACTCATTATATGCCCGATGTGCAAAGAACCCGATACCGTAGGAGGTGGCGTATCAACAACGTAAGTATTATTACGAGGGGCATTTTTATCGTACGCATAAACGTTCGTTTCTTGCCAATATTTTTCGCATCTCTGTTCTATATCAGAGAAAACCAACTTATCGTCCAGTGCCTTATTAGATTTGTAATTAAACATATTATTCCCTTAACATGACATCATAAAATAAAAAAGCATTAGCCTATTAAAATCTTATTTCTGGCGGATGGGGAGGGATTCGAACCCCCGGTGGAGTTGCCCCCACAGCGGTTTTCAAGACCGTCGCATTCGACCGCTCTGCCACCCATCCGAAACGTCTTCTGCCAAAATCGCAGAACGCATATTTCAACGACTTTGGTATAAACCTTTTTTATTCAACCTAAACGCGCTATACTATAAACTATCGTCTTGAAATTTTCAAGAATTTTATTCTTGTACTTTTTTTCTAATTGAATGAATAAACAAGCCCAAACCGCATGCAAACATCACAGCCGATAACAACTGCCCCATTGTCAATCCCCAACCGGTCAGGAAGCCTATTTGTACATCTGGCGCTCGAAATTGTTCGCACACGATTCTAAAAACTGCGTACAACATACCCAATACTCCCCCCAAAGCACCGGGATATTTACGTAAACGAGTATATTTATACAAACAAAACATTATTACGAATAATAACAAACCTTCTGTTGCGGCTTCGTACAAAGGACTTGGATGTCTTGGTACATAACCATGTCCCACGAAAACGACCCCCCAAGGTACATCTGTTTCACGCCCCATAACCTCCATATTTATAAAATTTGCTATTCTACCGAAAAACAAGCCTATCGGTGCAATTACCGCCAATATATCCAATATTTTTAAACTGTTCTGTTTTTCTTTTCTAGAAAATAACAAAGTAGCAATTATAACGCCTAATAAACCGCCATGGAAACTCATTCCCCCATGCCAAACCGCGAATATTTCCAAAGGATTCGATAAAAAGAACGGCAGATTATAAAACAAAACATAGCCCAACCGCCCGCCTATTATAACACCAAGGATAACATAAGTTAACAAATCATCCAGTTGCTTTTTAGATAAAGATATTTCTTTATTTTTACCGCCCATAAAAAAACGGAATGCAAAGTACCCGACTACAAAAGCCGCAACGTAAGCCAACGCATACCAACGTATATCCAGACCAAAAACAGAAAACGCGACAGGCGAAATAGGATTTATATATATTGCCATTTTTAGTATTTATTTATGTTTCATCTTGAATTAATGTTTTCATTGTATTATATAAATAAATAACTAACAAGGAGAAAAAAATGGCAGTAAAAAGCGTCGCGCTTAAAACGAAAGCGGACACATCAAAACTTAATCAGACAAAATCTGGTGGCATTGAACTTTATTTAAAGCGCATTTTTGCTTTGATGTTCGGTGCGGTTGCTCTGACGGCGGTTGCGACATATATGACAATATGGGGTGGCTGGTTCGTTCATTTAATAAACTTTCAGACAGGTGGTTTTACGGCATTATATTACATTCTGCTTTTCGGTGGTTTGGCTTTGTCTATATGGGCGCAGGTACGCGCGTTCAGTTTTAAACCCGGGACAGGTGCTTTACTGCTGGCTTTGTATGCCGTACTGATAGGCGTTGTAATGACCCCTCTTATCGTTGTTACTTTAACAGTTAACCCTACATCTATCTTATTTGCCTTTATAATATCGGCAGTTATGTTTGCGTGTATGGCCTTATTCGGCTACAAGACCGTGAAAGACTTATCTTTTATGGGCATATTCTTGATGATGGGTATGATAGGTCTGATACTTATCGGTATAGCCTCGTTCATATGGCCGACAATGCTTGGTGGTACTTTCGGCACAATCGTATGCTTTATTGGCGTATTAATATTTGCTTTATTTACCGCTTATGATATGCAAAACTTAAAACGAGCATACGCCGTAATAGGTGATGATACGCAAAAGAATCAGTTGGCTGTATTGGGTGCATTACACTTATATATATCTTTCGTTGCGATGTTCCAATACTTACTAAGCCTGCTTAATAGAAACTAATAGAAATTATACGGAGTAAAAAATGGCTTATAAAATAGATTCCACAAAATGTATTGGTTGTCATACTTGCATGGGTGCATGTCCTGTTATGGCGATATCGACAGGTTCGGACGGGAAATGTGTAATAGACCCTGCAAAATGTATGTCTTGTGGTACCTGCGCGGCTGTATGTCCTGTTTCAGCGATTACCCTAGACGCATAAACGACTAGTTAATAAAAAAGCGGGGTTAAACCCCGTTTTTTTATTTATCGTATTAAATATTGCAAAAAACTAAAATACGTATAATATATAACCTATAACATTCTGGGAGTATAAAAATGGCTGCAAAAACAATCAATGATATAGTTGCACTATGCAAACGTAGAGGTTTTATTTTCACAAGTTCGGAAATATATGGTGGCTTGGGTGGCGCATATGACTATGGTCCGTATGGCATAGAACTGATGAAAAATATTCGTAATGCATGGTGGAATGCCATGATTTATTCTCGGGACGACATAGAGGGTTTGGATGCAGCGCTGATAAGCAACAAATTAGTCTGGAAGTATTCCGGTCACGAAAACAGTTTTTCCGACCCATTGGTAGAGTGTAAAAAATGTGGCACTCGCATGCGTCAAGACAAGATGAAAGACCCGCATAAATGTGATAATTGCGGAAGCAGTGAACTTACCGAACCGCGAGACTATCAATTAATGATGGGTTTATCCATTGGTGCCACCGCAGACGGTGCGATAAACGCGTATTTACGTCCTGAAACGGCGACCACAACATATATAAACTTCAAGAACGTTCTTGACGCAAAACCGCACAAATTACCTTTCGGAATCGCCCAAATCGGTAAAGCGTTCAGGAATGAAATCTCGCCGCGCGGTTTTGTATTTCGTATGCGTGAATTTGAACAAGCAGAAATGCAGTACTTCGTCAGACCAGATGAAGATGAAAAATACTTTGAAATGTGGAAAGAAATTCGTACTGCATGGTGGATAAACGTGCTTGGGATACCTGCAACCAAAATACGTTTTACTCCGCATGAGAAACTTGCCCACTATGCAAAGGCGGCAGGTGACATTGAATACGCTTTTCCAGACGGGTTCGATGAAGTAGAAGGTATTCATAATCGTCAGGATTTTGATTTAGGCTCTCACACAAAATCACAGGAAGAATTCAACATTCACGCAAAAGTCATGGAAAACAAAGATAGCACCATGAAATTATCTTACAGCGACCCCCAAACCGGAGAAACATTTATTCCGTATGTGATTGAGACCGCAATGGGTACAAACCGCGCAATGCTGGCAGTTATGCTGGAAGCATACACAGAAGAGGAACTACCAGACGGGAAAAGTCGCATTGTATTAAAGTTAAAACCGTGGTTGGCACCTGTAAAAGCGGCCGTTATACCGTTGGCAAGAAACGTGCCAGAGTTATTAGATATAGCTACAGACATTAAAAATTCTTTACGCAAGTTAAACTTGGGACGCATAGAATTAGAAAACTCTGGGAATATCGGTAAGAACTATCGTCGTCATGACGAAATAGGTACACCCGTATGCATAACAGTTGATCATCAAACGTTAGAAGACAAAACCGTAACATTGCGCCATCGTGATACAATGGAGCAAGAACGTATTAACATCGCTGACATCCAAAAGCGAATATCAGAAATAATAAATCAATAAAAAACGCCCATTTGGGCGTTTTTTTTACATACTTGGTATTTCTATTATATCGTTATAAAAACTAAGGAATCTATCACCAGTTACGCAATAAATTTTCTGCAAAGAATCCTTATATTCACGCACAGCCGTAGTCCAACGATTTTGAATATCCGATTGCGCCCCTTGATATGCACTGAATGCACCCATCGCACCACCGATGCCCGCACCAGTCAAAGTTGCTTTTAAACGAGCCTTGTTATTTAAATCTATTAAACCACCGTCCTCTGCATCAACTTTCATCGGATAAAAATTACTAACAGAAGCCCCCTCAATTACGCCAGATGGTTGCCCAGATGAATTACGTGCATAAATCGAAATCCCCATACTGTAATTCTTTTTCCATTCTTTCCAATCAGACTCTTTCATTCCAAACGCTTTATCCCTTACATCAGGTATAACCGCAGGCGTTTCTTTCTTGATACGCTTGGCAGATGATATTTTTAAAAAACTACCTTTATCTTCGTCGATAGAAAAGCTGTCTTTTTCGTTTTCTTTAATAATTTTTTCATTGCCGTTATTATCAGTTGCAAAATAAAAAATATTTTCGGAATTGTTTTTTATGTCGTTAAATTCTGCCGTTTCTAAATCATTTATATATTTATTGGATGCAGCCTCTAACTGTACATCCATTAACGTCTCCTTATAACAACGTGACCCGTTACAAACATAAGTATCTTCTGTGTCAATATTATAATATGCTGTATCGCTGGTCCCTAAATTTTCACCTTCTACGAAAGATCCCCACAAACAACTTGTTTCCCGTCCGTCAACGGTACAATTTTCTATACGCAGCACAGATTCACCAGATGCCATAATATTACCTGCAACCGCACCAGCCGCAGCGTTTACCCCAGTAGATAAAATTATATCGCCACCTACCTTACCGGCATAAGTATTACCAGCCATCAATGCGGCCCCACCCAGTGCGCCGATGACGGTATTTTTCACTTTTCCTTTATCTGTCCCCAGCAGACTTTCTTTACCTGGGTCGTTTTCACCGGAAATATTTCCACCCAATCCCCCAAGTATAGCACCAGCAGCAATTTTTAAAACGGCATTCTGTTTTTGCTCTTCATTCATAACCTTTTTAACATCTTCTATTGTAGGTTCGTTATCCGCAGGAAATTCGATTTTACCGGCATCTGCCGTATAAGAAACGTCAGGAAATTCAGAAATATTACATTTTACCGAGTCTCCTGCAGCCAGATTTGCACGCGCTAAAACCACATCGGAACCATTTACTCCCATCTGAGATCCGCGCATTTCAACAACTGCGACACAAGTACTGCCACCACCGATGCCGTGTCCAAGACTTGGGCTATCCCAAGCAAATTCACCGTTTGGGTATATCATAGAGCACCGTTCCAGTTGCCCCATAATGACCTGAGCATCATCACCACCACTTGTTATTTTTTCAACCAGTTCTGAATTTGCTACGCGAACAGGTAGATTATTTTCCACATCAGTTGATGGTGTAGTAATTAAATTTTCTTGATTTTGGTAATATTGCGCTTGCTGCTGCATGGCGTTAACTTGATTATAAGCCTCGGCATAACTGCGACTGGAATTTCCAACTCGAATTGCTGCAAGACCCGAATTCGAAAGCGCTATCATAGATATAGCAATTAAAGAACAATTCAAAAAATAATTCTTTTTTTTCATTCAATATCATCTTTATATTTTTTGTTGCGGCAGAAATTCGCAACACATTTGTTTCCTAGAATTGCAATCTTAATCTTATACCCATATCAACAGTACTCAGGCGACCGCTTTCGTACCAATTCGTATAGTGAAATACGCTATCATAAGGTGCCGGATATTCATTACCAGCACCGTCCCCCAACCACTCTGTCTGAGAAACAATTATACTTCCCGAAGTTTGAACTTTTCCCAAATTTGTATACCTGACAAAGAAATCTAATTTGATACCACCGTCCAATTCTGTTGTTACACCACCCTCAACCATTAATGCCAACTGCTCTGTTGTGCCACCGTTGTGATAGGCGTAGACATCTGAAATTCCGGTTAATTTTCCTGCTGGTGCCTGACTAGGCTCCATAACAGAATAGAAAGTACCATCATAAACTACATAGTCAGATATGGTATTAAGGGAAATTCCAAGGCCTACCCCAACATATGGTCTAAGAGCACCACCCGCTATATACCCCGTATAAGAATCAATGTTATAATACACGTTTAACATGGTTGCGTTTGAAGTTATTGCACCACCGTCAACCTGACCTTCTACATAACCCCCAACGCCGTCAGAAGACTGAACAACACTGGGATAACTTATCCCAGAATAACGCAAATAAGAGAAATCTATACGAATATCATTATTAATCGCCGCCCCGACAGATAACTGCAAAGGTAAAACCGTATCCGTATTAAAATCTGCTTCCTTAAATGCACCCGGGACGTATCCTGCATCTTCTTCGTTCATATAATCGGACAACATCGATCCTTTGACACTGGCAGAATAACCGACAGAAAACCCGACATATAAACCGCTATCTGCCAATCTGTCATAATCAGTGGGCTCGTAATACTGTCTGCCGGCGTTTGTCGTATTAGACCCAACGCGTGGCAAAGCCCCAGTAATTCTTGTCGGGCTTGCCGCATTAACGGCGTTTGTATAAACAACGGAACCGTTACTTACAGTTGTCTGACCCACCGTCTGCGTCGGCACATAGACCGTTTGCCCCTGTCCCTGATAACCAGAATAGACAGGATAAACCGCATCTGCCACACCAGAAAAACCAAACAAAAAACCAGCAAAAGCGCTTAATATACTGATTTTTTTCATTCTCTTCCCATATTCCTTTTCGTTTATTATATCACAAAAAAGACTTGGAAAAAAGTATTTAGTAAAAATATATATAAAAACCCGTCTAAAAAAATTAAGACGGGTTTATTTGTCCAATATATGTTAATTGTTTTTAGTTTAAAACGCCAGATTCAGACGAATACCGACTTCGGCCTTTATGTCAGAACCGTTCTGAGACTGTTCATGCGCAGTATCAAACGTATATTCGCCATACAAAGCGACCTGAACATAGTCCGTTAACTGATTTGCAACAGATAAAGACACGATATATTCATCAAAACCGTCGTTCATATCTGACAAACTATCAATTAAACTGTCAACCTTCTGTTTTTCCGCAGCCGACAAATCCGGAGACAAACTCGTTGCCAGGCTTTTTACACCGTTATCCGCGTGATGACTGTATTTAAAACCGCCGCCCAAGGACCATCTATCATCTAACTGGTAAAAAGCGTTCAGACCAGCGTTATATTCTGTTGTAGATTTTAAATTAACAGATATTTCTTCTGGCAAACCGGTAAGCATCGGAACCAACCTAGAAATATCAATTACATTATTATTGTTACCGAAGGTCTGTAAAACCTCAAAAAACGCGCTTGTTGTTAACTTTGACCAAGTTTTACCAAAGCGAACGCCGACATCTGCACCCCAACGACCGTTGGAATAGTTATCATACTGGAAATAACCAACCGGGGGGTTTACAGGGATATAAGCACCGCGCATTTTGTTTACACCGCCCAAATGAGCATCCGCATAAACATCAAAAACCGTACCGTCACCGAAATCCAGTGCACGATAAATCAAACCGGCACGACCATGATTTAAACCTTTACGATCGATATCATTCGCCTGAGTATATGCAAACGCCCCGCGAATTGCCAAGCGATCTGTGATACCATAACCAAAATCCTCTTGTAAACGCCAGATTGGGAATTCTGTTGCCCCCGCATGGTCTTTGATTTTATTAACAAGTGTATCATCCGTTTTCTTGTACATGACACCTGCACCGGTTTTAGAATAAAACTCACCAGAAGAAGGTAAGTATAACGGATTTTCTAAGTTTGATGCCATCGCCGGCATTGTTAAAACAGACGCTGCCAGCGCCATTTTTAAAGTTTTTTTCATCTTTTATCTCCTTGTGTTTCGATGAAATTTCACAGCCCCCATTATTGGCAAGACTGAGGTTCATACCCGCACCACCCATTCTTGGCAATAGTACGTTTTTGCGATACGAACTTTAAAAGGGTGCTATATATTAAGAATAAAGTCAAAACAATTTTACGAACTTTCACTCCCTTGAAAAAATTCAGTTTATACCTATATTAATATATCAAGGGTAAAATACATTAATCGAAAGAGGCGAAAATGGAAGATAATTTTATGCAATATATGAAGGTCGTTGCCGGTGAAAACCAACAAAAGACTAACGAAAAAAATTTAAGTGAAAAAGATAAACAGAAAATTTCGTCTGCGTATTTTCAACTATTTTATAACATATCTTTTTCAAACTGGCTTAAAGGTATGACTCTGGGCGAGGCATGGTACAGGGCTATCAATAAAATGAAAACATTTATCGCTTCCAAGTCCCCAGAAAACCCAGCAACTATGTATCTGAGACAGATTTTCTCTGCACATAAAACAAAATGGTCACAACTAATCATGACCCATCCAGAAAAAGATACGGTAATAGAATGTTCACCAGAGAAAAAGCAAGAATGGATGGCTCGTATCGGGACAAGTATAAATAAAAACTTAACCGAAATTAATAATACTGCGGGGAATTATGAGCCAGATAAAAAGCAAGAGTACAAAAATCAAAATGGATTTTCCGCAGGACAGCAAACAATGCAAATGCTTATTATGTGGCAAATGCAAAATCAAAACCAAAGAACGCGGTATAAATAAAACAGGAAAAACAAAAAAGGACGAAATATCGTCCTTTTTTTTATTTATGTTTATATGCCAGAACATATGGTATAAATTTATCCTTATGTTCATTTCCCAGCCATTCACGCGGAATCAATAAACTATTATTTTGACCTGCGGACATTTTTGGTAATTCTTCATTATTCTTTGCATTTATTATCTTTTGCAAAACGACGGACGCCTTGACCATGGTATTAGGCAAGAGAAAAGTAATTTCATCACCTTGTTTTATTTCGTTACGTAATTCCAAAGTAATATTTTTTTCGTCTACTTTCGTTATGACGCCTGCGGCATGATAGACAGAATCCGATCTGGTAGTTTCATAGTTATGTGCCCCAGGTCCCAGATTTCCGTCAAAAAAAGCCGTTGTATAACCACGCGATTCCAATTTTTCCAGATCTTTCATAAAAGGTTCCGGATTAAAAGAGTCTGGGTTTTCTTTATACGCATCCAGCGCAGAACGGTACGCATGAACGACAGAACCAACATAATATTCGCTACGATTTCGTCCTTCTATCTTCAAAGAATCAGGTCCAGACTCTATCACTTCTCGCAGGCGAGGCATCAAGCATAAATCTTTTGCGTTCATTATGTATGCACCGCGATTATCTTCTTCAATTGGCATTTCAATACCAGATTCACGCTCTCTTAAAATAACATCATATTTCCAACGACATAATTGCGCACAAGCACCACGATTTGCAGGTCGCCCTGTAATAAAATTAGATAACAAACAACGCCCAGAATAACTCATACACATTGCCCCATGGATAAAAATTTCAAGTTTTATATCAGGACATTGTTGTCTAATGCTTTTAAATTCTGCGTGCGACACCTCGCGGGCAAGAACGCACAATTTTGCACCGGCATTTTGCCAGAACTTTACGCTGGCAGCCGAGCAAATATTTGCCTGCGTAGAAATATGTATCGGCATATCTGGGTGGTTTTCACGTACCCACATTAAAACACCAGGGTCTGAAATAATCAAAGCATCGGGTTTTAGATAATTTATAACCTCGCTAACTTTGGGCATATTTATAAAATCTCTATCATGCGCGAATAAGTTAAAGGCCAAATAAACCTTTTTTCCCGCCTCATGCGCCAAATCTATTCCTTGTTTTACTTCTTCTGTTGTTATCTTGGCGCGTGCACGCATAGAAAAGCCCGGTAATCCGGCATAAATTGCGTCTGCACCATAAAGAATGGCCGTTTTAAAAGCGTCCAATGTACCTGCTGGTGCTAAAAGTTCTGGTAAATCTTTCATGAGTATAATTTTTAACTGTTATTTTATAAAAGCAAGCGTTTTTATAAAATAGGGCTTGAAAAAGTAATTTGAAACTTGTATAGTAAAGCACATTGCCAGTTTAGCTCAGCTGGTAGAGCGGCTGATTTGTAATCAGTAGGTCGTTGGTTCAAGTCCGACAACTGGCACCAGAATAAAAACATTAGGAAACTGACCATTAGGTCAGTTTTTATTTTTTCTTTCACCTAACCGAATCCATGCAAGACTCTGTCGAGTTCATAAACACGCAACAAAAAATCCGACTAAAAAGTCGGACTTTTTATTTGGCGCTTTATTTTTTCTTCTTCGTTTTTTTAAAGTTTTCCCTTGTTTCTACGAAATCATCTTCTCCGAATATATCTATACCGATTACATCTTTTAAAACCTGCCGCGTTTTTGGGTTTCTATCAGCGAAGCGCTTTACACCTATTATTAGAAAAGCCGTTATAAGTCTTTCTATATACTGCGGTGAAAGTCTCTCACTGACTTTTTCTTTAATTTCCGAAGCCATATTTTCTACTGTATCCTTCGCTCTGAAAAAGAACGAATGCCTACGACGTATAAGTTTTCTTATCTCGCAAATCCACATTACTACCAAAGAAACAAAAACCGGTACCGCCACACAGAAAATGACATATTTTTCTACCGAATCCGTACAAAAATTATTTGTAAATATGCTGTTACAGTTAGTTTTTGAGTGCAGAAATAATATGGCAAATATCTCGTACACAGAAAAAATCGTAAAATATATTTTGGCTTTTAAAAACATTTTCTCTCCTTTTTGTTTATCAATCTTTCTGTCCTGGAATAAATCTTATACCAAGCAGAACGGACCAATCGTTTCTGTGCCAATCACCGCCCAGACGCTTACCTATACGCGTCCAAACGCCGGTTGTTCTGTTCAACATTGTACCAACCTCGCCTTCCATCAAGTATTCTATTCTTCCATCTTCATTATTTATCCATACCTGTGGGTCCAAAGCCACCCACCAACCATTATTAGACAGATACCCCATTAACAAGCGAACTTGCGTTTGATTAGTATCTTGATATTTTTCTTTGTCCAAGTTATATAAAGAAATAAATTGCTTTCCTACCAAAGCCGTAAACAAATTTGAATTAAATGCATAAACGTAAGCCAAAGTAGGATCAAAAGTATATTGACGCGTTCCTAATGTATCAGAAGTAGCGGTGGGGAAAACAAATTCTGTCGCAGCAATTATTACATTATGTCCGAATCTGTATTGCCCACGACCACGAACTCTTAAATCACCTATACCGGCATCAGAAATCCCATAACCAGAAAAATGGCTTAGAGGCAATTCAAAGTTTATACCGAAAACTTTATAAAGTTCTTTATCGTATTTCAAACCTAATGTCGTGACAGAAGGTTTCCCTTCTATATCCATTACATTTAAACTTGGTAACAATTCCATTTTTGTTACGTTATCCGCTGGATTAACACCCTTTACGGCACTATCAGCAAAAGAAGAAAGGGGTTGTAATAATGCAACTCCTAAAATAAAAATTACTTTTTTCATTTTATATCCTGTATTTATACAGAATATATTTTCAAAAAAAATGATAATAAAATCACTAAGAACGAAAACCTATAAAAACTTTTCGAGGTTATTTACAAAGAAGCATCTGTTTCTATATCTTGTTGTTGTACATCTCGTTCTTCTTCTGCACGAGCAGCAGTTTCTATCTGCAACAACTGATTTTCTAACGCAGTTCTTTCTGAAGATTTATAACCCATCTCGGTTGACTTTTCTTCGCTTTGCGCATCTGAAGAGCCCGATTTTGCATCATCTTTCTTGTCTGATACAGCCGGGTTTATTAAGTTTTTATAAATTTCTATTGCTTCTTCTGTACCGGTCATATCACGTCGAATTAAATTATTTTCTTCACCGGGTATAAACCACTCGTCCAGTTTCAGTGCGGTAAGTTGCATAATCGGTCTTGTCCTTGCTTCTGCGACCCACTTTGGTAGCATAGGATAATCGGAATAATACCACAAAGCAACCCAATAAACTAATCCCATAATAACAATACCGCGAATTATACCGAATATTATTCCCAATGTTCTGTCGGTTATTTTCATCATACTATTTTGAATTTTATCTCGTAATTTCTGGTTAAAGAAGCCCACTAACATTAAAATAACAAAAAATACGATAAAATATGAAGCAACTAATGTACCAACAGTAGACCCACTTAAACCAAATAATCCTTGTAATAATTTATCTAACAAAGGAGATGCGAACCTTGCAGAAAAAGCAGCAATTACCCATGACAAAGTAGCAACAGTTTCGTATACCCCACCACGTATACTAGCCCACACAGTAGACGCAATTATTACGCCTATATAAATATAATCAAGAGTTGTTAAGTCAAACATATTTCATTCCGTAAATATAAAAATATTTTATTTCTTCTTACCTTTTCTTATCAAGAGCAAACCAAACGCAGCAACTAATACTATCAACAGCACATATAAATACATTAATGTACTTTGGTTATTAGTTTTTTTTTCCATATTATAAACCTCGGGCATATATTCTGATATTGCTTTTTTTCGCTCGGGGTGTTTTGCTCTAAAATTTTCCGGGTCTTTTTCCAGAGATTTTTTATTTTCTGCCGCAATTTCTTTATCTTTTTTTGATAAGTCTACTTCTACTGCATCACGTAAATCTTTCTGCATGAAATCGGCATAACCCTGAAAGCATTTATCACCGACAACGATTACAGGAACGCCACCGCTTGTATATTCGCACTTTGCCAAAGCATCTTTAAACATGTCTAAATTACTTTTTTTCATAACATTTACTTGCACAACACGCAATTTCGGATATTCATAAATCATTTTATTTGCAAAAAACTCTTGCGCATGGTGGCAGTGAGGGCAAGAAGGCGAATAATATATAGTTATATCCGCCGCAAATGCAGTTCCGATAAAAAACACACCTAATAACAAAGGTAATAATTTCATTTTTTTCATTAAATTCTCCTTTTTTGGAATTATAAAAGTCTGAAAGCATACGCGCAAGCCATTTTTATAAAATTATTTGCAAAAAAATCCTGTTGTCTTTTATTACTGCATTATACAAAATAAATAAAAAGGAGTTTTTTATGTTTTCTTTAAATGAATTTCCATTACCTTTTAACTCTGTCGCATTAGAACCTTACATTTCCCAAGAAACTATTGACTTTCATCATGGGAAACATCTGGCAACATATATAAAAAACTTAAACGATCTTTACCAAGGTACACAGTATGAAAATCTACCACTGAACGACATAATCATACAAACAGCAAAAGATGACTCAGCAAAAAAAATATTTAATAATGCCGCGCAAGTATATAACCACAATTTTTTCTTTCATTGCTTATCGAACGAAAAATTTCCCATCCCGTCAGAAATAACAGAAGCCTTTGAAAGCGCGGAAAATTTCTACTCTCAGTTTAAATCTGTTGCCACATCAATATTCGGCAGTGGTTGGGCTTGGCTTGTACAAGAAAAAGACGGCACATTAAAAATTATAAGCACTGCTAATGCAGATACACCTATCGCCCATAATTTAAAACCCATTTTAACTATTGATGTATGGGAACACTCTTATTATTTAGATTATCAAAACAGACGTGCCGATTATATCGATACAGTTTTAAAAAATTTGATTAACTGGGAATTTGTAAAAGAAAATTTGCAAAAATAAAAAAACGGGTTTTTACCCGTTTTTTAATATCTATCATAAATAACCGGTGTTTTATTTATCGTGTAAATTCTGCCATCATTTTCTGTATTATAAAAAATATATAAAACATTTGCCACATCACCATAAATCCAAGGATTGTTAATTCCTATTACTTGACGTTGGGTATTATAAGGAAACACCGTATGAAACGTATTATCAAAAACTTGCGAATATTTGTCTTTAAAACTCACGCTTACTATCATATTCATTATTATTATACCATCTGGTGCAATTCTTGCTTTTATACGTTCCATGAATTCAGCAGTTATTAAACCCTCTGGTATCTGATAAGAATTTGAATAAACATCTAAAATAATTAAATCATAGTTTTCATCGGTATTCTTTAAAAATTGACTGGCATCTTGGACGACGAATTTTTTGTTATCGGTTAAAGTTTGCCCCAAAAAGTACTTTTCTGAAACATCTTTCAAAGTATGCTCTATATCAACAAAAGTGTAATCATTAAAAGTATCTTTTAAACCTGCTGTAAAACCACCTGCACCAAGAACTAAAATCTTATACTTTCTGTTTTTTGGAATTTTGTAAATAAAGTTATCGTTTATATAATTTATGTACTCAGCCATACTACCATTTTTTGTATTATAAATTGACATTGGTAAACCGTTCATATCTAAAACTCTTAAATTTCCGAATTCCGAGACAGATATTGTAGAATTTGCATTATTTACTAAAATACCGTATCTATTTCTTAGAACCTCTGAACTGTTTACCAATAAAGTCGGTATAAGTATCAAAACACAAATCAAAAAGACCCACCATTTTCTGCATGTAAACATCGCTGCAATTAAAGCCAAAAACACGATCATCATTACGGTATAATTTACCCCGATAAAAGGCATTAATATCAGAGTCGTTATCAGCGAGCCCATAACAGAACCGATTGTATCCCACGCCATAATATTACCGGTATAATTTGTATTATGCTTATGCAACCACCTTGATAATAAAGTTGTATTAAAACCGAATAAGAAGGGTCCAACCGATAAGAAAACAAAAGAATAAATAAAAGTTTGAATTACGCTTGAAGTTATACCCTTTGACCCAAGCCACGCAAAATATTCCGAGACCAGTGGGAAACTGGTTGCAACAAAAGCGATAAAAGCAATCGTCATAAAACTTACACATAAGATTTTTCGTATTTTTGAACCGCTAATTTTTTCAGATGAACCTAAGAAATATCCGAAAGACATAAACCCTAAAAATATTCCCATTATTATACTTGTAATTACAGCGCTGGAACCAACGTAAAAAGATAATTGACGTAATACAACCAATTCCAAAGATAAACTTACATAACCATTTATAAAAATTAAAAAAATCAGCCACAACCGCAATTTACGCGTCATTCCTTTCTCCTTATTAAACACATACTAGTAAAAAAAACGAAACTCTTCAACAGAGAAAAAGGTTCACCGCACGTGTAAAAAGCGCACATCATCAAATTCTGGGTACTTACAAAACATAGCCTTTGCAAACGGGCACATTGTAATAATCTTTCTATTCTGATTACGAGCCAAATCCACAACTTGTCGCAATAAATTTATACCTATATTTTCATTTCTATAATTTTCTGATACATCGGTATGGTCTATTATTAACTTATCAATACCCACTCGGACAAAAGTTATTTCACCTACATGCTTACCGTCACAATTCGCATAGAACCCTAACCCATCTGGAAACATATCATAAGTTATATCTTTTGCCATGGTTAATGCCCCCTACCCGCAAAATTATAGCAATTGATTATAAAGATATAAATCGGATTCTTGTCCAAAACAAAAGGGCTTGTACAGCCCTGAAATTTTTATTTACCGATAGAATCGTAGTTCTTTCTGATAATTCTAGCGCTTTTTCTTAAATCAATCGCTGCTTCGGCAGAAAGTCTGGGATTTAGTGTACATATTACTCCGTCACGACCGACTATACGCGGTAAAGACATAGCAACTGCTTTATTACCAGTTCCTGCGATACAACTTACCGTTAAAACGCGTTTTTCATCGTTAATTATGCAACGTAATAAGTCGGCAACTGCCGCACCGATTCCATCCCAAGTCGCCCCGCGCCCTTGAATGATTTCATACGCTGCATTATGAACCCGATGGCTTATTGTTTTTCTGGTAGTTCCAGGAAGTGATATTTTTGTCTGACGGCAGAAATCATCTAAACTCATTCCACCGACAACAACCGACGACCAATCAATTACACTGCTGTCGCCGTGTTCACCGATTACATTTGCGCAGATTGATTGCGTTGAAACGGATAACTGTCGAGACAAAATAGTTCGCAATCTTGCAGAATCAAGCATAGTACCCGTACCAATAACCCGACCGGCAGGAAGTCTAGATATTTCATAAGTTAACATGACCAAAACATCTAAGGGATTTGTTACAACTATTATTTTTACCCGTTTAGAATCTACGTTTGCCATGACACGTGGAACTATATCCCTTATTACCGCAACATTTTTCTGTAATAAATCCGTTCGCGTTTCACCGGGTTTCTGATTTGCCCCAGCAGAAATAATTACTATATCGCTACCACGAATACCGCGATAATTACTAACTGCGTTAATTTTTACATCAAAACCGAAACTTGCAGCATGACCTAAATCTTCGGCAGCCGCCTGTGCACGAATACCATCTTTATCAAACAATACAATCTCATGAACAAAACCCGTATTCTTTACGGCCGTCGCAACCGCAGAACCAACCGTACCAACACCTATGATTGCTATTTTCATAATAAAATCCCCCCAGTTAATTACTCTTCATTATATCAGAAAATAGATTCAAATGTTCGTTTATTTTAGATTTTCTAGTTCATACGGAAATTTCATATATTGTAATAACGGTATAAAATGATATACAGGTATTGCCAATGTACCATTTTCATATTTTTCAAAAAAACTTACACTGACCCCGATAGCATTTGCAATATCTTCTTGAGATATTCCCAGTCTATTTCTGGCCGACTTTATCTTCTGACCAAGTTCGATATAGAAAAGTTCCTCATCCGGTTTTACAATCATTTCTTCTGGAATATTTTTTTCTATCATTTGATACTACCTAGATTTATTTCCTAAATTTCAACCAAGATTATACGCAAAATCAAAACAAATTCCATAGGATTTGTTTCATAATAATTAACATAAAAAAACTGGGGAAACCCCAGTTTTTAATAAGATTTTGCAACAAAGACATAACTTGAATCATTATCGTCCAGACAACGACGAGATATTTTGTACTTTTCCATCAAATCATCAAATCTATCGTCTTTGGTTTGTTCGTATTTTATACGAAAGAAACCAATTTCACCGTTTGTTAATGCTTTTTCTAACTCAGTTAAATCAGCAACTTCTTTTATCATTTTTTTATTGCGCACTTCTGCTGCGTTGTACATATCAACCTGTATCTGACTTAGAATATCATTTGCTTCTTTCATCAAATCGGACACAGATATCGTACGTTTGGACTCTTTACCTAAATCACGACGAGTTATCGTTACGGAATCAGATTCCATTTCACGCGCCCCGATTTCAACACGTAATGGCACACCGCGCTTTATCCATTTCCACATCTTGTCCGGCGCACGCATATCAGAAGTATCTACGAGAACCCTTATTCCGTTATCACGCAACTGCTGACCGACTGTTTCGGCAAACGCATTCAATACATCTGCATTTTCTTCACGAACAATAGGTATAATAACAATCTGATAAGGCGCAACTGCCGGCGGTAAAACCAAACCGTCATCATCAGAGTGTATCATGAACAAACTGCCCATCATCCTGGTCGTAGTCCCCCAAGATGTCGTCCATGCATGTTGCAGTTTACCATCTATACCCAAAAATTGTATTCCAAAAGATTTAGAAAAATGTTGTCCTAAATCGTGCGACGTACCAGCCTGCAAGGCCTTGCCGTCTTGCATAATATGCTCCAAGGTATATGTATGGTCTGCACCCGCAAAACGTTCTTCTGGGGTCTTTTCCCCCATAATAGAAGGTATTGCCAAAACCTCACGCATATAATCACCGTACATCTTATGCATTTTTCGTGCGTCTGCGTTTGCTTCTTCGTGCGTTGCAAAAACGTTATGACCTTCTTGCCAGTTAAATTCAGATGTACGCAAGAACAATCGTGGGCGCATTTCCCAGCGCATTACATTTACCCACTGGTTTAACTTTAACGGTAAATCGCGATGACTTTGAACCCAACGCGACATTGCTTCACCTATTATTGTTTCTGAAGTAGGACGAATGATATACGGTTCTGTCAATTTAGAATCTGGGTCTGGTTGTAATCTGCCGTCTATAAGTTTCAAACGGTGATGCGTTACCACTGCGCATTCCTTTGCGAAACCGGCAACATGTTCTGCTTCTTTATTAAAGAAATCGATAGGTATCAATAAAGGAAAATTTGCGTTTTGTACACCGCAAGCCTTGATACGTTTATCCATTTCATCGCGCATCAATTCCCATATTGCCCAACCATAAGGTTTAATTGTCATACAACCACGAACAGGCGAGTTTTCTGCTAAATCTGCTGCCACAATCAAATTTTGATACCATTCACTAAAATTTTCCGCACGTGTCGGCGTTATTGCTGTTTTCATAATTTCATTCTCTTTTTTTATTTTTTAATTCCATATATTTATCAGAAACTATTTTCTGCAGAGTTTCCGCAATCTGCTTTCTATCCATTCCCGCCAACGGCGGTGGTGGCATAATAGTTATCTCTACCATAAAACCGCCTAAAACCATAATATGAAATACCTGACCGAATGCACTACGTTCACGCGAGCATGTTGGTCCCATATCTTGATTAGCATTATTAAAATACGCAAAATGTTCGGCTAAATCATCATCACATATAGGACTGCCGTCACGAAAGCGATAATGCATAGCCATCGGCTGAACAAGTACATCAGAGTTTTCAATAAAATTAAACAAAGTACTTTTAAAGGGCTTTACATAAGATCCGTTTGTCGTTGTACCTTCTGGAAACAAAAACATCGGATAACTTACTTTTGATAAGGTATCCTGAACAAGTTTCAACGCATCTTTTGCATGTGAAGGTCTTCTGTCTATGAATACAACCCCGAACTTTCGTGCAACCCAACCGACCAAAGGCCATGATTCCATTTCTTTTTTAGCGATAAAACTACCCCCAAATGCCACAGGGAAAGTTGCTATTTCAAAAATGGATATATGATTAGCAATTACCAACAAAGGTCTATGTTTTGATAAATTCCCATGTACAACTATTTTTATTCCCGCCAACCATAAAAGAAAGCGCATAAATATTCCCATATACCAAACGGATGCACGACTGCGCGGTAATAAAAATATTATCGGCAATTGCAACACAACCAACACCCAAAAAGCAGTAAATTTTATTCCGGCAGATATAGTATTAAAGATATTCTGTTTTCTAACGCGAGCCATCACTCCTCACCATCTTCTAAATCTTTGGCATCTTCTATATATTCCGCATCCGCAGCGTCTTCACGTAACAAGAATTCCAAAAATGCGCGAACAACTTTAAACGAACCTGTCACAGGGAAAAGCATTATTTTTCCCAAAGTTTTCATCTTACCGTCTTTAACATCAAAATCTTCCAGTGCGTTTTCACGGCCTAAAAAGTGCTTTTGATATGCAGCGTCTATTTTCTTTGTCTGCAACATAACAAAGACATCATAAGAATTAAAGGGTTTGTCTATAAATACACCTTTACCAAAAGTAGCGCCAAGACGTAAATAACCTTTTATTAACGGAGTCATCTGACGACGCGCATCACTTTCATCAACGAATTCCCGCGGAAGAATGTTCATACGAGATAATTTTGGATTTACACCTTCTGCAAAATTTTCTGGTAAAACTGTTGCTCGTAAACTTAAAGGAGAAAGATGATTATAATATAAATAAGATATCGCCTGTGCAGAATCAACCGGTTTAGAACCTGCCCATGACGCAACCCCGAATAAAATCATTATTTTACGACGAACAACGTATTCACCCAATCCTGCCCAAAGCATACGCATTACCAAAGCGTTTTCACGATACTCCTTGGCAACACACGCACGCGACATTTCTGCAATATTTGCATTATAACGTTTTATCTTTGAAATGTTAAATTCGGACTCTGTATAAAAACCGCCCATTTTTTCTGCGGCACTTCTATCAATAATTCTATAAGTTCCAACTATTTTTCCGTTATGAAAAACTGCCATATATTCCGCAAACCTATCATACGAATCATATTCCTCGCGCAAATTTTTCTGTTCTTCCGTAGCAACGGCACCCTCTTCCTCAACAAAAACGTTATAGCGCAATTGACGAACCTGACGACGTTCTTCTTTATTCCGGGTTAACCTGACCTCATAATCACGAACTTTAATTGCCATAAAAAATCCTTTTATACATAATATTATTTCAAGATTACCAAAGAAACCTGCCCTTTTCAATCGTTTTTATTTTATCTTGCGATAAAAAAATATATTTAATAATATACATTTCGTATGTGAGTTAAAAATTTGCATATCTTTGTCTTCAAACGCAAAGGATTTTTTATGTTTATTTGTTCTAAAATCGCCATACTTTCCGGTGCGGTTGTTGCAAAAGGAGTATCATTATGCAACAACTGAAAATTGCTTTTATTGTTCCTGATATGGTCATAGGTGGTTTAGAAACCGTATTCATTCAGACTCTTGATTGCCTGTCGAAAAGTGCACAGGTAAAAGTAGTAATACACACCACTTTACAAGAACCATTTTATATAGAATGGTTCAAAAAACATCCTGATATAAAGTTGTATACTTTATACCCTTTGTGTCGTTTTTTTGAGAAACTAAGAAAATACACTCGCGTATTCCCACTATCCAATATTAGAAAGATTATATTTAGTCTTTACAAAAAAGCGAAAAATCGTCAGGCTATTCATAAAGGATTATTCTCGGACTGTGATGTTATAATTGATTATAAAAATTGCCAATCAGCAAAAATAATGAAGTTTTTGCCAAACAAAAAAATTGCTTGGATACACGGTTCTATAAACTTTTTTAACGAATACAACTTAATAAAAGACATACCTTCGTATGACAAAGTCGTATGTATCACAAAAAGTTTTTTAGATGACTTTTTATATCAATATCCAGAATACAAAAAGAAAATAACCCATATCTATAACCCGATAAATTATAAAGAAATTTCTGAATTATCAAAGCAACTTTCTTGTCCGTCGGGGAAATATTTCTGCGTGGTATCAAGACTTGATAAAGACAAAGATATAGCAACTGTTATAAACGCTTTTGACATTTTTTGGCACAAAGAAAACAAACCAGATGTTAAACTTATAATTGTAGGCGACGGTACACAAACAGAAAACCTAAAAAAACGCGCAAATGAATTAGAAAGTAAAAAAAACATAATATTTACCGGTTCTATACCTGTTCCATTCGGTTATATACGTGGTGCAATTGCTCATATTTTATCCAGTAAAAACGAAGGATTAGGAATGGTGCTTTTGGAAAGCGCTGCGTGTGAAACCTTAAATATCGCATCAGAATGTAAGAACGGACCAGCAGAAATATTACAAAACGGTGATGCAGGTTTATTATTTACTCCCGGTGACGAAAAACACTTGGCCGACATAATGGAAAAAGTTTGGCAAAACAAAGTCCCCAGAAAAGAAATGATTAAAAAAGCAAAAGATAATTTACAGAATTTTTCGGTTAATAAAATATCCGAGGAAATAATCAAATTAATCAAAGAAACAGTATAATAAAATTATTTCAGTTCATCTGCCAACATAGCAATTGCGATTGCGTACCAATTAGAACTGTTCCAACGTTTAATCCGATAAAAATTAGGATAAGTTAAATATGCTTCTATTACAGGTTGCGGTGCCACATCTGTATCTATTGCATTGGGGTTTGCCGCATTCACGGATGCGGCAGCGGCGGCGGCAGCTCGGGTTTCCATAACAACGTTTACATCTGCAACTAAACCTGCCGTCATATCCGCAACAGGTATAGGCGAACCGTCTGGATTCATTACCCCCATAATCGCCCATTCAGATAAAGGTTTCTTTGTTTTACCGTCCAACAAAGAAACATCAAAGTCAGCGGGTAAAACTACTTTACGTACAATCTTTTCGTTTTGGTTCCACCCGAGTTTATTTAAATAATTTCCTGCGCTGAACATAGCGTCACCAACGCTATGAATTATATCAACTTTTCCGTCACCGTTGCCGTCAGTACCGTACTGCTTTAAAGTAGTCGGTATAAATTGAAAATGCCCCATAGCACCCGCCCAACTGCCATAAATATCATTTATATCCAGACCATTATCATCCGCTATTTTCATCAAAGCCAGTAATTGATTTTCAAAAAATGTTTCACGTCGCCCTTCGTACATCAAGGTCAGAAAAGCATCTGTCAATTTGTGTGCCGCTTTATAATTACCGTAATTGGACTCCAACCCCCAGAAAGCCAATATTACATGCGGTTGCACTCCATACTTCTTTTCTACGCGGGAAAGCATTGTAGGGTATGTTTCCCGCATTTTTCTTCCCTGTGATATTCTGGTTGGGTTTACCATTCGCGACAAATAACCGTCCAAAGTCAGTTTAAATTCCAGTTGGTTTCTATCACTTTTTACAATTGACGGTATAAAAACCGGAGAACGTAAAGTTGCATTAACGGTATCTTTTGAAATGTTTTGCTGACTGGCTTTGACACGAACGTTATC
Source organism: uncultured Alphaproteobacteria bacterium (assembly GCA_944390225.1). Lineage (GTDB taxonomy): Bacteria > Pseudomonadota > Alphaproteobacteria > Rs-D84 > Rs-D84 > Enterousia. The sequence goes on from CALXPB010000005.1 coordinate 52,817, forward strand.
CATAACAGAATACCAACGATCTATATCAAACACACCTCTATCTGCTTTTACAGTCAAAGGCATCATACATAACATCACAACACCGCAAAGGCGTGCAAAAAAACTATGTGAAATCATAAAGACCACCCTTTAAAAAGCGTATTTAATTCCCACATACAACCCAAACGATTGCCATGCTGCGTAATTTAACTGATTACTTACGTATTGGGTACTGGCAGGTACGGTTTCTAAAATAGGTAAACCGTTATCATCTAATACGTACATGCCATTTTCATCCAAAACGTATTGAGTATATTCAGCTAAATATAACTCGCCACCTATTTTACCGACATAGAAATAATCTGTATCGACCTTGATAGATAACTTCATACGATCAGATATCTTATAGTTATATTCCATTTCTGCAGAATAAGTATATGCATCATTACTACCCTCATCAATGAAACTAGGGTTCTGTTGCCAATCTGTTCTGTTCGGCCATATTCCTTCTGAAGAGTACTTTGGCAGACCGAACTGGACGTAAAAACGTAAATTATCTTTTAATGTCATCTGCTTTTCTATTTCCAGACCGACATAAAAACCGCTCCACGTAGTATTATAAATGTGTGTTGTACCGTCAACTAATATTGGTCCGTCACCACCGATAATTACACACTCGCCGGAATCCACCCCCCATGGTATATAACCCATATCAGGGTTATAATCACCGGTTACCAACGTTGTACCCAAATCAACCAATGCCCCACCAGCCGGAGCCTGAACTAACTTTATATCTTCTGGCGACATACAAACCTGATACCAATCTTCTGGTGCCTCTACATTAATAGGCAAGGAATAATAATTTCCATAAACATCACCATAAACATAATCACCCAAATTCGTCATCAATGGTAAAAATATACCAGGATTTGGATATAAATGATCGGACATTTCCAAGTTATGATTAAAAATTTCGTACCCGAAAGACGGCGATAATTTCCATCCTCCTATATCCCATATATGATGAGCACCTATCCCCAATTTAAAATGATTCGTTTTTCCGCTCTGATCACCGACGGAAATGGTAAAGATTCCATAAGAAGGATCCGCCTCGTCATACGGTTTCAAATCATAATCCATGGACAAACCACCATGAGACATAACGCCCATACTATATTCACCGTATGCGAACATATCAAAATTACGTAAACTAAAATTATGTTGAACTCCGACACCGATTTCGTTAAAAACCATATCGTCCCATTCCAGAATAGAATTTACCCCTGTTTCAAACTGAAAGTCAGCAAAACGTCTGGTATAACCGGCAGAAACCGTAGTTGCTGGTTCCTCTGACGCTGGCATAGCAATACCATTCGTCGTCATTGTACCCATTATCTGAGGAGTCGTCGGACGGGGAACTTGATAAGAATAAGAACGACTGCCAACAACCTGTTTATTACCCGACTGCCCCACATATTTTGTATAACCCTGTTGCTGATATTGTCCGTAAGCAGTCTCGTTAACTGTTGTGCTTGTTTCGGTCTGATAATACGCTGGCACCCCTTCGTTTGACGCGTACGCCATAAACGAAACCAAAAACATACTAACAAACGAAACTAAATACGCTCTCATTCCTACAATTATTTTGTATTATACCATAAAAATTTTTTCATAAAAAGTGTTTTTCTTTTATATTTATCATATACTAGATTTTTATTATTTTTTTTATAAAATACGCATAGTTATGAAATCATACAATTTATATATTCACGTACCATTTTGCTTATCTAAGTGCAACTATTGCGCATTTTTCTCACGTGCTTGCAAAAAACCAGACTGGCAAAACTATGAACATAATATAATAACCGAATTAAAATATTGGGCCGAGAAACTAGGTAAAATTTTTATTTCTACCGTATTTTTCGGGGGCGGGACACCTTCTTTGATGCCGTCCCAACCCTTTGAAAATATAATTAAGACAATTAAATCCTGTTTCAATTTAGACCCAGATTGCGAAATTACATTAGAAGCCAATCCGGGTACACTAGACAAACAGAAACTTAAAGACTTTTACAACGCAGGCGTAAATAGACTATCTATCGGTATTCAATCTTTAAACGATGAAAAACTTAAATTTTTAGGTAGAGTTCATAATGCAGAACAGGCTTTATTTTTATTAAACAGTGCACAAAAATTAGGCTTACGAGTTTCTGCGGACTTCATTTACGGCTTACCGAACGAAACCGCATGCGATGTAATAAAAATTTGCAAAGACATCAACTCATTAGGTTTATCTCATTGTTCTATGTATGAATTAACCATAGAACAGGGTACTCCGTTTGGTAAAGCGAACTTACAGATGCCCAGCAACGATGAAATGGCTGAAATGTACAAGGCAATTTCAGAGACTCTCGATTTACCGCGCTATGAAGTTTCAAACTATGCAAAGCCCGGTGAAGAATGTAAACATAATCAAAACGTTTGGGACGGGGAATCATACATAGGTATCGGTAATGGTGCAGCAGGACGTATCTTGATAAACGATGTTTGGTACGAACAAATGGGAAATCAGCAAAAATTTGAAAAAATCTCAAACGAAACCCGTGCACTAGAAAGGCTGATAACAGGTATGCGACAAGTTCGCGGTATAAAACTTGATTCTGACATAAAAAAAATTATAAACTTTGATTTCATAAACAAAAGTCCGACACTGTTAAAAATAAATTCTGAAAACAGGCTTGCAACGACAGAAAAAGGTATGTTGATTTTGGACGATTTATTGTTAAACTTGACGAGGTAAAAATGCAAAACAAATTTTTAAACATAATCGGTATAATCGCTGTGGCAATTGCTGCAACTATTGCTTATTTTGTTATCACACAAAAGGAGAAAACTATGAGCGCAGGAATAAAACTAGAAAACATGGATTTATCAGTAAAACCTGGTGATAACTTTTTTGACTATGCAACTTTTGGTTGGCGCAAAGCAAACCCTATTCCAGATGATTATACAAGATACGGTGCGTTCGAAATCCTTAACGAAACAAATCTAAACCGAGTTCGTGAAATTGCAGAAACGGATAAAGGTAAAATTGGAACGCTGTATAAAATTGTAATGAACGAAGACAAACTTAATGCAGATAAAACAACACCTGTTCAACCTTATCTTGCAGAAATAGACGAAATCAAAACAAAAGAGCAATTACCTGAATACCTCGGAAAAATGCATAATTTTTCTTCTGCTTTCTGGGGTGATGGCGTCGCATTAGATGAAAAAGATAGCGAATATTATTTATACAATATCGGTCAAGGTGGTCTGGGGCTTTCACGTGATTACTATTTTGATACAGACGATAAAACGGCAGAAATTAGAAAAAAGTATAAAGAATTTATTACAAAACAGATGCAAAACTTTGGTATACCCGTCGATGTAGAGTCATTATATAATCTAGAAGAGCGTATGGCAAAATCTTTTTATCCGAAAGAAAAATTACGTGACCCGCATGCAAACTATCATAAAATGTCTGTTGCAGAAGTAAAAGAACAATTCAAGAACTTTGACTGGGATAAATACTTGCAATCACGCGGTGCCTGCGCAGCAGAATATATAAACATTAATCAACCAGAAGCAATTGCAGAGTCTATTGCGATACTTAATGACACCGATTTAGAATTAATTAAAACTTATTTAAAGTATCGTATTGTAAGTACCGCAGATACTTTGTTAGACGACGCTTCTTATGATATATCTTTTGACTTTTATAATCGGACAATGGCCGGTCAGAAAGAACCTAAACCAAGATGGAAAAGAGCCGTTAGTTTACTAGATTCATCATTGGGCGAAGAAATAGGTCATTTATATGTTAATAAATATTTCTCTGCCGAAGCAAAAGAACGTATGCAAAAACTCGTAAAAAATTTACAACGTGCATACGCAAGCAGAATTGAAAACCTTGAATGGATGTCAAAAAAAACAAAAGAAAAAGCATTAGAAAAACTAAACACATTCAAAGCCAAAATAGGTTATCCAGATAAATGGCGTGATTATTCAAAACTTGAAATAAGTGCAGAAAAATCACTATGGGATAATATGATAAATATTTCTAAGTTCGAAGACGTTTTCTGGTTGGAAAAAATAGGTAAAAAGAAAGACCCAACAATCTGGTATATGAATGCACACGAGATAAACGCTTATTATGATCCGTCAACAAATGAAATCTGTTTCCCTGCCGGTATTTTACAACCTCCATTTTTTGATATGTCAGCAGATGATGCATTTAACTATGGTGCAATCGGCAGTATAATTGGGCACGAAATGACACACGGTTTTGATGATGCAGGTCGTCATTTTGATAAAGACGGTAATTTAAAAGACTGGTGGACGGCAGATGACGCAAAAGGTTTTGAGGCTCGTGCAAAAGTACTGAAAGACTTTTTTAATAAAATAGAAATCGCCCCGGGGGTTTTCGCTAACGGAGAATTTACTCTTGGTGAAAATCTGGCAGATTACGGTGGACTAACTATTGCATTTACAGCATATAAAAACTTCGGTACACAAACAAACGAGGTTCAAGGTCTTAGTCCCGACCAAAGATTCTTTATAGCATACGCGGGTGCCTGGGCACAAAACATTCGTGATGAAGAAGCGTTGCGACTGACAAAAATGGACGAACACTCTTTGGCAGTGTGGCGCGTTAACGGGATACTGCCACACATAAGTACGTGGTATGAAGCCTTTAATATACAACCGACCGATAAGATGTATATCACACCGGAAAATCGCATAAAATTATGGTAAGCCAAAATAAAACGCCGGCAAATACCGGCGTTTTTTATCACTAATAATAAAATCCGGATATCACAAAAGGACCGGTATTTACCGGTATTTTTTATTTTTTTGCGACCCTTTTTCTAAACTCGTTACTAGGTCTAAACGCAGCGACCTTTCGCGCCGTAATGATTGCGGGTTCACCTGTTTTAGGATTTCTACCCATACGTTGCGATTTTGTTAAAATTTTAAAACTTCCGAAACCGGCAAATTTAACCTCTTCACCATGAATTAAAGATTCACAAATTTCATTAAAAACAATATCTACCAACTTATACGAATCCGTAGTTGTTAAACCGAAACGTTCACGTAATCTGTTTGCCAAATCATTTCTTGTTATCGTTGCCATTTTTCACACCCTAATTAAAGCCGCACCCCATGTTAAGCCACTGCCAAACGCAGGATACAATATTAATTGACCTTTTTTTATAAGTCCGTTATCAAAAGCATACGCCAGTGCTAAAACACCCGATGCCCCACTTGTATTTGCGTGTTTATCTACCGTTACAAGTATTTTTTCCAAAGGAAAACCCAATCTTTCGGCACCGCTATGAATTATGCGCAAATTAGCCTGATGCGGAATAATCCAATCTACATCATCGGCAGTTATTCCCGCATGCTCCATTATATAATTAGCCGCTTCTGGCATTAATTTAACGGCTTTTTTATATGTTTCCGGACCGTTCATTATGATTCTATGATCAGTTGAACCGTGCAACATATCAAATTCTTTACCGTCGGACATAACGACAGTATCAATAATTCCAGAATAACTTGATGTAGACCTTTCAAAAATCAGCGCCCCCGCCCCATCACCAAATAACACAGCTGTACTTCTGTCATTCCAATCAATGAACCGAGTCATTTTTTCTGCACCGATTATCATTATACGCTGATGTATACCAGAAGCAAAAAAAGCACGCGCGCAATGCAGTGCATAAATATATCCGGTACACGCCCCGCGAACATCAAATGCCGGTGCATTATTATTCGCACATAAACGACCGCACACCTGCACCGCAACAGAAGGAAAGTCTAATTCTGGTGTAGTTGTTGCCACAATGACTAAATCAATATCGTTTATAGTAATATTAGCGTTTTTTAATGCGCGTTGCGCAGCGATTGTTGCCATATCAGCAACCGTTTCATCGTCACGTGCAAAATGCCGCTCTTTCATACCGGTACGTTGAGAAATCCACTCATCCGTGGTGTCCATTATTTTTTCAAAGTCTTGATTGGTCATGATTTTTTCAGGTAAATATGCCCCATAACCAATAAGTCTACTTCCCATATCCTTCCTTTTTCGTGGAGTATTATACAAGTCAAGATTACAACTTGCAATATTAAAATCTATGTATAAAATATAATTCATCGTCCCCATAGTTCAACTGGATAGAATAGAGGTTTCCTAAACCTTTGATACAGGTTCGATT
>CALXPB010000006.1 GCA_944390225.1 uncultured Alphaproteobacteria bacterium
ATTTTTTTATTGAAAAAAGTCTGGGAAACTGGCTAAAATACATTCAAGAAAAAAGAACAAAAAAAACCACCGTTTAAATTATGCATATAAAAATCCTAGGCAGACGGCAGAAAACCGGTACTTTCAGGAATTATTTTTAGCAAAAAAATTATTTTTTTATTAAAAAAACCCGTTTAAAACGGGTTCACATGTATTAATTTTTAAAATCATTTTTTCCAGAACGCAAAACCTGACTTACGTTCAGATTTTTCATCACGTTGTTTTCTTTCTTCTATTGCGCGACGACGTTCTGCACGACGTTCCTGAAATCTTCTGGCAGATTCTTCATCCCGCTGAATCAATTTTAATGTCGTCACAGATAATTTATCGTTTCTTACCTCTTCTTCAAATTCAACGATATCATTTTCATTCAAGAATCTGATACCTGCGGCTTTTAAAGAACTAGAATGAACAAATACATCATCTGTATTGCCGTTTTCATTCGGTGTGTCTGGCGTAATAAAACCAAAGCACTTTTTACCGTTATACCATTTTACTTTACCTTGACGCATAATAACTTTCCTTTCTTGTACATGTTATAGATTCCACAAACCATAGAACCCTGTAATAATTGTTAACAATAAAAAAAAGTAAAGCAAGAAAAAATAAAACATAACCGATAGTTTCATTTCCTACCTATAAATCGGTTTTGTCGCTAGGCTTTTTATAATATCGCTGAATCTCTGTCATAACGAAATTAAACAACCTGCCGGCCAAGTTATCAGAAGGAACTTTCCAATCTTGCTGCAAGTACGGCATCGCAGAAACCAGTATAAATCTAGTCATAAACCTGAAAATTTCACTTTCTTGGGCCTGCGTTAAATTCGCAGGAGCGTCAGTTAAATGAAAGACCTCGTTTTCAATGGCGTTATCTAACTTGTTAGTTATTACTTCCAACATCTTCTGAGGATAATATAACTTGCACTGTTTCGGGAACCCTTCAAACATTGATGCGCCGTTACCTTGACTGTATAAAATGTTCCAACCAACACGATCAAATAGTGCTTCAAGACACTGGCATATTAATAAATTATATTCTTCTACACCCATCTTGTGTTCATATGCACTAAAAGCGGAATCAATAATATCTTTACCCTTTTCCCCAGCAACATTTCTGGTCGTTTTAGAAACTTTTTTACTTTCTGTTTTCCGCAGAGCCTCATACTTACTGTGCGTCTGACGTTCAAATTCAAAAAACGTACGAACCTGACAAATAATTTCCATCGGGACTACACGTCCGTCTTTACCGATATCAATTATCAACTTTGCATCACGATAGTTCCGAGGATTATTCATATCATAGAAATTATCACGAACAGATAAAATTCTTTCGGGCATCGTATCACATATTTTCTCTATGAACGTTCTGGCCTGCGGTATCAAGTCAAATAAGCACTTTACACGCCAAACATCCTGCAATCGCATGCGCGGTTTCTTTATTTTGTCTAATTCACGAACTAATTCTACCGCTATCTTTTCATGTCCAGAACCAATTATGGACAAAACCGTTTCCGAAGGAGTTGATATATATTTCTCTGTTAACTTATCTCGAACCTTATCGGATATCGCCTGCGCAGAAGTTTCACGACCAGACTTTGATAAAACACGATAAACTGTCTCGACCACTTCGTCAATATATGCACTATAATATTTCCCAGTAACCTTTTCCAGAGCACGATCAATCTTCTTTTGCCCCCCAACAATAACCGTTACTATCGAAGATACCGCCAAATCTATCTTATGCCCCGCCCCGCTAGTAAAAAACTGGTTGCGCATTGGATCCTGATCCAAACGATGATGAACAATGTATGGCGACAGCGGATTTATATCAGAAATCTTTATGGGTTCTTCTATTGCACTGTCTGTTTCATAGTCGTACTTCATAACAGGTGCCTTGGGCGCACCGAAACATTTACCCAAAAAATAAAAGACTTCACGAAACCACATCAGACTATCGGAATATAGTTCTGATAAATACTCGGCCGCTTCATCGTTTATCCGCCCAGAAACACGCGCCGATTCTATAATTGCTAGATTCTTCCTGTCATTATCAGCCGTCAAATCTACCGCATACGTATCGGAATACTTACTAGACACTTCTTTTTCCCCTTTTTTATTCTCTATTTATTTCATTATAGGGAACAAAATAACATCTCGCAAGGTCGGCTGGTCAAATATAATGCTGGCCAATCTATCAACACCCATACCAACACCAGAAATCGGAGGAAAACCGTGTTCCATTGCACGAACAAAATCATTGTCCGGATTAAAGGCTTCTTCGTCACCATCCGCAATATTTTTTGCCTGCTCTTCAAATGCGGCCTTTTGCTGAATTGGGTTGACTAACTCTGAATAACCTTTACATAATTCCGCACCGCAAGCCAACAATTGATACATATCTATACGACGAACATCTTCGTCATTACGACGCGCCAGCGGTACCATATAAGCAGGATAATTATACAAAAATGTCGGATTTACAATCTTATCACGAATCTTACGTTTGTATACATAGTCAACCAATGCCGGCAAAGACTTCAAATCTTCCAGTTCTGCTGCCGGAAACATTCCAGAACTTACCAAACGTTCACGTAATTCATCAACGTTTTCAAAATCTAAAATATTGCAACCAAAAAATTCGTTCATTTTGGCAGTATAATCAATCATTTCATACTTAGAAAAATCCAATTTCGTTCCCTGATACTCGATTTGCAATGTACCCCGACACTTTTGTAATAAGTATTGAATCAAGTCCCAAGTAAATTGAATATTTCTTTTAAAATCCCAATAGGCTGCATACCATTCAACCATGGTAAATTCTTGCAAGTGCATTGCGTCCATACCCTCGTTACGAAAGTCCTTTGCAACCTCGTACACCCGGTCAAAACCTGCACCGATTGCCTGCTTTAAAAACAATTCCGGTGATATGCGCAACTGAAAGTCTGCATCCAATGCGTTATGATGCGTAGTAAAAGGTTTGGCAGCAGCACCACTGGCAATGTTCTGCATAACTGGTGTTTCTATTTCTAAAAAGCCGTGTTCGTTCATAAAATCACGCCAATATTGAGTCATCTTGAAACGCCCCAACAGCGCGTTACGAACCTCTTCATTTGAAATTATATCCAAATAACGTTGACGATAACGCGTCTCTGTATCCGTTAAGCCGTGGTATTTTTCGGGTAGTGGACGCAAAGCCTTTGATAAAATCTCATAAGAAGCAACCCTAACCGTCAATTCTCCCGCTGTCGTATGATAAATCTGTCCTGTTATACCGATAAAATCACCTAAATCAACATTAGATTTCATGAATTTATACTGCTCTTCCCCCAGTTCCTCTCTGGACATAGAAAATTGTATTTCTGCGTTAATGTCATAAATACGACCGAACATCAACTTACCTAGCCAACGCAACGCCGTAACGCGTCCGGCAAGTTTAACTTCTGCACCGTCTGATAAATCACGAGCACTTAAAATAGTATGACTGCGATCAAACTTGTCTTTCCAAACAACGCCGTCACGATTGCGTATATTCTGTGCCTTTTGTAAACGAGCCTCTAATTCATTTGTTGACATCTGCATGGTATTGTTCGTGTTTTCTGACATATCTTTTCCTTTTTAACGGTTAAACTAAAAAACGGACGCATGAAAGTGCGTCCGTCGTTAATTTAGATGGTCGCACCCCTTTAACTTAAAAATTTTTTAAAATTAAATTTCATATATAACGACTCTTTTAAAACTCTGGTGCGAGCAAAGGGGCTCGAACCCTCGACCTCAACCTTGGCAAGGTTGCGCTCTAGCCAACTGAGCTACGCTCGCACTGCAAGGCAAATTCTTACATATATTTTTATACATTGCAAGCATTTTTTTACCGCGTTTTTGATGTGAATAATAAACAAAACAGCCTAAATATATATTGCTTTTGCGCATCTTTCTGCCTCTATGCCTGAACATCTAACTTATGATTTCTTTATCTCTTTTGACTCCGTTAACCTGCAACTTATATCCAGAGCAAGACAAGAAAATATGACACGCAAAAGCAAATTAAAATATAAGACCTATCTGCAATTTTACTTTCTGGGCGATATTATAGCCATTTCCACGGTTGTAATACCTTTAATAAACTATACGCAGTCCGTTTATCCGTAAAAGTATGACCACATCTTGGGCATACAATAAAGGGTGATATCATCGCTTTTACTTTCTTGAAAGCAGAAATCCATATCAATAAACCCAGCACCCATACCGCAATTACTAAGCCCCATGCAACATAACCGAAATACTTATTAACCGTATCAGTTATTATGGTAATCGTGCTAAGACTGGATTTCTCTAAGTCGTCGTATATCTTCGTCGCAACAGGCCAAGAAGACGGGCGCCAAGGATAAACATGTTCTATACCATAATTCGTTAACAAAGTAGTTCCTAATCCGCCACTGTTCTTGTCCAACTGAGATTTAATTGCGCTGTCAATCATATCATCAATTTGAACCTTTAATACACTTGTCAAATCAGTTTCTATTTCATCCAATTTTTTATTTACTAATGCGACAGTATCATCAACCTTTTGAATGGTTTCATTTGCCTTATTAATACCAGAATTTGCCGCATCTACGCCCTTATTTACTTCACCCAGAGCCCTGTCAACGCCACTGGTATTAATACCAAACTTACTTGCCAAACCACTTAGTTTTTGAACTTTACCTGTTGTTTCTTGAACCTTATCAGTTGTTTCTTCTGCTTTGGCGGTCGCGTCTTTTGCCTTAGCGGTAGTATCGGTCACCTTATCTACTGCGTCTTCCGCCATACGTACCTTGTCCACAGCAAAAGCAACCGGTTTTTCTAGGTTTATAGAATCTTTTATTCCGTCCAACAGTTTTTCATATTGCTCTACTATATTTCTTTGCAGGTCAAAGAACATCGATACAACAATAGATTTCTTAATAGGCTGTGAATATGTATTCTTTACCCATAAAGGAGCCCATATCACAAGCGCAATCCATATAATTGATAATATTGCAAAAATACGTTTGGTACGCGTTACAAAAGAAGTCTTTTTCTTTACGGTTTTTGCCCCACCCTGATCAATGACTTCCACGCCTTTCTTTTTTCTTGGCATATCTTTTCCCCTTTCTCTTTAACGTTTACAGTTTATGAATTATGATAAAAACTTTCAAGAAGTTTATCTGACTTTTTCATTAAAGGCTTTTATCTCTTCTTCCATGTTGTTTTTAATAGCCCTTAACCCAGCAAATTTTTGTTGGTATTCCATTACCTGTAAAATCGTATTTAAATAAATATCTGCCTCGTCTGCGTCATCAAATGTAGCAATTTCCGTAGTCGGAATTACATCCCAGTACCGACCGACTGTATTATTACTTACCAGCATATAAACGAAAATCAGTTTATTTACAGATTTTTTATGTACTGCTAAATATATCTTACTTCTATCGTCTAATACCAGTTTTGGTTGCACAATTTTTTTACTACTATTTTTCATTATATTTCACCTTTATATTTTTCTATAAATTCTTTCTTAAATTCTGCAAATCTACCCTGCTCTATGGATTTACGAATATCACGCATCAGGTCTTGATAGAACCACAAGTTATGCTGCGTCAATAATGTCGCACCCAGTATCTCATTGCACTTTACTAAGTGATGAATATATGCACGCGATAACTTGCACGCCGGACAACCGCACTTATCATCTAGTGGTGTTTGGTCATCACGAAATTTCGCATTTTTCATATTCAATGTACCATGTCTGGTAAATGCCTGCGCTGTTCTGCCTGCGCGCGTCGGCATAACACAATCAAACATATCTATACCGCGTTCTACTGCACCTAATATGTCTAACGGTGTTCCTACCCCCATTAAATACCTTGGCTTATCTTTTGGCAATAGCGGTGTTGTCGTCGCAATCATATCAAACATTACTTCTTGCGGTTCACCAACAGCCAGCCCCCCAACCGCATAACCGTCAAACCCAATTTCTGTTAACGCTTTTGCAGATTTAATACGTAAGTCCTTAAAGTCTGCCCCCTGTACAATACCGAATATCCCGTACCCTGAACGGTCAACAAAAGCATCTTTACTGCGACGCGCCCAACGAGTTACCATATCAACATTTTTTTCTACTTTTTCCCTTGGTGCAGGTAAATGTAAACACTCGTCCAAAACCATAGTTATATTAGAATCTAGTTGATGTTGAATATGCACAGAATCTTCCGGCCTTAAAAAGTGTTTTATACCTCCGTCTATGTGAGAAGTAAATTCTACACCCTCTTCTTTCATTTTTACCAGATTGGACAGCGACATAACTTGAAACCCGCCACTATCTGTCAATATAGGTCCAGCCCAACCACTAAATTTATGAAGACCGCCCATTTTTTCAACTAAATCACCACCAGGGCGCATCATCAGATGATAAGTATTACCTAATATAACTTCTGTACCTGTTTCGCGAACTTGATCCATAGTCAATGCTTTTACAGTCGCAGCGGTACCCACCGCCATAAACGCAGGCGTTTGAAAGGTACCATGCGCAGTTTCTACTTCCCCGCGACGCGCCATACCATCTTTTGCAATCAAGTTAAATTTTAACGACATTTTTAATTATCCTTCTTAAACAACAAGCAACAGTCACCATATGAGAAAAATCTATACTTTTCTGCAATTGCATGCGCGTATGCGACCTTCATTTCATCCAGCCCCGCAAACGCAGACACCAACATAAACAACGTAGATTTCGGCAAATGAAAGTTCGTCAGTAATATATCAACTGCACCAAACTTATATCCCGGCGTAATAAATATATCCGTACTACGACAAATTGGAACAATCCTTTTATTTCTTTCGTTTTCTGACAATTTACGGTTGTCCATTGCCGAACTTTCAAGCGTCCTCATCGATGTAGTTCCAACTGCAATTACGCGCTTTGCACTATTTATTATATCTGCTTGCTCTTGCGTTATGCAGCACCATTCACTATGCATTTTATGTTGTGATAAATCTTCGGTTTTTACAGGCATCCAAGTACCTGCCCCAACATGCAAAGTTATCTTTACAATCTTTGCACCACGCGCTTCTATTTCTTGCATCAATTCGGGCGTAAAGTGTAAGCCTGCGGTTGGCGCCGCCATTGAACCAATTGGATCAGCATAAACCGTCTGATAACGTTCTCGATCTTCTGTTTCTGCCTCGCGTTTCATATATGGTGGCAGCGGCATTTTACCAACCTTGTCTAAAACCTCGAAAACATTATTACATAAGAATTCTAGTTTCAAACCACTTTCATCGTCTTTGTCCAAAACTTTAACTTGCGTGCCGTCATTCAAAGTTAAGACTTCACCGATTTTTATTTTATTAAACTTTTTGCACAGCCCCCACCAGACTTTATCGTTTACAGCAGTATGCAAAGTTATCTCGTGACCTGATGCATTGAAACGTGCCGGTATAACCTTGGAATTATTAAAAACGACTACATCACCCGCTTGTAAATAATCCAAAAAATCGCGGATATGTTTATCTGCTATTTTTCTACCGTTTACAACCAGCATCCTAGACGCATCACGTTGGTGAAGCGGGTAAGACGCAATCAATTCAGACGGTAATTCAAAATCAAAATCTGATGTATGTAAAAGTTGCATAAAAACTATTTCGTCTTTTGTTTTGATTGATAAAGTTGGTTAGGCATCATTTTCTTTATTTCTTTTAACTTCTTACCATTAATTTTTCTTATGTTTGAACCATATAAAAATGAACGATTTTTTAATATAGCTGTCTCAGTGCTTCTTTTTCTGATACTTATTGTATCTCCAACCTTTATATTATTATAATATTCCATATCCTTTTTTGCATCTTCAAATTTTATTACTTTTAAAGACCTGTCATAACCCTCTAAGTTTTTAAATGCAATGGAATTATTACCTTTTGCATTCACAATCGCCTTACAAGTTTTAGTCTTCTCACTAATTACCAAACCAAAACAAATATATATAAATAACCCACCCATAAATATCATTGCCGGAATAGTATTTATAATTTCATTTTCTTCAACATCTTTCGTTTCTTTTACATCTGCTTTGCTGTTTATTTTTTTCTTCATTTTTTACCCCTTTTATAAACCACCTTTCCTTTCCCTATTACTGTTACAAAGGTTATCTTTTCCTATATTCATTTGAATAAATTATGCAATCCAAGTTTTCCCTGTTGATTGAATATATATTTGATATATTTAATATTCTACCTTTACGATAATTATTATACAACACACGATCTGCGCCATCTTTCTTTATCGACAAAGCGACCGTATCACCAACCGATATATTATCATAGTACTTCATACCGTTTCTTTTATTTTCAAAACGCATTACTTTTAGTTTATCGTTGTTTTTATCCAACCCACGAAAACTGATTGTATTATTACATTTAGTTTTTACAATATAATCATTGTTTATCCCAAATCTTTCTTCGGCCCTATCTGCAAGCATAAATAAAAGTAAAATTATACCGGCAGCAGATGCGGTCAAAATAAATCTTTCAATTCTATTATTTTTTTTCACGGTCATATTATGCCTTTATTTTTCCCTTTTAAAACCAACCTTGTTTTGCGGTTAATTTTTATTTAAACTCCAGCCCCTGTTCCTCGTAATTTTCTGCTTTATTCTCCCAATCCGGTTCTACACGGACGAACAAATGAAGTCGTGCGTTTACCCCCCACTGATCTTGTATATCATGTCTGGCAGCGGTTCCTATTTGCTTTAACTGCGCACCACCACGACCTATTACTATTTTCTTATGCGCTTCATTCTGAACAGATATTTTCTGATATATATCTAAAACGCCTTCATCATCAACATCTACCTTTTCTGTCAAAACGTTTATATGATAAGGAAGTTCTTGATGAATATACTTATATATCTTTTCACGAGTCAATTCTGATAAATATAAAGCATCCGGCACATCTGTCGCATCTTTTGTATCAAACAAATACGGGGATTCAGGCATAATCGCTGCCAGAGAATCTAACATCTGTTTTACGCCATCATTTTTTAGCGCAGAAATCATAAATATTTCTTTAAATTCTGCCATCTGTGATAATTCTGCCGCAATCGGTAATAAGTCTTGTTTTTTTATTGCATCCGCTTTATTAAGCGCGACAAATAAATTTTTATGCTCTTTGATTTTTGCAACCAGATCGCGAACGGTACCAGTAACGCCTTTTTGAGCGTCTATTACCAGCAAAACAGCATCCGCATCTGATACCGCATCCATTGCAGCCCCAACCATCGCCCTGTCTAAACGTCTGGCCGGTTTAAATACCCCAGGAGTATCAACGAATATTAATTGCCGACTGCCCACCATCTTTACGGCACGAAGTCGTGTACGAGTAGTCTGAACCTTATGTGAAACAATGGATACCTTGCGCCCCATAATCTGGTTCATCAACGTACTTTTGCCCGCATTAGTAGGGCCGACAATAGCAATGAATCCTGAATATGTTTTTACCATATTAAAATATATAACACAAAAAAATAAAAAGTGAACAAAAAACTTGCATTCATATATAATTAAATTAACATATTCATAGTACAAAATATTAAAGGAAAAAAATGCAACTGACTGGTCCCGAGATTTTACGTAGAATGCAATTAAAAACAAACCAGAAACCAGACATAATAATCGTCCCCTTTAATGAAAAATGTCTTGGCAGTAATAGTTACGACTTGCATTTATCGGACACTCTTAAAGTATATAAACATACATTACCAAAAGGTATGAAACCTGCAATTGAATACAAAGGCAACCGTGACAAGCATAGTATGAGAGATTGGTTTAAATCATATTTCTATTATATTTATTACCTATATTGTAAACAGAAGTTTGATATCATAAATCCAAAATTTTTAATTGACCCATGTGATGAAGAATCTCATGAAACAATCGATATAAAAATCCCAGAAACGGGTCTTATTTTATCACCAAATATCGGCTATTTGGGTTCAACAGTTGAATATACAGAAACAAGAAATTTATTTCCTTATATTGACGGCAAGTCTTCCGTCGGTCGCAATTTCATATTAAATCACCACACCGCTGGACGCGGTGACGATGGTTTTTGCGGTACTTGGACCTTAGAAATAAAAACTTTATATCCAACTATTCTTTACCCGAATATGCGTATTGGGCAGATATATTACGATACTTTTATTGGTGAACGAAAACCATATAACCTTAACAAAGAAAGTCATTATAACGGGCAAATTGCACCAACAGCCGCTGCCCTGATTCCAATTGAAAAGACTCGATAAAAAATCCGGTATTACACCGGATTTTTTATTTTTTTGTATCTGCCACGTTCTCAAATTCTTCGGGTTTCTTTTCTAATTTCTTTGTCCATTCGTTATCCGGAAAATTAAGTCTTAGCATATCTGAATATCCTTGTGCTTGTTCCGGCAACCCGATGGCCGTATAACATTCTTTTAATCTAAACAATGCTTCTGGGGTCATAACTGTTTCCTGCGCCGAAGAAACGATTGACTGCAATCTGGATATAGCACTTGGCCAGTTTTGCTTTTTCATATCAGACCGAGCCGAATACATAACTTTACCAGCAACATAATTCTTTAAAATGATAATTTTGTTTTCGGCATTTTTTGCGTATTCAGACTTCGGGAATCTTTCTACCAATTGTTGAAATTGCTGCAACGCATAGGTTGACATACCAGGCTCGCGTCTAACATCACTTACCTGACGATAATAACACATTCCCCTTAAATATAATACATAAGGTACATCTTTGTGTCCTGGGTGAAAGCGCATAAACCTATCAGTTGTTAACAAAGCCCCCGCAAAGTCTTTATCCATATACTGTGAATATGCCGCCATTACTAATGCATCCGCCGCCCAAGGACTGGAAGGATATTGACTTTCTGCCTTTAAAAACTCATTTGCCGCAGATTCATATTTTTCATCGTTGAAATTTTCATATGCTATCTCGTATATTTCCTTTAAAGGTTTATCCGCTTCTATATCATTACTTGTCCCGGCGCAACCCACCAGAATTATAGTGCAACCAAATAATATAAATATTTTTTTCATCATTTTTATTCCTGCCTTGATTTTATGTTTCAATGGTGAGTATAATCAAAACTATGAAACTAGGCAAACATATTTTCGGCGTCGGTGCAATGACAGGTATCAGTCGCATATTCGGATTCATACGTGATATGCTGATTGCTCGTGTTTTGGGTGCCGGTCGCCTATCCGATATATTCTTGGCAGCGTTCAAATTACCTAACCTTTTTCGCGATTTACTGGGTGAAGGGGCGCTGTCTGCAATATTCATTCCTATGTATACGGATCTAAAAAAAGACGATGACTTTGCAAAAAATGTATTTTCTTGGCTGATGACCGTGTTATTAGGCATCACAATAATTTTTGAAATTATGATGCCTGTTATAGTATGGATTCTGGCCCCGGGGTTCGCAGAAGACCCAGGGAAAATGGAATTAACGATTCTTATCGCCAGAATAATGTTCTTTTATGTAATCTTCGTTTGCGGTGCCGCATTTTTATCGGCAATTCTTAACGCATTTTCCAAATTTTTACTAGCCGCATTTATGCCAGTATTACTGAACATCATGCTGATATGTGCTTTGTTGCTTGCCGCATTTTTTTCTTCGGGAACAATTCTTTACATCATGGCAGGAACGGTTGTTCTATCAGGAATAATTCAATTCGGAGTATTGTGGGAAAGAATCAGAAAGAAACATTTCGGTCTATACCTTGTCAAACCAAAATGGACTCCGGGCATAAAAAGCCTTTTCAAACGTCTGGGAATAAGCATCGTAGGAAACGGGTTTTATCAAATTACTATAATCATCGGGACGCTGGTTGCAAGTTTTCAAAACGGTGCGGTATCTTGGCTGTATTATTCCGACAGAATCGTACAGTTGCCATTTGCAATGATAGGGCTTGCGGTTGGAACTGTATTAATGTCATCGATATCAAATGCACTGGCCGAGAAAAATATGCGAAGTGTATATATTCAACAAAACTCTTCTATGCGTCGTTCTATGATGCTGATTATGCCGTGCTTAGTAGGTCTGTTTGTTTTGGCAGAACCCATAATAAAATTCTTATTTGAATATGGTGCATGGACACCTCAGTCTACACACGCTGTGGCAATTGCCATAATGATACAAGTATTTGCTTTACCGGCGATGATGATTAGCCAGATTTACAGTAAAACGCTTTATGCCAGCCAAGATGTAAGAACACCCGTAAAAACCAGTATGATTTCATTAGGAGTAGCGTCTATAATATATCTAGCAGCCTTTTCTTTTATAGGTTATCTGGCAATACCCGTAGGAGTGGTAATAAGCGGTTATCTAAAAAACTACTTATTAGGGCGTGCGTGTAAAAAACGCGGTTTGTTCCGAACAGAAAAACGTACCATATATGCAATATCGGCCTTTTCAATACTTTCAGTCGTGCTTGGTTTCATTCTTTGGCAGGTAAACATAAATAGTATCTGGGTTATGTTCGCGTCTATTATTGGTTTTGCGATGATATACCTACCCACCGCATATCTTATAGACAGAAAAATACAGCCAAAATAAAGTTGAAAGTAAAAATTATATATGATAAAATTTACAGTAAGAATGTAAGGAGTCCCAAATGAAAAAACTAGTTTCGTTGACGGTTTTAACTGCTGTTTTAGCGGGTTGTACAGATCTTAGCACAACCGACACAAGTTCTATGAATGGCTATGGTGAAGCCGAAGGTTTCGCAGAAGAAACCTTGGTTACTACGGCACCGACACCGTCGTTAAATGATACTTACCTATTGGCTGCCGCACCGAAATACTATATCGGCAGTGCATACAAAGTTGAAGACGTACAATATATCCCCGTTGAAGATTTGAATTATAATCAAACAGGTATTGCAGGTATCGTTCCCGCAGAACTTAACGGTACAAAAACCAGCAACGGTGAAGTATTTGATATTAATCAAATGGTTGCTACCAGTAAAACATTGCCTTTACCGACCATTGCGCGTGTAACTAATTTAGAAAACGGTCAATCTGTAACAGTCAGAATAAATAATCGCGGTCCGTTTGTAAATACTCGCATCATAGATTTATCACCTGCGGCGGCTCAGAAAATCGGTATGAACGGTCAGACAAAAGTTCAGGTACAGGTCTTGGCAGAAGAATCTACAATGGTAAAGAACGCAACATTGGGAAATGCCGCACAACAAGCGCAAACGTCCCAACCAGTGATTGAGACAACGGTAACAACAACGCAACAACCAATGCCTGTTCAAACTGCTACGCCCGCACCAATTGGTGAATATAGCGTTCAATTGGCTGCATTTTATGCCCAAGACAGCGCAGATTCTTTGGCAGCAAGAATGCAGGCATACGGCAAGGCTATCGTAGTTCAAGAAGGCGATATGTATAAAGTTCGTATTGTCGGATTGAATGCGGCTCAGGCACGTCAAGTAATTGATGCGCTACGCGCCAATGAAGGTATGGCACCGGGTTTATTAAAAGACGGTCGTTGGATAAATGCCGACAGTATTTAAAAAAACGCTCCGATGGGGCGTTTTTTTACGATTTGATTTATTTCTCTTTTATTTTATAATATTTTCATGAAAAAATTATCAGATAAAGACATAGAAAATATGATTCAAACCCCATTTACCCCAGATAAATCTATGGTTAAAGAGGTTATTTCTGAATTACATATATCAACAAGATTTCCAGAAAAGTCCATAAAGGCTTCCAAAGAGCACGCAAAGTTAGATTTACATCAATATACCGAAGAACAGGCATGGAATGCTATAAACGATTTGATATCATGCGGGGTAAAAAACGCTACAATAATCACAGGGGCCAGCGGAATTTTGAAGGTAAAATTTCAGCAATGGGTACAAGATAGCATAATTTCAAAATATTTCGTATCTGCAACACCTATAAATAACGGAAGTTTTGCGGTAAAATTTAGAAGAAAATCAGATTAACCGCGCCCTATCCAATTTTTAGGATCTGTGTAATTACCGTTATACTTTATAGAATAATGTAAATGAGGTCCGGATGACATTCCTGTGTTTCCTGTTTTAGCAATTTCACATCCAGCAGAAACCTTATCTCCGACTGCAACTAATTGTTTACTAAGATGACAATATATAGTTTCATATCCGTTGGAATGCAAAATTTTTATACCATTTCCGCAGGTATCATCATTCCATACTGCCGCAACGGTTCCAGAAGCAGTAGAAAAGACAGATGTTCCGATAGGCGTATAAAAATCTATTCCTTTATGACCATTCTGTTCACCGGTGATTGGGTGTTTTCTAAAACCATATGACGATGTTATCTGAGGAGTTCCCATTAAGGGCTCACCAACTGGTTCTGTCTGCCCCGCAGGTATATCATATTTACGAGGAATACATCCTGGGCTTGCCTGAGCATAGTTGTCAGAAGTTTTCATAAATTTATTATTATTTCCTATTTTATAACCTAAACTATACATTTGATTTCTTGCATCTGCTGTATTTTGTTCAGATTTTTTAATATCTTCTTCAATGTTAATTCCCTTATATGCACAACCAGAAATACATCGTCCTTCCTTGTCATATACAGATTCCAGAATTTCATAACCTTCTGAAAGCACCGCTATACGTTGCGAAAAAGTTAAATCTGCAAATGTTTTCGGAAAATCTTGAGCCTTTAATAAACTTGCACCATATGAAACGTTAAAATCACAAATAACGAAAAAAAACACAGGTATTAATTGTACTATATACTTCATAATAAAAGTATTATAACATATTTATTAAATAATTAAAACGCTATCTTTAAATTTGCCATCAAAGTATTTGATATATAACCAGAACGCATATCAAACATATAACTTATACCTGCGGAATAAATTTCTCCATAAACGTTCAAACCGGCACCGGCGTTAAGTGCCGTTCTGTTAGGTTTTTCTATGGGTATGTCATAAATAGCACCATTTATTAGTTGTACTCGAAGATCCTCTGTTCCTCTGTTTATAGCGTCATAACTACCACCTATACGCAAATCCGGTCTGATGATGAAATCACTGCCTATAAAATCAAAACCTATATTTAAACTCATAAATCCGGTTAAAGAATTATACCACCAACTGTCAAAAGATTGTGCAACAGCGTCGGTATATTCGTCTGCTCCGATTATTGAGTATCTAACTCCTATCTGAGGTACCATGGTTATCCGCCCTCGATACATACGAAAACCCGTATTAACCTGCCCTGACAGGAATTCGGTATCATATGAACTATCGTCTGAAACACCCGCAATTGTTTTGTCCGATGCCCAAGTCGTATGACCTCCGTTTATCCCCATATTTATGAAAAAACCGTTATTTGCAAGATATTCCGAAAACATTGTTATACTATTGCTGGTTGCATCTGTATAAACTTTATCATCCTTGGTATCGGTCAGACTTCTGGTATAAGACAAACCTATTTGCCAGCCGTCAGAAATAGCACCCTTTGCATTTACATAAAAGCCGGTATTTCTGGTCTTAAAATCTCCGTTATAATTTGAATCATAGTCAGCGAAAGCCCCGAATACTTGCCCGCCTATCACAATATTTTTTCTCGTTGAAGTGCACTCTGTAAGATTTCTGACGCATTTATTTCTGCGCGCAATCATAGGACTAGAAATTACATCAAAAGCTTGGTTTATATGATGTCTTGTTTCAAATAAACTTATTGCCGTACTGTTAAAAGCCAGAATAGAAACTGTGTTCATAAAAGCGGAAATATCACTTTCTTGCACGTCTTTAATATATGCGGCTACCTCTC
Source organism: uncultured Alphaproteobacteria bacterium (assembly GCA_944390225.1). Lineage (GTDB taxonomy): Bacteria > Pseudomonadota > Alphaproteobacteria > Rs-D84 > Rs-D84 > Enterousia. The sequence goes on from CALXPB010000006.1 coordinate 15,901, forward strand.
CACTGGGGCCAAGGTTGGAGAAAATACCAGCCCAAGCCTTTGCCGCATTTGCTAAATACCCAGCAGGATAACTATATTGTGCTTGTGCCGCATTAATACCAAAACAAATAAGCAAAATGATAAAAAATAAAAATTTTTTCATGACTCTCCTTATTTTTTGTTTATAATAAAAATCAAATAATAAAAATTTAACAGGAACCATTTACTATGAAGCAAATCAAAACCGTTTATGACCATATTCGTAGCAACAACATAAAAACCATATTTTTAGTTTTGTTATTTCCGCTGATTTTTATCGCTTTAATTTTTTTATTTACTTGTTTGGTTGCCCCAGTCGAGCAAGCCATACAGACTACGACACAGGTCGCAATACCGACCTTTATAACATGCGGGATATGGTTATTAATATCTTGGGCGTTTGGTGATTCTATGATGTTAAATTCTGCACATGCGCATGAAATACTTGATACTGATCCCAAGAATCGCGAAATATTCCGCGCCGTAGAAAATGTAGCAATGGCAGCAGGTATGCCACGTCCGCGCGTTTACATAATTGATGATGATTCTATGAATGCTTTTGCAACTGGCAGAAGCCCGAAAGATTCATCAGTGGCTCTTACTCGGGGAATAATTAAAAGGCTGGACAGACTGGAACTAGAAGGTGTTATTGCGCATGAAATGGCTCATATAGGGAACAGAGATATTCGTCTGGATATGTTGCTTATAACAGGTATAGGCGTGACGGTATTTTTCGCTGATGTGATTTTGCGTATGGTAATATATGGTGGGAATAACAATGACGACAATAAAAACTCTGGCACAGCAATTTTGATGATGGTATGGCTGGCTTTCACAGTATTTAACTTTGTTATCAGCCCCTTACTACGAATGGCCATTTCTAGAAATCGAGAGTATGTTGCCGATGCAACGGGTGCACAAATTACCAGAAATCCGAAAGCCTTGGCATCTGCGCTACGAAAGATTACAACAGATTCTCGCATAGAATGTCTAGATAAAATAAAATCTATGTCCGCAGTATGCATTGCATATCCCGGTAATCCAAAGAATTTTGTAAATTCTTTAATGGCAACGCACCCACCAGTAGAAGAAAGAATCAAACGTCTAGAATCGATGGCGTAAAAGAGGTATACAAACATGGCAAATTTACATTTTCATTATGGTACTATGGGTTGCTCTAAATCCGCACAGTTGATAATTAACGCCTATAACCAAAACAAAAACGGCAACAAAACAGAAATAATAAAACCTAAAATAGATAACCGTTTTAGTGAAGATAAAGTAAATTCTCGCATTGGCATATCTGCTGACGCAACGACGCTTTCTTCTTTACAAGATTGGACTCCTGCCCCAGACACCAAAATGGTTTTAATTGATGAAATTCAGTTTTTTACCCCAGAAGACATCGATATACTGGTTCGGATTGCCGATAGTAAATCTATAATAATAATGTGTTATGGTTTAATGATTGATAGCAATGAACATATATTTCCGGCCTCGCGCAGATTGATAGAGGTTGGTGCAAAATTGCATCGTATGGAGTCAACGTGTCAGATTCCTGGTTGTATGCATCTTGCGACGCACCATCTAAGGTACGATTCAGCAGGCAACGTTATCCGCGAAGGTACACAAATTGCGGTTGGTGCCGACAATTATAAATCCGTATGCCGAAAACACTTTAACATGTTTTACCACTCTACTGGCAAGGGTGATAAAGGCGAGCGTTAAAAAGCGAATATTTTTACTTGCAATTGCGATAAAAAAATATAAAATATACGAACGTTGCGCCCATGGCTCAATTGGATAGAGCATTTGACTACGGATCAAAAGGTTGAGGGTTCGAATCCTTCTGGGCGCGCCAGAAATTAAACCGGCTTTCTGCCGGTTTTATTTTATTGCAAGTCCAAGGATTTGAACCCGAAACAGAGGGTTCGAACCGTAGCAAAAAGGCAGAATAATGCCGGTCTGCGTAAGCAGATTTTGCAAGGTGGCAACGCAATCCTTCTGGGCGCGCCAGAAATTAAACCGGCTTTCTGCCGGTTTTATTTTATTGCAAGTCCAAGGATTTGAACCCGAAACAGAGGGTTCGAACCGTAGCAAAAAGGCAGAATAATGCCGGTCTGCGTAAGCAGATTTTGCAAGGTGGCAACGCAATCCTTCTGGGCGCGCCAGAAATTAAACCGGCTTTCTGCCGGTTTCTTTTTTTTTATTATATTGCTGATACCTTTTCTTATTGCTATCATTATCTTATGGCTTCAAGTAAAGATTTCGTGGATTTTGTATATGACCAAGTCGAACCGGCTTCTGACGATATAACATATCGTAAAATGTTCGGCGATTATATGCTATTTTGTAACCAAAAACCCGTCTTACTCATATGCGATGATATCGTTTACGTAAAACAATTACCAGAAACAGCCATTTTATTCAAACAACATAATATAACACCGGAGGTTGACATCCCATTCAAAGGCGCACGACCGCATTATATTCTGGACATAGAAAATTCGGATTTATCAATTGAAATGGTGCAATTATTAGCAAAAATATTGCCTATACCCCAAAAGAAAAAGCACAAAAATGCGAAATAAACTAACAAATGCAGACATAGATAAATTACCGGGGACAAATTTTCAGCGCGATGTTTGGCGTGCGCTGTTAAAAATTCCATACGGAGAAACCAGAACCTATGCACAAGTTGCAAAAATGGCAGGACATCCAAATGCTGTCCGTGCAGTCGCAAACGCAATCGGCAAGAACCCCATGCCCCCAATCATACCATGCCATCGCGTCATTCGCAGCGACGGTAAAATAGGCGGTTATTCCGCCCTAGGTGGCATAAAAGTAAAGCAACATTTATTAAATAAAGAAAAAAGTGGCAAATAATTATGCCACTCTTTTTTATAACTGTATAAACCAATCAGGATGCTTTTCCAATTGCTCTATACCATCATCCAAAACCTTTCTATACTCCAAGAATTTTTCTTTATCTTCTTTTCCTAGATTACTTATTGCAGGTAATTTTACAGTCATCGGGTTTACGTGCTTGCCGTCTTTTATTATTTCATAGTGTAAATGTGGTCCGGTTGATAAACCCGTTGATCCGACATAACCGATTGTCTGCCCCTGCTTTACATTTGTTCCGACAACAACACCTTTGGCAAAGCGCGACATATGAGCATACAACGTTTCATATGAACCGTTATGTCTTATTTTTATATAATTACCGTGCCCTTTATTATATCCGCGTGCGACGACACGACCTGCACCAGCCGAAGGTATCGGCGTTCCTGTAGAGGCTCTGAAATCCACACCTTTATGTGCCCGCGTATACCCCAGCACCGGATGTTTTCTACTGTTCGAAAAACTACTTGTCACTTTTGCATTATTTATGGGTGTACGTTTCAAAGACTTTATCGCACCGTTACCGTTTTCATCATAATACCCTGTCTTACCGTCCGACTTTTTGAAACGATACATCTTTACATTACCGCGCAACGCCTCAAATTCTACTGCCAGAACACGACCATTATCCACCTTTTTCCCATCGGAAAAGTTTTCTTCGTATAAGACAGAAAATTTCTGTCCCGCACGAACATCACGTTCAAAGTCCATTTCAAATGCTAATAAGTCATAAACTTCTGCCAGAATCCCAGCCGGTATCCCTGCACGCATGCCCGCCAAATAAAAACTGTCTCCGTCAAGTATTTCCCCTGTTTTATACACCGCGCGAGTATCCCGTTCTATATCAACTGTTTTACACTGCCACTCTCCCGCATCAGTACAAGTTATCTCTACCTGCCGCCATGGTGATGGTATTATTACTATTTTTGAAACGGGTTCCGCCTCGTCTAAACGAATAAATTCTATTTTATCGTTGTCGGCACGCAGACTGGTTATATCTGCGTCAGACTTTAAAACTTTTGCAATCTGCAATACATCGTTATTCGTAAAACCCTGATCTAGCAACAACTTTGATAAAGTGTCTCCGGACTCCACAATTACCAAAGACTTATGTTCAGAATCAGAACTAGATTCTGTACCCATATGCCGAAACACAACCAACCCAACCGCAATAACCGTTAATAATACGGCCAGTACCAAGATTGCATAAACAACCCTGCCAGAAGTTATAATATCTTTTGCTTTTTTCATAAGAGCGATTATAATGGCTTCATGAAAATAAATCAAGTATTTGAAACCTTAAAAAGTGCCGGTGGTATACGAGCAGCACGAATAATTACTGAAAATACAGAAAAAATTTCTAAACTTAAATTATGGTATATATGTCATAAACTACGTCAGGGAGTACCAGTCGCAAAAATAATTCATCAGAAATGGTTCTATGGATTAAAATTTTATACTAATAAATATACTTTAGATCCGCGACCCGACACAGAAACTCTTGTAGCCACTGTAATTTCTGATTGTTCAGAAAATAAAAACTATACAATTTTAGACCTTGGTACTGGTACCGGTTGCATAATTTCATCACTGATTAAAAATATTCCGAATGCTCGTGGTATAGGTACAGATAAATCTTGGTCAGCAATTATGGTGGCGCGAAAAAATGTTAAACATTTAAATCTAACAGACAAGATAAAAATCATAAAAGACGATTTTTATAAAAGTAAAAAAATTAACGAAACTTTTGACATAATCGTTTCTAATCCTCCTTATATATCAAAGGAAGACACACGTATAAACGATGCAGCTTTACACGATCCAAAGACGGCTTTATTTGCAAAGGATAACGGTCTGGCAGCATATAAAGCAATCGCAAAAAACGCAAAAAAATGGTTAAAGCCAACCGGACAAATTTATCTGGAAATCGGTTCAGGACAAAGTCAAAAAGTAAAAAACATTTTTGAAAAAGAAAATTGGACTTTCATTCGTATTGAAAAAGACTTATCCGGCATAAAAAGGGTATTAGTTTTTAAAAAATAATAATTTTTATTCGCAATCACATTTCCCATGACAATGACAACAATGGTGTTCTTTTTTATCACAACGGCAATCTTTTTCACCGTGGCAACATTTGCGCTTTACAAAATAAGGATTTTGATGTTTTAATATCTCTATTGTTGAATCAATCCCATGCCCATGTACTACATATGTGTCATCCGGCAAATCCAGTTCATAAAGTTTCGATATTGATTCACTTAATACATTAGCATCTCCCCCAGGTAAATCATAGCGCCCAAAAGAGTCCCTGAATAAAGTATCGCCAGTTAATAAAATTTTGTAATCCGGAAAATAAAAAGATAACCCACCTTTTGAATGCCCCGGAGTCTCTATAACCTGCATTTGAACACTCGGCAATATGTTCCGGAAACCAGCGCGTAAATCCTTTGATTCTTTATGATTCGATTCAATACGCGGTATATTAAAAAAATCTAAAATAGAGTTTCCCCATATAATTAAATCTTTATCATCAGAATTCAAAAACCAAGGTATATTATATTTTTCTGCCAACATCGGTGCTGCAGAAATATGATCGCTATGTCCGTGCGTTGAATAAATCGCGCGCAAATTCAAGCGACGTTCAGACAATAATTTTTCCCAATCTTCCGTATGCCCCCAAGCATCAAATATAACTGCATTTCCGTTCTGACTTACCAATACAGAATTTGTATTTTCTGGTGGCATATGCAGAATTTCAAAAATCGGTTCGTTTTTTTCCAATTTTACTTTCCCGTTTTTTTGGTTCTTTTATTAACCTTATTTTTTATTTTAGTTGCAGTTTTTGCTTTTTTACCCAAGACGATTTCTTTTATTTCTTCACCCGTCAAGGTTTCTCGCGCAAGCAGTTCTTCTGCAAGTTTTTTAACGGTATCCTTATTCTTAGACAATAACTTTGTCGCATCTTTATGAGCCGCATCTAACCACTCACGAACTTCGTTATCCACCAATTCTGCGGTCTTTTCTGATGCATTTTCCAATGCCGTACGATTACCAAAATTATTAACTTGATTTATTGCCGCCAAACCGATTTTCTGCGACAACCCCGCAGTCGTTATCGAATAACGAGTTAACCTTGTCGCCATAGCAATATCACTTTCCGCACCGGTTGTTATTTTATCCGCCCCAAAGAAAACCTCTTCTGCGGCACGACCTGCCAACGCAATTGATAAATTCGCACGAACTTCTGATATAGTCATAGAAACTTTATCATCAATTGGTAAGTGCTGAACCATACCCAAAGCGCGCCCGCGCGGTATTATAGTCGCCTTGTGAATAGGATCTGTAATATCTGCATACATAATACTTACAAAAGCATGCCCCGCTTCATGATAAGCAGTTAACTTTATATCTTCTGGGCGCACTTTACGAACTTTACGTGGCCCCATTAAAATCTTATCGCGCGCTTCTTCTACATCAACCTGTGCGATTTCCTTACGACCACCACGTACGGCGTGTAAAGCCGCTTCATTTAACAGGTTCTCTAAATCGGCACCGGAAAAACCCGTAGTACCGCGTGCCAAGTCTTGTAAATCTACATCTGCCGATATTTTCACCTTCTTTGCATATAAATCTAAAATCTCGCGACGACCTGATAAATCAGGTAGTTCAATATAAACCTGACGATCAAAACGACCCGGACGCAATAATGCAGGATCTAACATATCAGGTCGATTTGTAGCACCGATAACAATTATACCAGTATCGTTAGAAAAACCGTCCATTTCTATTAACAGCTGATTTAATGTCTGCTCGCGATCTTGATCGTTATAAGAATGAGCGCTTCGACGCTGACCAATTGCATCAATTTCATCAATAAACAAAATACATGGCGCGTTGCGCTTTGCCATATCAAAAATTTCTTTTATTTTAGCAACCCCAAGCCCGACTATTATCCCTGAAAAATCGCTACCAGATGCCGCAAAGAACGGAACATTTGCTTCCCCTGCAATTGCACGCGCAAGCAAAGTTTTTCCAGTTCCGGGTTCCCCTGAAAGCAGTACACCACGTGGAACGCGCGCACCGACTTCTTGGAACTTTTCTTTATTTTTTAAGAAATCTACGATTTCCATTAATTCTTGTTTTTCTGAATCAATGCCTGCAACATCTTTGAACGAAGTCTTAGTCTTACCAGTGGTTATCTTCGTCGGGTTCTGCTGAGCCAGACTACGACTAAGCCCACCTGCTCCGGCTTTGAAACCGCGAAATATCCACCAAATAAAAAATAACCCCATCAAAATAGGAACCCACGTACCAAGATAATCAACCCATCCCTTTGAATTATCTATCGTTATCTTTGCACCGTTTTCAGCAATCTTAGATAATAATTCTGGGTCATATGTAATTGTCGCCTTATACTCTGTGCCGTCGTGTAAAACGCCCTTTGCCTCGCTTTCGCGAATCTCCATAGTCTGAATTTCAGGTGCACGACGTAAAACGTCCGAAAAAGACATTTCTATCGGCTGCTTGACCTGCAATGTTTGCCCGCTTTCCAAAAAAGGTTGATGTTCAACGCCATTCATAAAAGAACGAACAACCATTCCCGCAAATAATGCCGCAAAAATAATTAAAAATATAGACGAACCGTCTTTCTTACTTTTTCTGAATTTATCTTTGATTTTCATTTGTTTGCTTTTTTTGTTTTCCATGTCTTTTCCTAAAACTTGTTTTTGCCCCTTCGGGAACTATCAGAATTCTTTGCCCCAGACGGCGAATCGTGCAGTGTCCCAAAGTAAATTTACAATCAGTCTTTAATTTATCTAGTGCGTTTGACAACGAATTCAAGCGCGGTTGATATTCATCCCCTCCGATACGTTGTATCAAAGTACCAAGAAACTTTAACCTAACATCAGGGGCTTGGTCAAATAGAAAAGAATCAGAAAACAAAGCACGCCTTTCTTCAAGGACTTGCGCAATAAATTTTTCTATCTCGGCGTCCAAAGTATCGCGAATTCTTCCCAGATTTTCAATCGCCAGCAAAATTCTTTCATCCGAAATTCCCAGTTTTTCAGATAGTAAATAACGATTCTGACGAATGCGAACACGTGTATAATGTGGGTCTTCATTCATTTCGTCCATAAAGTATTTTATACCATTATCATCACAGTATTTTTTTAACTCTGCCCTGTGAACCTTTAACAAAGGTCTTACTATTTTTACGCCGTTTCTCCAAGATACCGGTCGCATCGCAGACAAACCGTATAAACCACTGCCACGCCCCAGATTCATTAAAAAAGTTTCTATCTGGTCGTCAGCATGATGTGCAACCAATAGTGCATCTATGCCGTTACTCGTGCAGAAATCCGTCATCATTTTATAACGAGCCTCTCTGGCTGCGGCCTCTAAACCAGTAGCAGGTTTTTCACCCGTCCAATAAAAAATCTGACACGAAACCCCAAGTTTCTTACACAACTTTTGCACATAATCGGTCTCTATTTCTGCATTTGCGCGCAGACCATGATTTACATGCAGACAAACAATATCCTTGCGAACATTTGCCAACCAACACAGCAAGCAAACAGAGTCAACGCCTCCACTAACAGCAACTGCCAGTTTCTGACCGTCGTACTGGTTGATAAAATTTAAAAAGTTTTTATTCATAACTTTAATATTTTATGCTATAATTCGCAAAAATAAAGGAAAAAGAAACAATGGCTCAGAAATTAAAAACTCTTGCGGTATATTGCGGACACCAATACGGAACAGCCCCTCAGTTTGCACGCGACGCAAAAGAAGTCGGGGAACTGCTGGGAAAAAATAAATTTAATATGGTATTCGGTGGCGGTGATGTCGGGTTAATGGGAACTGTCGCAACAGCCGCGTTGGAAAACGGCGCACATGTGGTCGGCGTATCTACACACAATGTAATAGAAAAACAAGAACCTGTACACGAAGGGGTCGAAGTAGAAATCGTCACAGGTGTTAACGAACGTAAACAGAAAATGTACGATTTGTCTGACGGTTTTATAATTCTTCCAGGCGGTATAGGAACGCTTAACGAACTTACCGACATTATGACTATGCAACAAATCGGGGAATCCAGAAAACCGCTGTTTTTCTTAAATTCTGTAAAATTCTGGAGTCCTTTTGGTCGTCTGTTTGTTCATATGCAACACTGCGGATTCATAGAAAATATGCGCGATTATAACATCCATATAGGCGCTACCCCAGAAGATCTGTTAAAAATAATTTTAGATTATTAAAATTCTATGACCTTATCGCGAGAGTTTTGTCCGCGAACAATTTTTATGCTGGTCTTTGGTATATCATAATACTCGGCCAGCATTTTTATTACCGCGTCATTCGCCTGCCCGTCCGCAGGTACAGCAACTGTATGAACGCGAACTCTTCCATTTTCGTCCAATGTTATTTTATTTTGCCGTGCGCGCGGAATAACTCGAACATTTATTATCATATTTCTGCCAATAACTTTTGCAGTTCTTCTTTCTTTTGCCCGCAAACTAAGTGCAAATGAAAATGAAAAACCGACTGTTTGATAAATGGAGCACAAGCACCAGCATTTGCCAGAATATTAAAATTCTCGCATATTCCTAATTTATCAGCAGTTTCCTTGAAACATGACCAGAAACCAGCCTGTTCTTCTGGCGACGCATTAGAAACAAAATCCAGAACGTTTTCATATTCTCCTTTGGGTATAACCAGAACGTGCCTCTCAAACAAAGGATTTATATCATAAAAACTTAACGCATAATCGTTTTCCACAATTGTTTCACAAGGCATCTCGCTTCTAATAATTTTTGCAAAAATATTATTTTTATCGTACATATTTTCTCCTTTACTAACAACAACCAGAATATTACACGCGGTCAGCAAAATCAAGCCTTGAAATCTGAATTTACGACACTATATTTATGCCCAGAAGCAGATTAAGGAGAATAATATGTTCAAACCTTTACATAATTACGTTCTTTTAGAACGACTTGAAGAAGAAAACAAAACAGCAGGCGGAATAATCATTCCAGATAACGCAAAAGAAAAACCTTCTCGTGGGCGTGTGATTGCCCTAGGAGATGGCGCATTTGACGGTGATGAAAGAGTTCCTATGACTGTGAAAGTAGATGATGTAGTACTGTTTGCTAAATGGGCATCCAGTGCCAACGAAGTAAAAATAAACGGTAAAGATTATGTCTTGATTAAAGAAACAGACATACTAGGAATTTTAGAATAAAAAACAAAGGATAGAACTATGGCAAAAGAGATAGTTTTTGACACAGATAAAATGGCTGCGGGTGTTGATAAACTGGCAAACGCAGTAAAAATTACGATGGGACCCAAAGGACGTACAGTTGTTATAGATAAATCTTACGGTGCTCCTGTTGCAACGAAAGACGGTGTAACGGTCGCAAAAGCGGTTTCACTGAAAGACCCGCAAGAAAACATCGGTGCACGAATGATTCAGGAAGTAGCAAAAAAAGCGGGCGACGATGCTGGGGACGGGACTACGACCGCAACAGTATTGGCTCAGAAATTAATCCATGAAGGTCGCCGTGTAATTGCTGCCGGCATGAATCCTATGGACGTAAAACGCGGTATTGAATTGGCAACAGCAACGGTCGTTGCGGACATTGAAAAGCATGCCCGCCCAGTAAAAGACAGCGCAGAAATTGCACAAGTTGCGACTATTTCGGCCAATAACGACCGTGATATAGGCGAAAAAATTGCCGGTGCCATGGAAAAAGTCGGAAAAGAAGGCGTAATCACCGTAGAAGAAGCAAAAGGCTTGGAAACAGAAATTGACGTAGTAGAAGGTATGCAATTTGATCAAGGCTTTATGTCCCCTTACTTTGTCACAAATAGTGAAAAAATGTTGGCGGAACTTGACGGAGCGCAGATTCTGGTTTCAGAAAAGAAAATTACTGGTTTGCAGGCTCTTTTACCTATACTGGAACCAATCGCACAATCAGGGCGTCCGCTGTTAATAATTGCAGAAGATGTCGAATCCGAAGCCTTGGCAACCCTGGTACTAAACAAACTTCGTGGCGGTTTAAAGGTTTGCGCTGTAAAAGCCCCAGGGTTCGGCGACAGACGCAAAGAAATGCTGAAAGATATCGCCGCAGTAACGGGTGCAACAGTCGTATCAGACGATATGGGCATGACATTTGAAAATATAAATGCAGACGTTCTGGGTACCGCAAAGAAGGTTGTAGTAAGTAAAGATTCTACTTTACTGGCACAGGGTGGCGGAGACAAAAAGGCTATTACCGCACGCGCAGACGAAATTCGTAAACTGCTATCAACCAGCACCAGCGAATATGATAAAGAAAAATTATCTGAACGCTTGGCAAAGTTAGTCGGCGGTGTAGCAGTTATAAAAGTCGGCGGTATGACAGAAGTCGAAGTAAAAGAAAAGAAAGATCGCGTTGATGACGCATTGGCGGCTACACGCGCGGCCGTTGCAGAAGGTATCGTTGCAGGTGGCGGTATTGCTCTTGTTCGCGCGGCAAACGCGCTGGAAAAATTAATCGGAGAAAACCAAGACCAAAACGTTGGTATCGACATTGTGCGTCGTACTCTGTTGACACCGTGCGCTCAGATTGCAGAAAACGCAGGTGTATCCGGTGAAATAGTCGTCGGAAAAGTTATGGAATCCAAGGACTATAACTTCGGTTATAACGCACAGACCGGTGAATATGTAGATATGATGAAAGCAGGTATCATTGACCCTGCCAAAGTCGTAAAAACCGCGATACAAGCTGCTGCAAGTACCGCCGGCGTAATGTTAACGACTGGTGCGGTTATGTCTGAGATACCAGAAGAAAAACCTGCTGCTCCAATGTCAGGTGGCATGCCAGGAATGATGTAAACAAAAAATTAAAACGCCCCGATATTTCGGGGCGTTTTCTTTTGCGTTCTTTTCCCATCAATACGAAAAATCTATTTCAAGCATTTTGAAATCGTCGTGCGTTGCATCTGATATAACCACCATATTTTCTTCGTTCAGCCAAGATTTTGATAAGTCTAACGGTACGGTCTTGTCTTTTTCTGCAACATAATGTATTTGTGGCAAAGACGGAATTTTTTCAATATTCATAGACTGGTCAAGAGGCGCATCACCGAAATATCCCGTCCAATCAGAATGATTTAATACCCCCGCTATTGTAATCCATTTCTTAACATCTAGTTCCGGATGATTCTCTATCAACAATCCTGAAACCATTGCACCACCTGAATAACCAATTAAAATAATCGGTTTATTACCAGATACCTGCTTTACCGCATACGCAACAGATTCAATTATTTTTCTGCTGAACCTACCGTCCGTCCAATCCGAAATAGTACAAGCATCAGATTTTATAAACTGACACGGACGCGCCATATAAACAACATTAGAAGCACTGTCGGACATGGCAATATCTCTTAAAAAAGTTCCACGAGGTGTCGGATCAAATGTGGGTCTGCCCGCAGAATCAAACGCTCTACCATCTCCTTCTATATAAATATGGACGGCATCATCCGAACTAGTAATTTTCTGCCAAGTCGCAATATCATACTCGCCCGATTTAATAGGCAAAAAAATAAAATCGTCTGGCGCACGCCAAGAACTAACACAACCAAATAATAATAAAAAAATCGGTATTTTTCTTAATTCCATAACACTTGTATATTACCCCAAACAATAAAACCAGTCAAACCTCCAAAAACTTTTGACAAAAATACTTGACAAAACACTTGACAAACTATATTTTTAGGCTATGCTGTTATTAAAAATAAAGGCAAAAACTATGTTAAAGAGGTTAAAAATGAAACTGGCCACGCGTCGTGTTAAACTTAAAGGAGAGCGTTCTGCAAAGGCTAAAAAAGAGAACATCTCAAAAAAAGCACCAGAAACTATAAGAACGAAAGTACTAACAACAATTAAGAAACCATTTATTTTTATTGGCAAGGTACTTGCAGATATTTGGTTATGGATTCGCAGCATAGATGTGATAGGTTTAATAAATATAACACTATTGTCTTCTATTATTGTATTATTCTCTGTTTTAATTCTGGACGTTCTTGGTTGCAACAAGCAAGACGTTATAATAATTACCAAAAACGAAATCTCTACCGCAGAAAACGTATTACAGAAAACATCCGATTTTTCTGAAACTATCGAAGCAACCGAGGCTACACCTGCTTTACCTCTGAAAAAAGACGTTCAAACGCGAAAGTTTATTGATGCAACAATAACTGTTGCAAAAGTAGAAAAATGTGCTGTTGTAGAAAAACAGACTGCGCGTATAAGCAACACAATGTATGGAGACATAATCATTGACAGTCGCTCTGCCGCAACGATATTAAAATCAGGTGATACAATTAAAGGTAACCTTTATTTACAAAATATGCGTAAATATATATTACCTTGCAACGTTCGCATCGAAGGTAATTTATTTCTAAGAGATTTAGGAATGTTACAATTTTGCGGTGATTTTACGGTAACCGGCAATATTTATGTCAGCCCAAGTTCATCTTTTGGACCGTTACCGAAAACGGCGCGAATAGGTGGACAAGTTATAATTTAAAAATACTAAACAAAGACCGCGAATGCGGTCTTTTTATATGGATTTTTTCTTTGATTTATGATATAATAAACTAAACCAAAACGAGAGGGAGACAAAAATGAACGTTTTTGAAAGAATTTTAAAAGTATGTGGCAAAAATCTTGCTTATACAATCTGTTTTATCGTAGCAATTATATTTTTCGGTTATTTTTCTGATGGTTTAATTCCAGGTATAATGACTGCCGCCAGTGCTCTGATTGCTTGCACGTGCGCGGTAATGCTGTATAAAGAGATAAAAAAAGAATTTAGCCAAAAGAAACCGGTTGCAAAAGGTTCTTCTACAAAAAAGACCGAGACAAAAAAGTCTAGTTCACGAAAAAAGAATTCCAAATAAAAAACCGTCGTTATGACGGTTTTTTTATTTATTCCATTCTTGTTCTACATTCGGAACCGTATCAACAATTACTATCAAATCTTGGTTCTGAAAATTAAAGAAATTATCTATAAATTCTGCTATATTTGTTCCCAAACTTATACAGCCACCACTGGAATGCTTGTTTGTATCGGTATTACCATGCAAATAAAAACTACCTCTATCAAAACTTTGATTACTCACAGCACTTTCCAAAGGAATCCTATACTTTCCCCAACTAAAATAATCAACATGCTTTGACATGTCCTGAATATTCGACTTTCTCGCCAAATAAACACCGGAGGGCAAAGAACCAAAATTCGGGATGGTTTCATAGTTTCCTCCCTGACAATGAGCAGCACCAGAAAAACTAGGGATGGCTAACCAAACAGGTTCTGCCCCATCACAAACTGCCAGCATATACCCGTTAAAGACCCCAACTAACGTACCATTTCCAACATACGAAAGATTTTTATCATTAGAAAATTCGTATTGCTTACCAAAATAAATCGAATTTAAGTTCTTCATATTGTCTTTATATTTCTCAGACGGCACACTGAAATACAAAGGACAAGAATCTTTATCTGAATGGATACCTATTTTTTGAATACACTCGTCTAAATCAGCATTTATTTTAACGGTTTCAGTTGTTTTGACACCATCTGCATATTTCTGATTTAAATTCTCTTTATTCAATAAACATACAGCCAAAGCCGTTTTTTTATATTGAGCCCATGAAAGAAGCGTCGTAACAGCGTTCTTTTTCCCTACATTATCAGAAGCCGTACCCATTCTGGCAAGGCTTTGCTGACACGCTTGTAATAACTTGTCATACAAAATACGAATTTTACCGTTTACTACAGAATATATACATGTATTTTTAGTCTCTTCTGATAATAACTCATCAAGGTTGTCCAAATAATATAATTTTCCGTCAACCTCTAAAATAATTATATCAGATGCTAAATCCTGCACATAAGAATTATAATTTACATTCGTTGCAAAAGAAGTTAAACCAAAAGCCCGAGAAATAAAGATAACAGAAAAAACAAAACTGCATAATAGTTTTTTCATTGTAACGCCTCTTCACATTTATCTGCAGTTTCCACGGCTTTTTTTATTGCGTTTATCTGCGTAGCATTAAATACGGTCGCGACACCGCTGACAACGGTTGCCCCACCTGCCAGAACATTCGCCGCCGTATTAAGATTTTTTTCTTTTTTTCCGTTATCACTATCACGCACGTTCTTGCTATTAGCAATTGCGCTTACGATAGTTCCAGCAAGACCGGTGCCAACACCCACGCCACTGGATATTGTCGCACCACGTGCACGATTATCAACACTGGACAAGTCAACCAATTCCCAATCACCACAGGCATCTATTATCTTTTTAGCAACAGCATCTTGCGTCTCATCAGATTCACCGCTGACCCGTATTTGCATTCTTACGGCAGAGAGTTCTTTTATACTCTCTCTGCATGCATCTATTTTTTCATACAAATTACTGTCAACCCTGTTTTTATTTGCAATCACTGTACCCGCGACATTTGTCGCCGTATTCACTGCCAACAAACCAGTTCGCCAATTACCGAGTTTTTTTGATTTTTCTTCCAATGAATTTTTCTTTCTATATAATTCTTTTGCTAGCGATACATCATCTTGGTTGTTAGTTTCTTCTAACAACTTGGCAAGCAAAGAAATTAATTCTTCTTCTGTTTCTATCTTTTTTACTCCCATTTCCTCTAATTCAGCAATTATTTCATCGTGTTCTTTATCTTTTGCAGATTTCGCAATACCAGTAGCAGTTGCACCAATGCCGACCACAGTTCCAACACCGGTCACCGCCGTATTGATACCTGCCATTTTTTTCATTTCGGATAAATATAAATTTATTCCGCCACACGCTGCCCGTGCATTTGATATGGCATTACCAATATCATAAACAGAGGCACCATAAGAAATACTAGTTAAAAATAAAAAAGGCAAAAATAATAACCCCTTCACCATTTCCTCTTTAATGGGAAGTATAATTAATATGAGAAACCAAATCAATCTATTTTAAGGGTTATTTTGTTTCAGGCGTTGGTAATTCAGAAACAACATTCATATCGGCATTTTCCTGCTGAATTAATTCTTGACGTAAATCACTCTGCTGTCTTGCCATATCAGACTTAGATGCGACCAACGCCAGCGCAGCACATAACAAGAAAAAGATAGTTGCCAACCACGCTGTTGCTTTTGTCAGAAAATTCCCAGCAGCAGCACCCGTTAAAGCCCCACCAAACATTGATGCAGCCGAAGAACCAGACATTCCGCTACCTTCGGATTTCTGTAATAAAATCAGACCTATCATAAAAACTGCTACGATTATCAATAACACTAATAAAATAGAAAACATTTTTCATCCTTTAACTTTATTTTAAGTTTATCTGTAAACACCTCAAATTGCAAGAATTTTCAGCAATTCTTCCGCGGCTTCAACACTGGCCGTTTTTTTTGAACTTCCTTTTCCTATGGCACTGTGTCCTAACGCACTAACCCTGACTTTGAAAACAGGATTATGCGCCGCACCTGTTTCTTCAAGAAACTCATAAACAGGTAATGCCCCGCTATCTTTCTTCTGTACGATTTCTTGTAATTTAGTTTTCGGGTCCTTTGGTGCAGATACTTCGGCAGCAGCCAGATTCCGCCAAATATCAACAATTACTTCCTGCGCAGCATTAAAACCACCATCTAAAAATATCGCCCCAAAAACTGCCTCCATAGCATCTGCCAGAACGTGCTGTATTCTGCCAGCAGTCATATGACCGTGACGGACCTTACCCGCAAGATCTAACCCAGATATTACCTGAGCCAAAGTTTCCGTCGATACCAATGTGGCATGCCGACGAGATAATTCACCCTCTGTTTCATTTGGGAACATTTCGTATAACAGTGCAGCAACGCTTAAACCCAGAACCCTGTCTCCTATGAATTCCAGTCTTTCGTTATTATGCTCTGAATCGACACCGCTCTGAGTCAGTGCCAATTCTAATAAACTATTATTTTTAAAAACGTAATTTAACTTAGACAATTTAGTTTATCCCCATTCCAAATCTATCCCAGCGCATCTTATTTCCCCAGTTCCACACGGCTATCATAGGAGAATAATAATTATGTGAATACCATATAAACCACACTTTACCCAGAACATTATCGCGCGGGACGAAACCTATATCAGCACGACTATCACCGCTATTATCACGGTTATCCCCCATGAAAAAATAGTGGTTTTCCGGAACCGTAAATACGGGTGTATTATCAAAATACGCATCATCTGCCATTTCTATTATGCTATGCTTTACACCGTTAGGTAGCGTTTCCGTATATTCTGTAGCATCAAATACGCCGCACACCCCTTCATAACTTCTGCAAAATTCATCAGATTTATATTCTATCGTATACCCAAAGTCCGCAGGTTCATTATCAACCCAAATTTTATTTCCTTTGATGGACATATTATTTTTATAATAACCGACTCTTCGTAACGACTTCGGCAGTGTTGCAACTATATAAGGTCGAGGATTCTCACGCGGTATCTGCGTACCGTTTATGTACAAGCGCCCCTCTATCATCTGTATTGTATCACCTGGTTTTCCTATTAATCGCTTTACATAGTCCTGAGACTCATTCACAGGATTTCTGAATACGATTACATCACCGATTTCTGGTTCTGTGGCGAAAAAGCGACCGTTCCATAACTTCCATGAACCGAAAGGGAAAGAATAACGCGAATACCCATAAGCCCATTTTTCAACAAAAATATGATCGCCAACGTGCAGTGTCGGTATCATTGAACCAGACGGTATATTAAACGGTTCTAATAAAAAACTTCGGAAAACAATCGCGATTAAAACCCCGTAAAATATGGTATTAAACCAATCCTTTGCAACACTTTTCTTTTTCGTCGGCATATTTTTTCGTCCTTTTATTCGTAGTATTTTATAACTTGAATTGAACCAGCGCAAGTTTTAATATATAAACATGATTTCTTTAAAGTCTATAATATTTAACGGAATGGATGCAACACCGATAGAAGTACAAGTACAACTTTCGTCTGGTCTTGCAAAACCTGAATTTAATATCATCGGATTGGCAGATCGCGCCGTCAAAGAATCTGCCGAAAGAATAAGAAATGTACTTTCTGCATTAAACTTGTCATTACCACCCAAGCGGTTAACCGTAAATTTATCACCTGCCGATGTGGAAAAAAGCGGTTCTCACTTTGACCTACCTATATTATGCGGGATTCTTTGTGCAATAGGAATACTGCCAGAAGAAAGTTTATCAAAATATGTCATAATTGGTGAAGTCGGCTTGAACGGTACTATTCTTAAAACAGACAGCGTATTACCAACCAGTGTCTGGGCAAATAAAAACTCTCTTGGAATAATATGCCCCGGCGACCAAGGTGGTGAAGCACTCTGGGCTGGGCATCAAAATATTCTGGCACCGTTTCATGTACTGGAACTAATCAACCACTTTAAAGGTACACAAATTTTACCTATACCTACAATAACCACACCGGATAACAGACAAGAATTAAATATAGACATGTCCGATGTTCATGGTCAAACAGCCGCTAAACGAGCGTTGGAAATCGCCGCGGCTGGTGGTCATGCAATGCTTATGATTGGTCCTCCGGGCTCTGGGAAAACCATGCTTGCGTCTAGACTGCCAACAATTTTACCCGAAATGACGCCGGAAGAAATCTTGGAAACATCAATCATTTACTCAATTGCAGGTCAACTTAACGGTAAAAACTTGATATCACAGCGTCCTTTCCGTAGTGTGCATCATACATCCAGTGCCGTTTCTTTGGCCGGCGGAGGCGCAAACGCAAAACCAGGTGAAATATCTCTGGCACATAACGGCGTATTATTTCTGGACGAATTACCAGAATTTAATCGAACAACGCTTGAAATTCTTCGGCAACCGATGGAGGCAGGAAAAATAATGATTTCTCGCGCAAAACGTACTGCAACATACCCAGCCAGATTTCAACTGATTGCCGCTATGAACCCGTGTCCCTGCGGGCATCTTGGGAATGCCGCTTTATCATGCACAAAAGCCCCACGATGCGCAGAAGCATATCAAAATAAAATCTCTGGTCCTTTATTAGATAGAATTGATTTGCACGTAGATGTCGACCCAGTAAATCCATGGGAAATGGAAACAAAAAAAGATGAACTATCTGAAACCAGTAAACAAATAAGAGAACGCGTCGCCGCCGCATATGCACGACAAATAAAAAGACAAGGAAAGTCTAATGCTCATTTGGATGGTCCAGAGTTAGAAAAATTTGCAAAACTATCTGATGAACTGACGGAATTTCTTAACTCTGCAGCAGAGAAAATGGGAATGTCTGCGCGCGGTTATAATAGAATAAAACGAATTGCCAGAACAATTGCAGATTTAAGGGGAGCAGAAGAAATAACCATGGCAGATTTAACCGAGGCTCTTTCATATCGCCCTATTAATCGTGGAAAATATGGGGTAAAATAAAAACGTCCCAGGACGTTTTAAAACTCGAACCTTAGCCCTAACATAAAATTAGCATAAATTACATTTTCTGCACTAAACCAGTCTCTTTGTCTCGTATCATCTTCGTTTGATAGAGCCCACTTTATTTTCGGGATATAGGCTACTCGTGCGCCCAAATCTAAAAATGTACCGTCTGTTATTCCATAAGATACCCCGAAAGCAATTACCCCAGCAACGTTTGCCGAATTCGTTTCTGATCGATAAAATTGTAAAATCCCATATTCATCTAATTCACCGAAATTCTGCAAATCAACCGAAGTTGATAAATCACCATACAAATCAGATAGATTAAATATCGTTTTGGAATCTGCATATCCTAAACCAAAACCAATATAAGGGATCGCAGTTCTTAACGGTTTTTGTAAACCGTCAAAGAAGTCGTAAAATGCTATTGCACTGATTATATCAGTTGATACCTTTGACTGCACACTGCCACTTTGAACGTGTACACTGACGCCAGACACATCGCCACCCGTCAAGTTCATATCACCGTCAAACAAAGGCGATGCATTATATTCATTTTCTGTTATATGATCCCAACCCAATTCCATACGCCATTGAGGCTTGTTAGGTAAAGTCCATCCGATACTAGCACCAGCAGAAAACGAAAACGAAGAAAAATCTTTACTTGCCGGTAATTCTGCCAATTCCCCAACACCAGCATAAATAAAACCCTCGCACCCACCGGTAGACGCACAAGAATCAAAAAACTCTGCCGAGACAACCGTTCCACTGGACGGGTCAATATAATATTCACTGGTCAGAGAACCTATTCTATTTTTTATAGTTGCATTTGCAATGGATGCCCCACCGCGAAAAGATATAACAAATCTGGACCCATCGTCTTCATACCAACCGTCACCGATATAATTTCCAGGATACTGCCAGTTTGCTTGGGCAGAACCGAAAATAAAGCACGTTAACAGCGATACAAAAAACAGATTCCTACACTTCATGCCTTATATTATACCACAAAAAAGCACCGATAAAAACAGATTTTATTTATTATTTTATTCCTGTAAAAAACCACCAGATTGCATCTTCCACAGGCGGGAATATTCGCCACCACGGCGGACCAGTTGATTATGAGTCCCAATCTCTACCACCTGGCCATTCTGCAAAACGACTATTTTATTCATGTTACGTAACGTGGATAATCTGTGTGCGATTGCAATTGTGGTCTTGCCTTTGGCCAACTCATCAAACGAATTCTGAATTGCAACTTCGGTTTCACTGTCCAGCGCAGATGTCGCTTCGTCCAGAACCAAAATTGGCGCATCTTTTAAAAACGCACGTGCAATCGCAATACGCTGACGCTGACCACCAGACAGCTTTATACCACGATCACCGACATAGGAATCATATTTCTTTTCTGTTGCCATTATAAAATCATCTGCCGCCGCACGACGAGACGCCGCCCTTATCTGCTTATCTGTCGCATCTGGTTCACCATATGCAATATTTTCACGAATTGTACGGTTAAACATCGTCGGGTCTTGCGGAATAAAAGATATATTTCTGCGCAAAGAATCTTGTGACACGTCACGAATATTCTGCCCGTCTATCAAGATTTCACCACGATTTGGATCATAAAAGCGCATCAGCAAATTTACCAGTGTCGTCTTGCCCGCCCCTGACGGCCCAACCAAACCAACACGTTCACCAGGTTTAATCGTCAAACTGAAATCACGCAAAACCCACTTACGTTTATATTTAAACCAAACGTTCTTAAATTCTATCTTTCCACGTTTTACAACCAAATCTTGTGCATTTTCTGTATCCTGTACTTCCACAGGAACATTTAATTCTTCATATGCTTTCTTTGCACCGCTGATATTGTCCACAATGCTTGGAATCTGATTTACCATATAAGAAATCGTCCCCATAACGTTCATAAATACAGATACTGTAAACACTATATCAGAAATCTTTAAATTTCCGTCTGTAAACAGAATGACACAGAATATCATCGTTGCCCCAAAAGCAATATCCCAAACAAAATTCGGTACTGCCCAAAACCAACGCTGAACAAAATAAGAATGTACGTGGTCTTTTATCGCTGTTTTACGTGGTTTTACTAAATATTGCTTTTCACTTTGTGCCCCAGCAAACATTTTTACAACAGAATAGTTAGAAACACTGTCTATGATTTTACCAGACAATGAACTTTTGGAATCACTGGATTGCTTAGACGCATTGTTCATCGGTTTAATCAACAATACCCCGTAAATAATTCTGAAAACTAAGACAGAAGCAAATATCAACGCAACATATATGTTTATATTCAAAATAAGTACTACGTTTATAAATATTACGCCAACAGCACCAATTATTTCCATTATGTTTATAATTACATCAAAACCACGACAAACATAATCTATCTGCGAAGTCACCTTTCCTGCCATACGCCCTGTCCAAAAAGACATTGATTGGTTTTGAATGTATTCATTTAAAGTTTCTGAAATTTGATTTGGTATTATTGCTTGCCAGCGAGCCCGGGTCAACGCGCGGAAAACCATACAAATATCCCAAATTATAAACAAACCAGTTATCAATAAAATCGTTGGTAAGGCAAATTGCAAAAAGGTTTGTCCCGCAGGGACCGGTTGTTCAAACAAAGCAACAAACCAGCGCTGAAAGTTCGGTGACAAAACACCGTCACTTTCGACCAATAAAAAGAACACCGCCCACGTCAGCATCAGCGGCCAATGCCCACGCATTGCGTATTTTAAATAAAAAACAAATAAAGATTTTGGTAACTTATTTATTGTCTTTGCCATGGTAAAACATCCTAAAACTTATACAATTTCTGTTCAAGCGCTTATTTCACAATTTCATGAAAAATTTCAGCTGGTATCGTCCCACCTGTAATCTTTGAAGACATCGGAGTAAAATCATCGTTTCCCATCCAAACGCCTATAACCAAATCATTTACAGCCCCAATAAACCAAGCATCTCTGTTATTATTACTTGTTCCTGTTTTCCCGCCCAATACACCAGAGACCAAAGCACGATGACCTGTTCCACCTATTTGAACGACATCGTTTAATAATTCTGTCATATAACCGACCGTCTGAGGTGTTAAAATTTGTATCGGATCAGACGGGTTTCTTTCATATAATAAATTCCCTTTCGTATCCGTAATCTTGGTTATTGAATACGGTCTAACCGATTGACCGTCGTTCCATATAACTGCGTAAATAGTCGTTAAATCTAAAAGCGACATTTCTGACGCACCAAGCACTGTTGAATATTCTCGTCTTAATTTGTTACCAACCCCCAAACGACCTGCCATATTAAGAACTGTATCTATACCATAAGTTTCGGTTAATTTTAAGGGTACCGAATTAACGCTTTTGGCAAAAGCCGTTGCCAAAGTTATATCGCCATAATATCGTTCATTATAGTTCTTTGGGTTATAATCACCGATTGCAAACTGAGAATCATTTACATACGACTCTGGCGTTAAACCGTTTTCCAAAGCAACCAGATAAACAACCGGTTTAAAAGAACTGCCGGGTTGTCGCATAGCCAACACACGATTAAATTGACTTTCCTGATAATCGGTTCCACCAACCATTGCCTGAACCGCACCATCTGTGGTCATAGCCACAACCGCCCCTTGATAATCACCGACTTTTTCAGGCAAAATATCGGCAATATGTTCCTGCAAATCGCTATCCATAGTAGTGTACACAAGCATATCTGATTCAAAACTTCCTATTCTAGAATGAACCTCGTCCAATACGAAATCAGTCCAATACCGATATATATTCGTGTTTTTTACTGGTACTGCCGGTGCCAATTCTCGCGCAGCGATACGCGCCTGATTTAAAGAAATGAAACCCTGCCTAACCATTTCTTGTAGTATTATGCGCGCCCTGGCAATATTCTTTTCAGGATTACGTAACGGACTGTACGTCGTGGGAGCCTTCAACATAGCCGCTATTTGCACAGCTTGTGCCAAAGTTAAATTATTTGCAGACGTCTGAAACATCACCCTAGCCGCTGCATCTATACCGCGCATTCCACCAACCAAAGAAACTCTGTTCATATATAAATCTAAAATCTGATTCTTATCAAATCTGTTTTCCAACCAATATGACAATATCAGTTCCTGAACTTTTCTAGAAATTTTCTTTTCTCGGGAAAGAAATATATTCTTTGCGGTCTGCTGAGTAATTGAAGAACCACCGGCAGCAAAACGACCGTGAAATAAATTCGAGAAAACAGCCCGCGTTATTCCTCTTATATCAATAGGGCCATGTTCAAAAAATCTTTTATCCTCAATTGCGACAATTGCCTGCCATACATAAGGCGGTAAAGTCTCAACAGAAACAGGTGTTCCCATAATACGATTTGAAGCCCTTATTTCATTCCCATTCTTATCCATAAACACGACGGTCGCAGGACGCGTTTCATGTAAAATAGCATCTAATGACGGCATCTGCAAAAAAACAATAACTACATAAACTGCAACCCCTACCAAGACCATCATAAACAAATTTATAATGAAAACCAATGTACGCTTTTTCCATGAACGCGCATTTTTACTTTTATCCATACGAGTTTTACTAGAATTATGAAACATAAATTCTCATTTCCTTACTGGAATTATATCATAAAACACTTGCGTTATTCCATAGTTTATAAGTATAATATTCTTCATGAAAAAAAGGAAGAGAATATGAAAAAAATAACAGCCCTAATTCTATGTTTACTTTCAATTCCTGCGTTTGCAGAAGACTGGTATGAAGATAAGAACTATACTTCAACACCAAAACGTGATACATATGTCGGCTTTCGTTTACATCAGAATAAACATATAGCCTTTGGGTATGAAATAAATGACGGGGCGAATATGACATTAAAAGATGATTCTTTCGGCGTCGGCTTAACCGTTGGAAACAGACTAACCAATCACGTAAAAATAGAATTTGAAACATTATATACAAATGGTAAAGAACGTAAATATGATACGGACTTTAATTTTGACATCTGGGCAAATATGCTAAATGTTTATATATATCAACAATTTGACGGTGCTGTTGAACCTTATGCAGGAATCGGTATCGGTTTGGCGGGATTGTGGGGTAATGTAAACGGTGGTGGTTTGGACATGTCTGAATCAACAGCGGATATGACTTGGTCTTTGATGTTGGGGGTTAACTTTGCACTGAACGACCGTATCGACTTAAATGTAGGTGTAAAATATCAAAACTATGGTGATCTGGACTTTAATAACAACGGTGAAGCCTATGCATCAACAGAAATTGACGCAACCGAAATATATATAGGCGCATCTTATAAATTTGGGCTTAAATAAAAACTGCCTTTTGGCAGTTTTTATTTAAATTAATCTTTCTATTTTAACAGGACGTTTTAAATTATAATCGTTATAAACATCTCTTTCCTTTTTTAAATGAGAATCTATAACTTTAGAGCAATCTGTATTTTCAAATATAACCTGACGTTTATTAGAGATTACAAAGTATTCGTTTTCGGGTGATTTTTCTACATCAATTCCATAAGTCCATTCTCCATATTCTTCGGTATAAACGCAGTTTTTACCGTCCTGCACATATGAAATTCTGGTTTCCGGATAGGTTCCATAAAAACCGCTTTGACACCCTACCAAAAACGCAGCAAATGAAATAATTGAAAGTTTTCTCATTTTTATTATCCTTTTTTATTATCTAGCAGATTTTGAAAATCTTGTTCTGACCAAATTGTTATTCCCAATTCTAATGCTTTATTCAATTTTGAACCTGCATCAGAACCCGCCAATACAATATCTGTCTTTGCAGATACACTACCCTGAACTTTTGCCCCCATTCGCTCTAAAATTTCTTTTGCTTCATCGCGCGTATAGTTTGAAAGTGTTCCAGTTAATACTATTTTCTTACCTGCAACAGGACTGTCTATAATTTCTGGTACAGGCACAGCAGACTTTACCCTGACTTGCGCAAGCAAAGCATCTAAAACCTTGTTATTATGCTCATCGGCAAAGAAAGAAACTATCTCATCCGCCATAACTTCACCTATACCGTCAATCTGCTTCAATTTCCAAAGAGGCGCACTACGTATAGAATCCAAATCACCAAATGCACGCGCCAAAATCTTTGCCGTTACCTCGCCAACTTCGGGTATTCCGATAGCAAATAAAAACCTATTTAATTCTATGTCACGCGCCTTTTCTA
Organism: uncultured Alphaproteobacteria bacterium; assembly: GCA_944390225.1. Taxonomy (GTDB): domain Bacteria; phylum Pseudomonadota; class Alphaproteobacteria; order Rs-D84; family Rs-D84; genus Enterousia. Next base: position 41,579 of record CALXPB010000006.1, read on the forward strand.
TCGACGCATTCAAATTAGACACCGACTTATCACCAAAGCCTTCTAACTTTTTTATTTCTTCTCCGTGCGCAGACATCAAAGTAAAGATATCCGCTGCATTCGTTATCCATCCCTTAGAAATAAATAATTCTAACTGCTTTGTCCCCAGTCCTTCTATATCAAAACCCTTACGAGAAACAAAATGTTCTAACTCGCCGATTCTCTGAGCGGGGCACCCCAGAGTATTTACACAGCGACGTGCAACCTGCCCTGATTCTTGAACAACGGTCCCACCACATACAGGACACTTGTCCGGAAAAATAAAAGACTCCGCTTCTGGCGCACTTTCGGCAACACCGACAATCTGCGGAATTACGTCGCCTGCTCTTTGAACGAGTACCTTATCTCCGACCCGAATGTTCAAACGCACGATTTCATCTGCATTATGCAAAGTCGCACGTGATACCAAAACCCCACCTATGTTTATAGGCTCTAATTCTGCCACCGGAGTCAGAACTCCTGTCCGTCCGACTTGTACTGTAATACCGCGCAATGTCGTTATTGCACGCGCAGCAGGGAACTTATACGCAACTTCCCAACGTGGACTGTTAGCCCTACTCCCCATTTTTTCCTGTAAATCTATACTATTTACTTTTATAACTAAACCATCTATATCAAAAGGAATATCCGCACGTTGCAACATTATTTCATTATAAACCGCCTGAATATCCTCCATATTATCCGCACGATGCGTCCATTTACGAGTGGTTTTAAACCCCCAAGATTCTAATTTATCAAAATACTCGGACTGCGTCGCCCATGTACGCGTAGACAAAGCACCATAAGTATAAGCAAATGCCGACAGACGTCTAGTTGCAGTTATCTCTGGGTTTAATTGACGCAAAGAACCTGCCGCGGCATTTCTGGGATTGGCAAAAATTTTTTCTCCTTTTTCAGATGCCAAATCATTGAGTTTTAGAAAGTCGTCTCGCAACATATAAACTTCCCCGCGAACTTCTATCATTTTCGGGAAATCACCTGACAGCCTTTTTGGTATATCGGCTATTGTTTTCAGATTTTCTGTTATATCCTCGCCAGAGATACCGCTGCCACGCGTAAGCCCGCGAACCAGTACCCCGTCTTCATACAAAGCAGAATATGAAACGCCGTCTACTTTTAATTCTATAAAAACGTCTTTATCCGCAAGTTTATTAAACCAATCGGCAACCTCGGTCTCATCAAAGACATCAGATATAGACAACATAGGTACGCTATGCGTAAAAGATTTAAATTTGCTTGACACCTCGGCGCCCACATGAACGGAAGCACCGTTTTTTGCTAAGGAAGGATATTGCGCCTCGATTTCCAAAGCCCGCTTTTTAACGGCATCATAAGTCGCATCATCTACTATGGGCGCGTCGTTCTGATGATAAGCGATGTCCCATTCAGAAAGTTTTTTTAACAAATCGGCGTGCTCTGCCAATATAAACAAATCTGGTGTATTGCTCATAAACCGATTATAAAAAATCTTCCAATTTAATACAACGGAAATATCAACCTAATTATTTCTGAAAATCTTTCGGAAAATAATTTGCAAATTCTACCCATGTCGTATTCGTAGCATTCATAATTTTTACTAGACTACCAACCGACATCCAATGCGCCTTACCATCTGGTCCACAACGTTTGCTTTTGTTTAACGCTGTTATGTCCATACCGCTAATCTGCGCCATGCGTGAACAAGATATCCTGTTTGCTGCTGCTAAATTATCTATTGCCGCCCAGAACATTTTATTTGTTAACATCTCCACACTCCCTTTCTAAGCCTAGTTTGATTAAGACTATATTCTAATTATGATTGAATTCTTATTATAAATCAATTATTTTTTATAAGAAAAAAATCATATAGAAAAACCCGCAGAAAAGCGGGTTTTTTGATTAAAAAACGATATTTTTATTGTTGATCAAGCCCCTTCAATAAAATATCCTTCATTTCATTTGGCATCATACCTGTTGTGGAATATCCGCAATCAACGTGGTGAACTTCACCGGTTACTGCGCTGGACAAATCACTGAACAAATACAACGCGGCACCGGAAACATCTTCCAAAGTCATATTACGACGCAAAGGGGTTGTTTCTGCATTCAGTCGCAGCATCGCTTTAAAGCCACCGACACCGGATGAAGCCAGCGTCATAATAGGTCCTGCGCTAATTGCATTGACGCGGATTTTATCTTTTCCAAGATCAGAAGCCAGATAACGAACGCTACTATCCAAAGCAGATTTTGCGACTCCCATAACATTGTAGTTAGGAACAGACTTTTCGCCGCCATAGTAAGTCAAAGCAACTATACTGCCACCATCTGTCATTAATTTAGAGGCCCGACGAGTTAAATCTACCAAAGAATATACGGATATATCCATAGTATTTTTAAAATTATCCCGTGTGGTATCTGCATATCTGCCTGTTAGTTCATTTTTATCCGAGAAAGCGATAGCATGCAACATGCCGTCTAAATGCCCCCATTCTTTTTCGATTGCGCCGAACAGAGCGTCCATTTGTTCATCATTTTGAACGTTACATTCTTGTACGAACTTAGCATTGATAGATTCCGCGAGAGGGCGGACTCGTTTTTCAAGGTTAGGCATAGCATAAGGCATAGCGATTTCTGCGCCCTCTTCGTGAGCACGTTTAGCGATGGCCCAAGCCATAGACCAGTCATTAGCCACGCCTGTGATTAGTATTTTTTTATTTTTCAACAACATTTTTGTTCCTTATAGTTATAAAATTATGCCATGGAAAAATATAGCACTAAAAAGGCATGGTATCAACAAATAAAAAAAGACTTGAAAAAGGGAAAAAAGTGGTATAAGATACTGCGAGTTATTCGGGCATAGTTCAGTCGGTAGAACAACGGACTGTTAATCCGTATGTCACTGGTTCGAGTCCAGTTGCCCGAGCCAAGTTAGACGACCCTTTGTTTCAATCATTTGAGCAAAGGGTTTTTTCATTGTTATTACTATGTTTTTGCCGTCAATTAAACAGTTCGAGGTCAACAGTTTTAATAAATCCCTTTTTGACGAAAACCTCGAACTTTTTATTAAAAAATGGCTGTTATCCGCGATTTTTATCATTTTAATTATATTATCGTAAAATATCTTTATATCCTTATTCATATCCTGCTTTTTATAAGATATTTCTTCTAACTCTATAGCCAATTCTTTGCTCTTGGTTTCATATGTTCCTTGGTCTATTCCGCCCGCTAAAAATAAGTCCAATAATCTTGACTTCTTATCTTTTATTGCTTTTTCTTTTGTCCGCAATTCTATTAATAAATTGTCGCGGTTATTCAGGTCGCTTTGCTTCTTCTCTTCCACAATATCTAACAGATTGTTTAATTGCCGCTTATCCCAATGCATTTCTCGTAAATTTTCCTCGTATGCATCCATAATTAATTTTTCTGGTATATTGTAATGCACACAGTTTTGAGTCCGTGTTGTCGGCGGTTGTAAAAACGGATACTTACCCTTTGCTAAATAAGGGCTATACAAATGTCCGCACTTCACACATCTTACCATTCCTGATAATAAAAACGACTTACGAGCCTTTGATTGAGTTTCCCCGTGCCGTTTTGAAGCAACCTTATTACAACGGTTAAACAACTGCTTACTTATAAGAGGTTCATATATATGCGGGTACAGTTTGCCTTTAACTTTCATTTCCCCATAATAAAAAGGATTATGCAACATCAAATGAATTTGGCTTCTGGATAAAGGTTTCCCTGTTTTATATACCAACCCTATGCTTTTTGCATATTCCGCCATATCCCTAATAGATAAACTTCCGCTGGCATAGCACTTGAACATCGCCCTAACCTTATCCGCCCTATCAGGATCAGGTAAAACGGTTTTTACCCCATTTTTAATTGTATTAATGTAACCAACAGGTGCCGCGGCGAGTATCGTACCTTCTTTTAGTTTCTTTTCAAAAGACCTTTTCACATTATCTGATATGCAATTAGTATAATTTTCCGCTAGCATTACAAAAATATGATAAGCCATTAATTGCGAATTATTCGCATTGGCATCCAAGACTTGATTATCACTTATAAAATGTAAAACTAATTTGCCAGATTTTCTAAGTTTTTCCAATATAGGCACTTCGCGAAAAGACCTTTGCAATCTGTCAACTTTATCACAAACTAAGGCGATTTTGTTGGGTTGTTTTTTTATAAAAGAAATTAATTTTTGAAATTCTGGTCTTTCGCCGCGGGTCGAACTTTCCACAATAGAAAACTCTTGAATTATATCTAGGTTCTTCCTTTCACAATAATCGTGCAAACGATTTAATTGGGCAACTAAACTATGCCCATCTTCTTGCTCTTTTGTCGAAACTCTTGCTAAAACGACCGCCTGCATTTACCTCTCCTTTATTGGTCGATCATGCTGCCTTCGAAATCAATTTAAATCAATCTAAGAATTTTGATGCTATTTTTTTCTTTCTATTTCAATTTATTACAATTATCATATGCATGACATATGATTAATATCATTAGAGTAGAAAGGAGTTTCCTGTGTCCGATGTAATATTGTCTTTTAAGGATGTGTTAAATAAATTTAGAAAAGAGGCATTTTCAGAGAGAGACAAAGGAAACCGCTTTGAAAAATTGATGAAGAAATATCTTCTAGTAGAGCCCCAATATAAGAATACATTGAAAAAGGTATGGCTGTGGAACGAATTTCCGTTTAGGGGTGAATTTGGTGGAAAAGATACTGGTATAGATCTTGTTGCACAAACATTTGAAGGAGATTATTGGGCAATACAGTGCAAATGCTATGCAGAAGATAGTAAAATTGATAAAGCAGGAGTAGACAGCTTTTTGGCAACTTCTAGCAGAAGCTTTTCAAATGAGAATTCTCAAACAGTTATGTTTAAACAAAGGTTGTGGATTAGCACAACCAATAACTGGAATTCAGAAGCAGAAGAAACAATAAAGCACCAAAACCCACCTGTTTCTAGAATAAGCTTATCAGAATTGGAAAATAGTTCTGAATATATTAATTGGGATGAATTAGTAAACGGCACAGGAAATGCCCTAAAACCAAAAAAATCATTAAGGGATCACCAAAAAGAAGCATTAGATGCCTTTGCTGAACACTTTAAAGTGGCAGACCGCGGTCAGTTAATAATGGCTTGTGGAACTGGAAAAACATTTACTTCTTTGAAGTTAGCCGAACAAGAAACAAAAAATAATGGTACAGTATTATTTTTAGTTCCCTCTATTGCATTATTAGGTCAAACATTACGAGAATGGACTTCTCAATCAGAAAAGCCAATATTTCCAATATGTATTTGCTCTGATGCCACTGTAACAAAAGATGATAGTGAAGACGAAAGTGTCGTTGATTTGGCATTACCTGCGACAACCAATGTAAAAAATATTATTAAGCAGTTTCAATATGCTAAATCAGCACACAAAGACGGTATGATTGTCGTATTTTCAACATACCAATCAATAGATGTGATTTCCAAAGCACAAAAGGAAATGAACAAGCAAGAAAAAGATTCTTGCATATTTGATTTAATTATTTGTGATGAAGCACATAGAACAACAGGTGTTATTCTAAAAAACAAAGAAAAAGATACTTATGACGAAAGTGCATTCACAAAGGTACACGACAACGGGAATATACTGGCTAAAAAACGAGTATATATGACGGCTACACCAAGACTGTATACAGATTCAAGCAAACAAAAAGCCGAAGAGAAAGAAGCATTACTGTGTTCTATGGATGATGAAGCAATTTATGGTCCTGTTGTTTATAGAATTGGCTTTGGCAAGGCGGTTGCCAAGAATTTATTAGCGGATTATAAAGTTCTTATTTTAACACTAAAAGAAGAACAAATACCGGTTGCTTTCCGTGGGATTATTTCTGGTAGCAAAGGTAGCGGCACAAAAGAAATTTCTGCAGACGATGTTAGCAAACTTATCGGATGCATAAATGCCTTATCTAAAAGAGTTTTAGATATAGACGAAAATTTTAATGACGACAAAAAACCTATGAAGACAGCGGTTGCTTTCTGTCAAAAAATTTCGGATTCAAAAAAAATAACTTCTATGTTCAATGAACATAAAGATATGTACTACAACAGTTTGCCACAAGAAGAACGAGACAAATTGGTTTCTGTAGAATCAAAACACATTGATGGTAGTATGGGTGCTTCACAAAGGGATGAATTGTTATCCTGGTTAAAGAATACCCCAACTGATAATAAAGAATGCCGTATATTAACCAATGTAAAATGCTTGTCCGAAGGTGTTGATGTGCCTTCTTTGGATGCTGTTATGTTTTTGGCTGCAAAGAACAGTCAGGTTGATGTTGTTCAATCTGTTGGCAGAGTTATGAGAACAGCCGAAGGTAAAAAATATGGTTATATAATTATCCCGATTATGATACCAGAAGGTGTAAAACCAGAAGAAGCATTAGACGATAACAAAAGATATGCTGTTGTTTGGTCGGTTTTAAATGCTTTACGGGCACATGATGATAGGTTTGATGCAGAAATAAATAAAATTAATTTTAATAATAACAAAAGCAGCAAAATAAATGTGGTTGGGGTACCGGATGGACAAGATACAGACGGAGATGGTACAGAAAAACCAAATGATCCAAAAGCAACACAAATAAATCTGCCATTACCAGAATTACAGGAATTGCAAAATGTTATTTATGCAAAAATGGTTCAAAAAGTTGGTTCAAAAATGTATTGGGTTCAATGGGCACAAGATGTTGCAAAAATTGCCCAAAGATACATAAAAAGAATCAAAGAATTAATTGCAGTTCCTGGTAAGCATCAAGATGAGTTTAATAAATTTTGGGAAGCATTAAAAAAGAATATCAATCCGTCCGTTTCAGAGGAAGAAGTTATCCAAATGCTGTCCCAGCATTTAATAACCCAACCTGTATTTGAAGCATTATTTGAAAATTATTCGTTTGTTCAAAATAACCCAGTGTCGAAATCTTTGCAGAAAATGGTTGATTTATTAGAAGAACAGTCAATGAGCAAAGATCGAGAAACATTGAATAAGTTCTATGAATCTGTGAAAGAAAAAATCACGGGTATAAATAATGCCGAAGCAAAACAGAAAATAATCATTGAATTATATGACAAATTCTTTAAAACAGCATTTCCAAAGGTTGTAGAACAACTTGGCATTGTTTATACACCTATAGAAGTAGTTGATTTCATAAATAATTCAGTTGCTGCGGTATTAAAGAAAGAATTTAATAGAAGTTTGTCTGATGAAAACATTCATATTCTCGACCCATTTACGGGCACAGGAACATTTATAACAAGACTACTGCAAACTGGCTTAATTGATAAAGAGGCATTGCCTAGAAAATATGCCAAGGAACTACATGCAAATGAAATTGTTCTGTTAGCATATTATATCGCTTCTATTAATATTGAAAATACATACCACGATATTGTTAATGCTGAAACATATACACCATTTAATGGTATTTGTTTGACGGACACATTCCAATTAGGAGAAACCGACAAAGATGCTAGCTTATTTTCAGATGAATTGCCCCAGAATTCGGAAAGAGTTATGGAACAAAAGAAATTGCCAGTAAGGGTTATTATTGGTAATCCTCCATACTCAGCCGCAGCTAAAGTGGCAAATACAAACACAGAAAACCAACATTATCCTAGATTAGAAAAAAGAATATCTGAAACATATGCTTCTTCAGATAGCACAAACAATAATAAGGTTTATGACAGTTATATCAAAGCATTCCGCTGGTCTTCCGATAGAATAGACCAGAAACACGGTGGCATAATAGCATTTGTATCCAATGGTGCTTGGTTAGACAACAATAGTTTTGACGGGTTCAGAAAATGCCTTGAAAAAGAATTTTCTTCTATCTATGTCTTCAATTTAAGAGGCAATTGTAGAACTTCTGGTGAACTAAGGAAGAAAGAAGCTGGAAATATTTTTGGTCTAGGTAGCCGAACCCCAATTTCCATTACAATATTAGTAAAGCAACCTAATAAAAAATCCGACAACAAGGCAATAATTTATTATAACGAAGTTGCGGATTACATGACCAGAGAAGAAAAATTGGCATTGGCAGTCAAATATAAAAATGTTTTAAATCCAAAAATGCCTTTCAAGGTATTAAAACCCAACGAACACGGCGATTGGTTAAACCAACGAAGTGATTTATTTAGTTCTTTTATTGCATTAAAACCCGAAAAAGACTTTAAAAGTGATAGCAAATCGTTCTTTATCTTAAATTCAATGGGCTTACAAGTGAAAGGCGATGCTAATTGTTATAATTCATCTAAGAATAATGAAGTGCAAATACACAAATTAAAAGAATTAGATTCAGAGTATTCTGAAAATAATTTTGTAGTCTCTTTATATAGACCATTTTTTAAACAAAACTTATATAAGAGTAAAAATAGTATTTATAGAAGTGGTAAATGGGGAGTAATGGACTGTGACGAAAATCTATATATATTTATAAATGGTTTAGGTGGAAGTAAGTATTTTACTACTTTGATAACCAATATAATTGCTGATTATCAGATACAACAAAATGGTCAATGTTTTCCACTATATTACTATGAAAAAAATGATGGTGGTGCGGGGACTTTATTTGATCAAGGTAAAGAAACTTATACCAGACGGGATGCCATTACTGATTTTATATTAAATCAATGTCGTGAAAGATATGGGTACAAGGTTACCAAAGAAGACATATTCTATTATGTATACGGTTTATTGCACTCCAACGATTACAGGGAACAATTTGCTGCTGATTTAAAGAAGATGCTTCCACGAATCCCATTGGTTGATATTCCAAACGATTTCTGGGCATTCAGCAAGGCAGGACGACAATTGGCAGAACTTCATTTGAATTATGAATCTGTACCAGCATACCCAGATGTAAAAGTTATTGGTGAAGATTCTGGCAATTTCAAAGTGGTAAAGATGGCATTTGTAAAGAATAAGGGTGAAGTAGATAAAACAACAATTATCTATAATTCTTCTATTAAAATTACAAATATACCACTTGATGCATATAATTATGTCATTAACGGGAAATCTGCAATTGAATGGCTGATGGACAGATACCAAATCAAAACAGATAAAGACAGCGGAATTGAAAATGACCCAAATGACTGGGGATTGGAACATAATAATCCAAGATATATTTTGGATTTAATACTGTCTATTATAACTGTAAGTATGGCAACAAATGAAATTGTCAGAAACTTACCTAAATTGGATTTAAAGTAATATGGGGATGGTGGATTTTTTATCAAAGTTGTTAAACAAGGACTTTGTAGAAAAGCCCACTGTTACACCAGTCCAAAAGGGGAATAAATCTATTAAGGTTGTTTCCGATCCAATACCTGATATTGATTATACTTTGGATGCTAAACAACGGAAATTATTTAATCTGATTGAAAACACTCAACAAAATATATTCTTACAGGGGCAAGCAGGGACAGGTAAATCAACATTTATAAATTATTTAAAGAAACATTCTGATAAACGAATCCGTTTAGTGGCACCAACTGCGGTTGCTGCTATTAATATTGGCGGTTCAACAATCCATTCTTTGTTTAATCTGCCGTTAAGCGATTTCTTCATACTGGATGAAATAAAAAAAGAACCTAGAAGAAAATTACAATCTATTTTATTAAAAACGGACATTTTAATCATAGATGAAGTATCAATGGTTCGTCCAGATATGTTGGATGCTATTGATATGCTATCTAAACAAGCCAGAAAAAGTCAAAAGCCATTCGGTGGTTTGCAAATACTTTTAATTGGCGATTTGTGTCAATTACCGCCCGTCATAAAATCAAATACTTATGATGTTTTTAAGGCGGTTTATGGACATAAAACACCTTATTTCTTTGATTCCAATGCTTATAAAAACGGAGATTTTCAAAAATTTGAATTTACTAAAGTATTCAGACAATCAGACAAAGAATTACTTGCCAACTTAATTAATATCAGGCACGGGGAAAATATTGAACAAGCAGTTGAATATTTTAATTCCTGTAAGATTACAGATGAAAATATACTAAATACAGCAATAACTATAACCCCATATAGACAAGTTGCAGAAAACATAAACCAACGAAGATTAGGAGAACTTAATACAGAAGCTCATACATATGTTTGCCAAACGACGGGAACTTTTGATGAATCAAAAGACAGCCCTGCTCCACGAGTTCTTACATTAAAAACAGGTGCCTTGATTATATTTAATAAAAACAATGGCAACTCTTGGATAAATGGTACAAGTGGTATAATAGAAAAATTGGAAAATGATGCTATTACGGTTCGTATCCTATCAAATAATAATATTGTTACCCTCAAACGGGAAGAATGGAAAAGTTTCAAATATGATTATGATAGAGACACTGGAACGGTTACAGAAACAGTAATAGGTTCTTTTATACAATTTCCAATACAACTTGGTTATGCTTTGACAATACATAAAGCCCAAGGTAAAACTTTAGATAAAGTCATTATTGATATAAACAAGGGCACTTTTGCACACGGACAATTATATGTTGCCTTAAGTAGAACCAGAAAAAAAGAAGATATACATATAACACAACGAATTGACGAAGCGGATATAATTATAGATAATCGAATAATAGACTTTTTAAATACCTTATAATATTAATTTTATGGGCGGTTTTACCGCCCATACTTTTTTAGTTATTAAAGAACTTATGAAGATTACTCAGAATTGTCTTGTCGTTAGAACAATCAAAATTTCTTTCAATTGCTTCTACGGACTCATTTTCCGAAAACCCTGCTACGGCACAAGCACCAGCTATTTTTGCCGCTATAGTATGCCTGTTACCCTCTGTCCAAACCAGATAATGTTTATCACAATAATTTCGTATAAAAACATCTATATCTGACAGTTTCTTTAATCCAAATACCGGCTGCGAATATAATTGTTTGCACAACCTTTTTTTCTGCTCTTGCTTTCTTTTATGTTCCAAATATGCGGGCTTCCAGTCTATGTGCAACATTTGCTGCTTGTAACTTATAAGTTTTTGTAAATTACCATTAGGTCTCATAACTCCTGGTCTTCTACAAATTCTGCTCGGATCATACAAAACTTTTGTATCCAATTGTGCACAACCAATATTTTCTGGTAATCCCAAGTGTTTTTTTGCATATTCAACAGCGAACTTATATTCTTCTACCGTTTCAGGGCAACTATCATAGTCAAAGCAAAACATAGTATGAATTGACTTGTTCCCAGAATCTACCATTCTAAATGTTGGCAACATATCAAAGAAATTAATTGTATCTTGTTTGATTTTTACAATTTCTTCCACTGCTGTATCTTGTGGAGGGTCATACTCTACAAGGAACCGCGACATAAAGAAAAGATTATCGTTTGAAAACAAAGAGATATGCCCTTCCGATGGAGTTTCTTTTGGAATATTTACACCTTCAAACAACCCATTTGGGTCCTCCATTTTATGTTCGTTTGTCTGAACGAATAAAGTATTTAGCTTGGCATATGTTTCTCTTAGCAATTGCGGATCATCATATATATCTTTGATGTTTTGTGATGGATTCAGACCCAACATTTTTATTATGTAGTTCCATAAAGTTTCATTGTCTATCAAAGAATATTCTGTTTCTATTACCCGCTTATCTCGCAACTCTGATATAAGGTCTACAAAATCTTTATTGATTAAAATCCTTCTACTAATCCAATTTGGAGATTCACTAACAATAAATTCTGGATTCTTATATTTCAAAAATTGAAATAATAATTTTACCTCGTTTTTTGCTTTTTCGTCCGTATAATACTGTGCTCTGCCTAGTTTAGTATAAATTGTATAACAAGAATGAGCATTCCCAGGAGAAACATTGTATATATTTTCTATAACTTCTGCCAAAGCCTTATCTATTGTAAAGTTTTCTAACTCGTCTTTACTAGATGACACAAAATATTCTGAAGGTATTTCTATTCCCTTACTATACTTCAACAGTCCATTAAATAATTCTGTATCACTTATAGATTTTATATTGTTAAAGAAAGTTGCAACCGTTTGATTCCCTTCATATTTGTCTTTTATCAACGATGTACCACCATTTTTTTCTCTATAAATAAAAGCCATACTATCTTTATTGTCCTCATATTTTGCATCCGACCAACGAATAGCATCCAAACACCTTTCATTGTCCATTAATAAATTACGGATTCTACCGTTATGGCAACTTAATATGAACATACAATCATTATTTACTTCTCTTTGCCCTTGATACATAACACTTACAGAAAATGTAGGGTTTTCGTTTTTATTAATCGTCTTCATCATTTCTGGAGTCGTATCATTGAAGTCATACTCGTCAATATAATAAAAGTGGTTTGAAAATACATGCACATCCGTTAACCGGCTCTTGTTTAATGTTGCTGTGCTAGTTATAAACCCATTCCTCTCCATATATTCTTTTTCTAGTTTCATACGATATGTCTTACCGTTTCTACCAGTTTTTGTATCAGAATTAAAGAAACACATTATGCCGCTTTCTACAGATTCTCCGTCTATGTACTTGCCCATATTTATAAACCTTCTGGCTATTTTTGGTACATCTTCTAAGAATCTTATTCCTTGACAATATACAAATAAAGATTTTGCAAATAATAGCTTATTTTCCTCTCTACCAAGCAGAAAAGTTTCTTTCGCGGTATCATTAGCTATATTTTTTACAGTTTGTTTGGCATCCGCTGTATGACAGCTTATAGACTGCCAAGTAGATTGATTTGCATTTTTCATATCTTTCATATACCAATCGGTATAATCTATGAACTTAGCAATATCTTCGCATTCATTAACTATTTCTACAGGTTGACCAGTTCTACTATTTTGAACATATGTTTTCCAACTGACCCTTCCATTCAAATTTGGGAATTTTAATTTTAGGTCATTAATTTTTTTGCAATGAGCTTCCACATCTTCTACACTTATCAAACATTCTTTTTCTTTTATAAAAAAGCCATATTCTTTATTTTGATATGTCAGAACCGATTCCTGAATGAGAAATTCGTTTTCTTTACCGCCTTCTATGTCAGAAAATCTGATCTCGTACAACTTCCCAAATCTATATTGACCAGAAAACATACGAAGCAAATAAGATTTATATTCATGATCAGAAAGCACATTAGGCATATTATTAAATACATTTGGTGCATTTATGCCGGCTTCAACTACAACATCAAACATCTTTTCTGCAAATTCTTCCCTGTTTATGGGCTCGCAAATATTGCCCAAATAAGATTTTTTTTGTGCCATATGACACTCCTTTTTTGTTATGGGGAAAAAACTCAGAATACTTTATAGCAAGACCATATAAAAATATGTCTTTACAAATACAATATCTCCTGATAGGCTTAATCTTGCATAGGATTTAGGCATATCAGTAAGATATGGCTATTTCAGTACTCTGGGTGTTTTTTCACCCAGTTTACTTTTGTTGGCTATTTCTACCCAACGGCTCATACCAATATTATTGCTATACAATAAGTATTTTCAATTTTTATAACGACAGTTTTTCACAAACAAAAACAGTTATACAAACCATAAAAACAGGGGATTTTTTTCAGTCAGCAGTTTTTCCCAAGCATTTTTTTAAAATTCAGTTTGATTTTCCGATTCGGACATCTCGGGATCTGACACAAATTTAAAGGTCTTCCGTTCATATATGAAAAATTTTTTAAGTGCTTCAATATCTTCTTCCGTCAAACCTGGACTATATTTTTTGGCTTGTTCAAAAAACTCATTAAACAAATTCCTGATACGAGTTTCCTGTATATTGATTTTTTTTTCGTTTGAATTTTGATTTATATGATTTAAATCCACGGCACAATCAGGTTTTTTTTCTATTATATATCTAAGAATAATATCAACGGGGAAATTTTTTAATACCCTCACACAAAGCAGTGATGCATCCGGTCTTTCTAAAAAAATACAATTACCTATTATATATATATCGTACACATTATCTATACCGAATGTTTTGTAGTTTTTTATTTTTCGTAAATCATTATAGTAAAAAAATAAGTTCCTTTTACTTAATATTCTATCAAAATCTAACAATCTGTTTTCCTCTAGTTCATATATATCAACAAGAATGCTAGTAAATTCAGAGTTATCTATTTCTATTGCTTGGAGTTCATCGTTATCAGTCTTTCTATACAAAGAAATTACATTCTCAAGCAATGCCTGACATAAAACTCGTGCTTGAACAAAATACTCGTCTGTTTCAAAGGGGCATCGTGGACGAATTGATTTTCTATTATTTCTTATATCGTATTTTTCGTCCTGTTCTCTCATTGGTCGCCAACCATATAAAAGGTATTCACAAGCTTGTTGTAAATTACATTTTGTGGTTTTTACAATATGTGGTCTAAACATTTTCTAGCCTTTTTAGCTATGGTAATGTTAAAATGAAGGTAGGTCCAGACTTTTTGACTTGATATTTTATAAAAATAAGTTAGTTTTGTATGTATGGAAACATATAATTTTGAAGAATTATCTAAAAGTCGGTATAAAATGGACCGTGTAATTGTCGCGGGGCATTGCGATACTCCTATATCAATAGTTCAGAGATTGCTAAACGATGAAGAGTCAGAAGTTCGTGAAGCCGCAAAAAAAAAATCTAGAATTAAGAGAGCCGTTTATTATTTCTAAAGAAACCATACGATGGCTAGCCACTACAAACATTCCTGATGAAATAAAAAGATGGTTGGTGTTACACCCAAATAAGATTGTAAAAAAATCTTTAAATATGCATATAGATTGTATTGATGATGATTTTTTATTATAGGTTTTCGTCAAAAAGGGATTTATTAAAACTGTTGACCTCGAACTGTTTAATTGACGGCAAAAACATAGTAATAACAATGAAAAAACCCTTTGCTCAAATGATTGAAACAAAGGGTCGTCTAACTTGGCTCGCCATTATTGACGAACTTCGAACCAATTCGTTTGATTATATAATTAATTTTACCCAACAATTAACCGACATAACCACCGCGGTGGTTAAATAAACATAATCAAGACACTTTCGCAATTAATTTAATGATTTAGTTATTTTTATTATTTTCGTTATTTTAGTGATTAGTTATAGGGGTATTATTATATAGTTATTATCAACACCTGATAAACTAAAGTGTATTTACTAAACTATTTATATACACCCTCTTTATTATCACTAAAATAACTAATTCACTAAAATACTAAAATTATGTTGGATTTCTGGGATATTTTATTCGGGATATTATTCGTGAAAGCTAGTGATTATGTATGGGTCATATATGTGAATTCATAGTATAAATAAACTATACCTAAAATGGACATTGGAATACCTGTCTAAATAAACCCCTTAA
>CALXPB010000007.1 GCA_944390225.1 uncultured Alphaproteobacteria bacterium
CGTATAAGACTGGGTATATCTGGCAAGGTATATTCAGTTTATGATGACTCTATGGCAGACAGTGCACAATAAAAAAAACCGCCGAATAAGCGGTTTTTATTTTACAGCACTGACGGCCAATCTTTTACGACCGACTGCGCGCGATGCTTGTTTTCACCAACTATCGTTTCGAACCGACGGTTCTCGTCCGACATAATAAAAAATATCCCTTGTGGGATATTTTATTTCTGGTGGCCCTGGTCGGATTGCTCGCAGGCTCGCCAACTCGTAAGGTTCAAACTGCGCGATGCTTGTTTTCACCAACTATCGTTTCGAACCGACGGTTCTCGTCCGACATAATAAAAAATATCCCTTGTGGGATATTTTATTTCTGGTGGCCCTGGTCGGACTCGAACCGACACTCCTTGCAGAACTTGATTTTGAGTCAAGCGCGTCTACCAATTCCGCCACGGGGCCGAACTAGCGCGATTTATTATTTTACAGACGCCTTTCTTGCCTCTACCTTTTTTACCAAGCGGGCACTGCGAGTTGCTTTATGAACCGGCTTTTTGGCGGGTTTTTCAATCTTACCTAATTTCTTTGCAATCGCTTTCTTTATCGCTGCCATATCGTCCGTTAAACGGGATACCGGCTTTGACATAACGTATGCATCTAAACCACCATGTTTGGTCAATGTACGCAAACCAGCAGTAGATATACGTAACGAAAAATCACGATTTAAAATATCGCTGTGAAATTTTAATTTTTGCAAATTCGGTAAAAATGTACGCTTTGTATGACGTTCCGAATGAGATACGTTCATACCAACTTCTGTCTTCTTACCTGTAACTTTACATACACGTGGCATATTTTTATTCCTTTGATAACTGGGGCTTAATTTATAATAAAAAACTTGAAAAGTCAAGCGTTCTTTTACTGTTTTATTCTTTTTGTAATGTCGGATTTGCTTCCTGTGTCTTGAAAACCATAATTTTGTAATTATATATTTATATAATGATAAAATAAGGAGGATTTTTACATGAATCCAGATGAAATGCAAGAAACACCAGAACAGGCAATCGCTAAGTATACAACCGATTTTACTAAATTAGCAGCAGACGGTAAGTTGGATCCCGTCATAGGACGTGAAGACGAAATTAGAAGAACTATACAGGTTTTATCTCGCAGAACAAAAAACAACCCTGTGTTGATTGGTAACCCAGGTGTCGGTAAAACCGCAATAGTAGAAGGGTTGGCAGAAAGAATTGTCTCGGGTGATGTCCCAGAAAATCTGTTAAAGAAAAAATTGTTGTCCTTGGATATGGGGGCCTTGATGGCCGGTGCAATGTTCCGCGGGCAATTTGAAGGACGATTTAAAGCAATATTAAAAGCAGTTAAAGATTCTGACGGACAAATAATCTTGTTTATAGATGAATTGCATACTTTGGTCGGTGCCGGTAAAGGCGAGGGATCTATTGATGCAGGTAATCTTATAAAACCTATGCTGGCGCGCGGAGAATTACATTGCCTTGGGGCAACAACTCTGGACGAATACCGCCAGTATATCGAAAAAGACCCCGCGTTGGCACGTCGATTCCAACCAGTTTACGTGGATGAACCGACTGTCGATGATACCATTTCCATCTTACGAGGCCTGAAAGAAAAGTACGAAGGACATCATGGTGTGAGAATTTCTGATTCTGCATTGGTCGCAGCAGTCAGATTATCAAATCGGTATATAACAGATAGATTCTTGCCGGATAAGGCAATCGATTTAATCGATGAAGCCGCTGCACGCGTGCGTATAGAAATTGCGTCTAAACCAGAAAAGTTAGACGAAATAGATAGGCACTTGATGCAACTGAAAATAGAACAGCAGGCGCTGAAAAAAGAAAAAGACGATGAATCTAAAAAAAGACTGAAAGACTTGGAAAATCTTATAAAAGAAAAAGAAGAAGAATCTGCAAAGTTAACGGCAGAATGGCGTAAAGAACAAGAAAAAATGCGGGGACTGTCTGATGCTATGGCTGCGCTGGATGCCGCCAAAGCAGAAGTTGCAACCGCTATGCGTAACGGAGATTATGAAAAAGCATCGGCTCTGCAATACGGAAAAATACCAGAACTGGAAGATTCTATCCGTAAAATGAATTCAGAATCAAAAGAATATAAAACCGTTTTACCAGAACATATCGCCGCCGTCGTAAGTAAATGGACGGGTGTACCGGCAGATAAATTAAGTCTGGAAGAACAGTCTAAACTGCTGAATATAGAAGATGAATTACGTAAGAGAGTTGTCGGACAAGATCATGCTTTGACCGTAATTGCTCGGGCAATAAGACGTAGTAGAGCAGGCCTCTCTGATCCGCATAGACCGGCGGGCAGTTTTATGTTCTTGGGACCAACCGGCGTCGGTAAAACAGAAGTTGCCAAGGCTCTGGCAGAGTACCTGTTTAACGACGATACCGCAATGACCAGAATCGATATGAGCGAATATATGGAACCGCATTCCGTATCGCGCTTAATCGGTAGTCCTCCGGGATATGTCGGCTATGAACAAGGCGGTGTTTTGACAGAAAGCGTTAGACGCAGACCTTATCAAGTCTTGCTGTTCGATGAAATTGAAAAAGCAAACCCAGATGTCTTTAATGTCTTCTTACAAATACTAGACGACGGACGTTTGACGGACGGGCAGGGACACGTTGTGAACTTTACTAACACTATCATAATAATGACAAGCAATTTGCCGGATATGGAGGCTGTAAAGAAAAACTTTCGACCGGAATTCATAAACCGTATCGATGAAATCGTATTCTTTAACCCACTGGGCAAGGACGTTATGGCCAATATCGTAAAAATACAACTTAGAAACCTTGAAAAGCGTCTGTCAGAAAAACGTATTAATATCGAGGTGTCTGATAAAGCAATAAAGTGGTTGGGGGATAACGGATACGATCCTGTATTCGGTGCCAGACCTCTGAAACGTTTGATTACATCCGCTGTAGAAGATAAAATCGCCGATTTGATACTGTCGGGTAGCGTCGTAGAAGGTGGTACTGTATATGTGGATGTACACGGTAAAGAGTTATTAGTCAAATAAAAAAAAGGCGGTTTTACCGCCTTTTTTAACGCGTGTTTTGTTTAAGCATAAATTTGCGACCAGATGAAATATTTTTCATCTTATTTAGGTTTAATGTCCCAACAGAACCGTCACTTAGTGTTAAAACTACTTTGCCATTTTTTTCTTCTACGTTTTGTATGATTGTTTTTTTGTTATGGTTTATACCAAGCAAATTCATATCTGTATCATATACTAACCATTGCGATATTTTGTCCTTTTTATTTTTCTTAATGTTGATTGTACAATGTATCGCCAGTAAAGTCTTGTCTGCCAAAATCTTTATTTGCGTGTCAATATGTTCAGGTAGTATTCTCTCGTCGTTAACAAAAACTTCGTTATAAAAATCTTTTACATTTTTTACTTGTACAACTAATTTAGTAGAAGATTTCGGTGCTTTTGAGTTTTTACTTGTTATTTTTATTAAAGGAGTTGCCTTTGCATTACCTTCTTGGTCAATAATTATCGTAGATTTAGGATTTTTGTTTGCTTGTAATAATTTTGATGTTATCGGGATGTTGATTAATCTTTCTTCTGAAGGTTTTCTTGAAACTGGTGTGTAATGATTAAAAAGAGACGATGAAAAAAATATTTCATTTGTTTTCGCGTTATATTTTATGAATTTTGTGTCTGTTGTGGAATTACGTAATATATGCCATCTTTTCATATCTAGTATGAAAAATACATAATCGTTTATATCACGCTTTTTTCTGATAACCGCAAATTTTTTCTTTTCATCAATTAAACTTATTTCATAAGGCGCTTTGGCTCTTTTTAATAAAGTGACCTTGGTTTCTCCGTCATCAAAAATTAAATCATAATTTAATTTTTTCCCTATAACAGAACGTAATGGTAATGAAATCTGATTATTCGTTTCTTCTTTTAACATCTTTTGTATCCTCTTCGTTTATCTTTGTTTTTCTATCACAAAACGTTGTCCTTTCGCAAGTTTTTTTAATTTTTTTATGTCTAATAAGCAGTTTGCTTTTGTGCTCATATATAAAATGACGTTTTTATTGGTTTCTGTTACGTTTTCTATTCGTGCGGGTTTTTTAGTGAAAAAGTCAGGTATATTTGATGCACGCTGGTTCAGTTGTGTGTCGTATACCAACCATTGCGGTGTAGCAGGGTATAAGTCGTTGTCTGTAAGCGTACCGTGTATTGCCAATAGAGTTTCTTCCGCAAAAAGTTTGAATTTTGTGTTTTTATGGTTTGATAATATTTTTTCTTCGTTAACAAAAATATCATTATAATAATTTGAGTTTTGTTTAATTTGTACGGATAGTTTTATTATATTTGATTTATTATTTTGAATATTTTCAATTGTTATTAATGGACAATGTATTTCTTTGTTGTCTTCGCTTAAATAAATTGTTTTTTTGACATTGTTAACATGCATTTTTTTCATGTACGATGGAATATCAGAATTTTTCTTTGTCGTTATATGTTTAGATATTGAGGTATTACCACCGTTCTCTGTTCTTGAAGAAAAAATTTCGTGTGTTTCGGCACTGTAATATATGAAATTCGATCCGTTTTTATAATCATATACTACAGTTCCGTGTTCAATATTTATCGCATAAAATGAATAAGAACCATTATTTAAACCTTTCCTGACAATTACGATTTTATCGTTTTCGTTAATTAAACATAAATCATAAGGAGTAGTTGAAGATTTTAATAAGTATATTTTTTTATCGTCGTTTTCAAAAAATAAGTCATATTTTCTGTTTTTATTTGAAATAGAAAATAAAGGTAGGACTAAATTTTTTAATCTTTTTTGATATATTATATTATTATCGGTTTTTTTTGTATTTAACAAGGTTCTTTTACCAATTTTATAGTTTGGAAACCGGTTTTCAAGTTCTGCACTTAATCCATCTGGAATAGGAAGTTTTCTTTTTCTGTAATATTTGTACATACTTTTTAAACCATCGGTTGAGAGATTTTCCCAATTAAAGTTATCTCCTGATTCAGAATTTTGAGTTTTTTCATCTTTCTTACTACGATTAAAGTTTTGTGTGTTTTCATCATAATTATTAGGAAATCTTTTTGCTAATTCTGTATTTAGTTTATCTGGAATTATCGCTTTTTTCCTTTTTAGATAAAAAAGTTTGTTTTTTAATTGTATATCGGTCAATTCAGAAAAATTCAGGTTGTTACTTTCCGCTTTTTGTTTTTTTAGGGTTTGTGTTTGAGGATCATAATTTGAAAACCTTTTTGTTAGTTCTGCATTTAATTCTGGTGTAATAGGATAGCCCATTTTTTTGCGGTATCTAAAAGCGTCGTTTAATTGCTTGATAGAAAGATGGTCCCAAACTATTTTTTCCTTTTTTCGTTTGTTCATATCTTTAATAAATGTTTGGTTTTGTGGATTATATTTGGGGAATCTTTTTGCTAATTCAATATTCAGGTTTTCAGGAATTGTATTACCAGATTTTTTTATTTTATAATATGTATTTTTTAAATATGAGTTTGAACATTTAGACCAATTTTTTAAGGGTTTAAATGCTTTTAAAGTTTTATTAAACGTTTCGGTTTTTATATCATAATTTGAAAACCTTTTTGCCAGTTCTGTATTTAATTCTGGTGTAATAGGATAGCCCTTGTTTTTACGATAATAAAAAGCATTTTTTAATTGCTTGTCAGAAAGAAGTTTCCAAGTTTTGCTTGTTTTTTTTCCTTTACTAAATGTCTGGGTTTTTAGATTATAGTTAGGGAATCTTTTAGCCAGTTCTGCATTTAGTTCGTCTGGAATAGTTCCTGTCTTTTTTTTATAATAATTGTATGTCTGTCTTAAATTTTTATTTTTAAAAGAAGAAAAATCTTTTTTATTTGTATTTTTTTTCTCTGACATTTTGCGACTCTTTTATTTTCCCCTCCTTTTAGTTAAACTAGTTTGTTTTTTTACTTTTAAATTGTATATCACGAAGTTTTTTATATTCACCGTCCATTGCAATCAGCTCTGCATCTGTACCTTTTTCAACTATACGACCGTCTTTTATTACGCATATTATATCTGCGTCCAGTATGGTAGAAAGACGATGCGCAATTACAAAAGTAGTGCGACCGCGCATCAAGTCTTTTAATGCCGATTGAATCAGTTTTTCACTTTGAGTATCCAGTGCAGACGTTGCTTCGTCTAACAATAATATAGGTGCGTTTTTCAGTATTGCACGTGCAATGGCAATTCTTTGCTTCTGCCCACCTGATAGCAAGGCACCACCTTCACCGACTTTGGATTTATACTTTTTCGGAAAGCCCATTATAAAGTCGTGAGCGTTTGCTGCACGAGCTGCCGCTTCAACCTGATCGAATGTAGCGTTAGGTGCCCCATATTTTATATTTTCTTCTATTGTTCCGTTAAATAAAAACACATCTTGCGATACTTCAGCGATGTTCTTACGCAACGAATGTAGAGTAAATTTTTTTATATCCGTTCCATTTATTTCAACTTTACCCTTTTGCGGATCATAAAAGCGTTCTATTAAATTGAACATGGTCGTTTTACCGCCACCAGACGGTCCAACCAGTGCACAAACTTGTCCAGATGGTACATCAAGATTTATATCTTTTAGAACGGGTTCGTTTTCGTTATATTCGAAAGATACATGATTAAATGAAATCGACATTTTATCGGCAACCAATTCCTTTGCGTTTGGCAGATCTTGAATTTCTGGTTTGCTGTCCAGAAAATTAAATAAAACCTCGGCTGCTAATAAGCCATGTTGAATAGTACCGTTTGTACTTGTTATGCTTCGTGCAGGTTTGTACGCCGCGGTCAGTGCTAACAGAAATGCTGTAAAATCACCGGTTGTAATTGCACCAGTTACGATAAAGTGTCCCCCGATTATTAACGCCAAACATAACCCAATTGAAATCATAAGTTCTAGTAACGGAGATTGCAACGCAAACGCTTGTGTGCCTTTATATGAATTTACCATCGAATTATCTAAAACGCGCGCAAATTTTTCGGTTTCTTTGTCTTCTGTGGCAAAGGCCTGAATGGTTTTTATACCATGTAGTGTCTGATTTAAGTGTTGTGATACATCATTTGCAATCCCGAAAGATTCACGTGAAAGTTTACGACGCTTCCTCATGATAAGAACCATAGGAAGTATAATTGCAGGAACTAAAAATAGCAAAACAGCACACATCTGCGGTGCATAATATACCATCAATGCAAGAGTCATTGATAAGGTTGCAATTTGTTGTATCGTACTAACGATTGTTCCTGTTACCAGATTTAATACAGCGTTTGCCTGTACGCTGAAATAATTTAAGTTTTTCCCTATACCATCACCGTAAAACTTTGATATATTCATTCTGACCATATGGTGATATATGCGTTTTTGCAAGTTTGCGCTGGCAATAAGTCCTGCTTTTGCCATTATCAATGACTTTGCGTAATTAAATATTCCCTTGAAGCCGAATGCGGCAATAATTTGTAAACCGAAAAAGTATATATACTGCATACTTTTTTGTATAAAAGCTTTATCAACCACTTGTTGAACAAGCGTTATTGTGTAGGCTTCCGCTGCTGCCGCGCCGATTGTGGTCAAAATGCCGAATAATAGCCATTTCCATTGTGGCTTACCGATTTCGCGCCAAACGCGTCCGTATAAAGACCATTTTATACGAACGTTAGTTTCGTCACCTTTTATAATCTTTTTGATTTTTTTAATAAATCTTTTGAACATAGCCTATTTATTATAGATTCTATAATTAAAAGAGTCCAGTAAAAGATGAAAATAGTCTTTTTTTGTTTTTTATTTGACAATATGATAAAAAATGTATAAAATCTGTGGGCTTTGATAGGTTTTAAATATCATAAAGCAAAGTTTTGGGGTTGTAGCTCAGTTGGTAGAGCATCTGCTTTGCAAGCAGGGGGTCGTCAGTTCGAGTCTGATCAGCTCCACCAAAAATTTGTAGAAACAAAAGATAATGCGTAAAAAAGGGGGTGAATAACCTATGGTAAAAGTTCTGGTTCGCGATAATAACGTAGAACAGGCTTTGCGTGTCGCAAAACGTAAGTCTCAGAAAGAAGGTCTGTACCGCGAAATGAAAGAACGTCAGCGTTATGAAAAACCTACAACTAAACGCAAACGTTTGAAAGAAGAAGCCGTTCGTAATGAAAAAAAACGTCAATCAAAACAAAGAATGGTTTTCGGATTCTAAATTATTATTCTAGACCCGCGTTTGCGGGTCTTTGTTTTTTATGATATAATTCCGAGTATAAAGAAGGAGAAATTATATGCCTAAAAAAACTGCTGTTAAAACAACCAAATCAAAAAGTAAACCTGCTACTGCTAAAAAAGAGGTCGCAAAGAATCCTGTAAAAGAAAAATACAGCAAAACATATACAAATATGTTTCAGGCATACAAGGCGTTTTGGAAACGCGGTTTTACTGAATGGGCAGGTACTTCATCCCGGTCGGAGTATTGGTGGACTCAATTGGTGAACTTTATATTATTATTGATGTTTTATTTTTTCTTTCTGTTTGTCTGGCACTTAAATTATTATAATTTATTGTTTTTCATAGTGCTTATACTGTTTTTATTGTATGTTTTTGCTACGGTAATCCCTGTGTTGTCGTTATCTGTTCGA
Source organism: uncultured Alphaproteobacteria bacterium (assembly GCA_944390225.1). Lineage (GTDB taxonomy): Bacteria > Pseudomonadota > Alphaproteobacteria > Rs-D84 > Rs-D84 > Enterousia. The sequence continues at coordinate 8,703 of CALXPB010000007.1, forward strand.
AGACTGCATGATGCAGGGCAAAGTGCATGGTGCTTATTGTTAATCTTGGCGAGTTTTATACCTATGCCGGTATTAGGTATTGTGGCATCAATTGTACTTTTTGTACTTATGTTGTTGCCGACCAAGAAAGAAAACAATCCTTATCATAAAAATAACAAATAAAAAGTCCCGCATTGGCGGGATTTTTTATTTACCCCAATATTTGCCGATTACATAATCTGCCGCCAGAGGTACCGATAGTTTGGCAACATTTTCCATTTCGTATTCAATTTTTTTTGCGAAATCATCTGCAAATTCTTTTTTGCACTCGAATATTATTTCATCGTGAACCTGCATAATCATGCGAATTTTTTCGTTGTTCGGTTGAACGATGTTTTTGTTTATCTTGACCATTGCAAAGCGCATTAAGTCCGCCTCGAACCCTTGGATTGGCGCGTTAATGGCAGCGCGCATTGCATAACTGCGCATACGTGGATTTTTTACCTCTGGTAATTCTATGCGTCTACCCCACGGAGTATAAACGCAGGCGTTTTTTAAAGCAAAGTCTTTTACTTTATCGATATATTCTTTAATTTCTGGCAGTCCCGCCATATAAGTATTAATTATTTCTTGGGCAACGGTGCGTGATATGCCAAGTTGACCCGACAAGCCGAATGACGAGATGCCATAAATGATAGAAAAGTTTACAGTTTTTGCGGCTCGTCTTAAATCTTTTGGTACGGGTTGATTTTCTGCGATATTAAAAATCTTTCTTGCCGTCTGTTCGTGAATGTCTTTACCGGAAATAAAAGTTTCTTTAAAAGTACGTACATTTGCGACATCTGCCAGCAGTCTTAATTGTATCTGTGAATAGTCGACGGAAATCAGTAAAAAGCCATCTGGTGCGATGAAGCACTTTCGTATTTCTTCGCCCAGTTCTGTTTTAATCGGTATGTTTTGCAGGTTAGGGTCGCGGCTGGACAGGCGTCCTGTATTAGTGCTGGTCTGTAAATAAGTCGTATGAATTCGACCGTCTGACGCAATTTGTCGCGGCAATGCGTCCGCGTAAGTGCCTGCCAGTTTTGCGATAGAGCGCCATTCCAGAATTTTTTCAATTATTGGATGTTCGTCAGTCATTTCGGTTAGAGTTTCTGCGTCTGTTGAACGTTTTTTATTTGCGGGCAGACCCAGTTCGTCGAACAGTATGACGCCAAGTTGTTTCGGGCTGGCGATATTAAATTCATGACCTGCCAAGTCCCAGATTTCTTTTTCCAACTTTGTCAGTTGCTCATGAAACACATTGGATAATTGTTGCAGTCCTGTTTTGTTTACCAGTACGCCCGTTCGCTCCATATTTAATAGTATTTTCAATAAGGGCAGGTCGCAGTTTTCGTATAGTTTCAGTAATTTTTCGTTTTTATCAAGTTCAGGTTTCATAACTTGGTACAGTGCAAAGCAAACGGTTGCATCTTCTGCGGCATACGGTGTTGCTTTTTCTATGTCCAGTTTATCAAAGTGCATATCTGCGTCGCGTGTTTTAGGTGGAAACAGGGAAGAAAAAGAAATGTTTTCATGCCCCAGATACATCATTGCCAGTTCGTCCAGTCCGTGTCCATGTAATGTTCCATGTAGTGCGTATGACAATAACATAGTATCATCAATAGGAGAAATTTTTTCTATATTCCATCCCTCGTTTGCGAAGATGTGTAGGTCGAATTTCAAGTTATGACCGATTTTTTTAATATCGGGGTTTGTGAAAACGGGCCAGAGTTTTTTATAAACGGTTTCAATGGGCAGTTGGTTTGGTGCGTTAGATTCTTTTTCAAACAGGTTTGCGTCGGACGATTTATGCCGTAGCGGAATATATACGCCATAAGATTGGTCTATTGCCAGAGAGATACCTACCAGTTTGTCGGTCAGTGGATTTAGGCCGGTTGTTTCTGTATCTATTGCGACGATATTTTTTATTTTAGCGATAAAATCGTCCAGTTCTTTCAGAGTAGATATTGTGCTGAAAGTAAGTTTACCTATTGTGCTTTTCTGTATTTCGGCTTCTTTTGTTCTAAGTTTGCTTTGGGGCAGGGGGCAGTTAGATTTTTCATAGTTAAATTTCTGTGGCATATCATCTGGGTTAAATTTTTCCAGAGAGAAGAGTTTCTGAATTTTTTCTGCCAGAGAATTGCTTTCTATTTTCGTTCGAACGAATTCCAGCGCAGCCGGAGTATTAAAACGAAACGGTTCGATTTTCAGTCCTGTTAAGTCGACATCGTCTTTCAGCGTAACCAGTTGTTTAGAAACGTATGCTTTATCTTTATTTTCTTTCAGCAAGTTTCTGGTTCGTTCGTTATTTATTTCGTTCAGGTTTGCGTATAGGTCATCTAAGTTTCCGAATTGGTTTATCAGTTCCGATGCTTTTTTTGGTCCTATTCCTGGTACGCCTGGTACATTATCGGACGAATCGCCCATCAGGCTTTGGACATCGATTACTTTATTTGGTTCGACGCCGAATTTTTCTATAACTTGCGGTTTTCGTATTTCTTTTTGTTTCATTCCGTCGTACAGGAACACGCAGTCAGAGACCAACTGCATTAAGTCTTTATCGCTGGTGATAATTCGTGTTGCGTCTGTGTGCGTGCAGTTTTCACGAGCCAAAGTAGCGATGACATCATCGGCTTCTACGCCCGGTATGCACAGAACAGGTATTCCCATTGCGGACGCGCCTTCGCGGACCATATAAGATTGAGTTATTAAATCTTCTGGGGTTTCCGTTCTATTTGCCTTGTATAGTGGGTAAATATCCTGTCTGAAAGATATTCTGGAAGCGTCAAAGACGCACACGAACGAATCGTCAGTTTTTGCGGACGCCAATATTGGCAGCAGCATATTAAAGAAGCCGTATACTGCGCCTGTTGGCGTTCCGTCGGCGCGGGTAAGGCGACTGTGAACGCCATAATAGGCTCTGAACAGTAAAGAGTTGCCGTCAATCAGCGTCAGCATTTTCAGTCCTTTGGCGTCAGAAAACATAGCGCAGTTTTACGCGCAGGTCATAGTGAAGCAGATCAGGTTTCTGGTTTTCCAGAGTATATATATCGGGGATATACAGAGCTCTGGCTTCTGCGTCTACTTTTATTGGCAGTACCGGCACATCAAATGTAATTCCCAGCATACCTTGGTATGCGGCGACGCTGTCTTCCATTTTCATATTGCTGAATTTGCTGCTAAAAGTAGCACCTACGCCCACGCCTATATAAGGGTGTATCATTGCGGCGGGCATTTTTGCATATATATTAAACAGTCCTATATTTAATTTAGTGCCTTGGTTATTCATATAATTATATTCCAGTTCTGCGCGCAGAATTGGCACATCCAGTCCGATTACCGCGCCGTATGCCTGTGCAGATTCCGAGTGGTTTTCATCGTCTATGAACATGGTTTGTCCGCCTGCGCCGACAACTGCGCCGACATAAGGGTCCAGCAGAAGATTTGCGTTTGCCGTTGTTGCCGTAAGAATGGTTGAAACGAAAAAGAAAAAGCCGGTATATTTTAATTTCATATTTTTCTCCTTTATATGATAATATAATAGAAAAAGCAGAGGTAGATATGCAAGAAAATAAACCTTTTTTGATAGTAGGTTTAGGCAATCCGGGTGATAAGTATAAAAACACTCGTCATAATGTTGGTTTTATGGCCTTAGACAGTTTGGTTGGCGACGGTATTACTTGGAAAAGCGAGAAACAGGCTTTAACTGCGACCCAGAACATCGACGGTCATAAGTTTATTTTTGTAAAGCCACAGACTTTTATGAACAACAGCGGTGATGCGGTTGGTGCGCTGGTATCTTTTTACAAAGTACCGTTGGATAACTTGGTTGTGGTACATGACGACATGGATTTAAAACTGGGGGACTTTCGTGAAAAGACGGGCGGGGGCAGTGCGGGTCATAATGGTATAAGGTCCATTGATTCTGTGGTTGGTTCTGATTATAAACGCATTCGTATTGGTATTGGTCATCCGCGTGATTACGGTTTGCCGATGGATCCTGCAGATTGGGTTTTGGGTAAATTTTCAGATGCAGAACTTAAAGAAATAAACAAGATTATTTCAGATATTAAAAAGAATCCGTGTATTGTATATTTATTCCCTCAGGTAAATTGAAACATCGGTTTTGGTTATCGCAGAATTTTGTACCGTTTGAACCGCCCACCATAACGCAATTTGCAATCGAAGTTGCGCCTGTTGACAGTGTCGTAGTACCTTGCGGGCAGTTGGCATATTTCCCATCCTCTGTACAATACTTCCCCTGTGGCGCATTACAAGTTGTAAAACTTGCTTCTAGTACTACGGGCTGCCCAGAATTGTCACCGAAATCTGTACCGCTTTCTAGTACAATATTAGGCGTTATTGGAGCTCCCGGGAATACTTTTTCACCATGTTGACAATGAAATACCCCCCCAGTCGGGTCGTTACATATCCAATAAGCAAGGTATTGACCGTTTGGTATAGATTCTTCGATATCATCTGCCGTTGGTGCAAGACATGGGTTTTCTTCGTCACCCAGTGTGCAATTGTTGTATTCTACTAATGGCTCTACACTTCCTTCTAGATTAAACTGAATGTTAAACTTCGCATATTGCCATCTTGCTGTCGCAGTAAAAGGTCCTGATATTTGATCTGCGGATATAAAGGGGGATCTAACATAGCCATCAGAATTGGTAAAATCTTGTTCTTCTTTTAGATAGCCGGTAAATCTTCGCCACCAATTAGTATTGGAGGGGGTGGTTATTGGACCATTTGATGTCCATGGCCCATTAAGATTATTGGCGTATCCTGTATCCTTTTTTGCGTACGCTGTGCCGATTGTGTCGTCCCCGTCAACTAATCTTATTTCATATATATCACAACTTGTGCTTTCAGATTCATTACCTGCGCCTTGTATTGTTTGCGCTGTTGAACGGTATCCGGCGTCAGTGTCACATGCTTTACATTGTTTTGTCCCACTATCCCAATAATAATCGGCATTACACGTTATTTCCCACGGACAAGAATCTGCATACATCCCTGTAATATTGGGAACCCAGTTTGCACCATATGGTATTATTGTGCATCGTTCACATTCACCTGTATTCTGGTCGTTATCGTTATGAAACCCTGCTTTACATGGGGTGCAAAACATATCTTCCGGATAACACCCCTTGCCACAGGCATTGTTTTGTGGTTTTTCTGGCTTACATTGATCAATTTGATCCCATGCCATTGCCGATGAAAATATAAATAAAGAAAAAAATATTAATATAAATTTTTTCACACATTTACCCCATATCTTATTTTATATGGTTGCATTTTTAAAAAGAAACTGTCAATGATTAAATATAAAAAAACAACCGGCATTGCCGGTTATTTATCTTTCTTTATTTATTGTCCAACCATTTTGAATAAACCACAGACTGTCTTCTTCGGTTGTTCTGCCAGGTTTAAAGTCAAAATCACCGCGTCCACGAATTTTTGGTGATGCATTTATAACCGGTTCAAGATAATTTGTTCTTATCTCATGAATTATATTTGTTGATATCCCCCCCCACCAATCAACAGGTTCGGCATAAATCATATTGGTTTCTGGTCTGGATATATAATATTTCAATAAATCACTTATATCTATTGTTCCGTTCTCAGTCGACACCAGTGTTTGAAGGTTAATTCTGAAATACAGTACGACCGTATCTTTTGGGGTTATATATCCAAAGGTTTCTTCGTTCTTTTCTTTTTGTTTGTCCTTATTGCATCCAGAAAAGGCGGTTGCAGTTGCAAGTAAAATCGCCGGTACCAATGTTTTTAAGTTATAATTAAATTTCTTTTTATATTTCATTTTTTTCCCCTTATCTGCCGTTCTCGTTCTTTTTTGGAATGCGAATCCCCCAGCCGTGTTCAATAAACCACATTGTATCCTGTGGTGGAACCTTTACAATTTCAGTTGGACGAAAATCAAAAAGATCCATTCCGCGAATTTTTTCAGAATAATTTATTACAGGTTCCAAAATATTATTTCGCAGGTCTATTATTTCATTTGCCTTATAATGGTACCAAGAGCATGTACCTGGGTTAAGATATATTGTTTTTACACTTGGGTCGGCGACATAATATTCAATTTCAGGGTTGATTTGTTTTTTCCCATTCTCATCTTCTGTTAAAAGAAGTTGGAAAGAGTCATAAGTAAATCTTATTTCTTTTTCTTTATATGCAATTGGTTCAACCGGTTCTTTCTTACACGAGGGTAACATACATGCGCCGGTTAAAAGCGCCATTGGTATCAGTTTTTTTAACCGATAAGGTATTATTTTTTTAAATTTCATTTTTGCCCCCTTTTTAAGCGTGAAAAATGATTTTTTTCCTTGTAAAAGCAAAAAAGTCCGGAAAAATTTCCAGACTTTTTATGTTGTTGAAACGCAAAACCGCTTTTTTAGAAACGGGGTTATCTGATGTCAAACCTTTCATCCCCCCAGCACACGTGCGTTGCACGTGAACAAATACCCCGCCGGAAATACCCGCGAAATAGACCTGGTAAAGAGAACTTACGTACGCCATTAAACCCTGTTTTATGAAAAACGCAATTCTACGTTTTGTTCGTTCATTATTTTATTTTAGACAAGTTGTTTCCGTTTGTCAAGTGTTTTTGCCGGTTGTTATGGTTATTCAAATGATATTTGATAGTGTATTGGCGTTTGCGTAGAGCATCTTGTGCCGTTTTCGGTTTTCCAAGACCAACTATTATTTTCATATGTTTCGATACATTTTTTCCCAGTAGTTTTTTCACGATAGAAGTTTTCATTGTATGAATATTGTTCCGGTTGGTTGTCATAGGGTGGTGTTATATATTGTCCCGCTTTATTTATCATTATGTAATCACCATTGCATTTTATGGTTTGACCAGAAGGATAGTTATCAGTTATATTGTCACCACTTACTGTTCCAATACAGAATATAAAGTAAAGACCAGCCTTATAATAATTTGTTTGGTTCAGGTTTACTGCCGCAACAAACTCTGCGTCGTTGGGTAAACATAGACCGTCGTTAATGGCGGTAGATTGTGGTGTATTTGTCCAATATCCGTTGGTTGCGTTCCAGTTTACACCCGGAATGTTTGTGATGGTTTCGTCCAGCAGACAACAATTTCTAAAAGTATCTAGTTTCCCCGGGGTATTATCATTAATTTTACAACAATTATTAAAGCCATCAATAGTAATCCGAGGAAAATCTTCTCCGCAAATTTGATTGTCGTCAGTTACATAATCAGATGACATACATATTATTTGTTGACTTTCTTTATCAAAATGCGCAACCAGTCCTGGACCACAAGATGTATCACGGCAATTATCTGACTGACTTTCCGTTCCGGTATTCTGGGCAAACCAATATAATAATGTTGTCTCATTATTTTGTGGCGTTTTTATCTGATTATGCCCCTCTGATACGCTTAATAATGTTGCTGGATGTGCCTCGCAGTTGCCCCAGACTTTTTCTGCCAATCGGCATATCTTGCAATTCAAAGTATCCTTTTTTGTGTATTTTTTTGTTTTATCATTCAGACCACATTCTGTTTCGCATATGTCGTATACACAGTTGGCGTTTGTTGATATACATTCTGGTTGACCTGTGTTTAATACAGATTTGTCCCCATATAAATAAGAGTAAAATGCATTACTGTCTTCATCCAGCATACCGTCTTTATCAACCTCGGTAAATATATTATTAATCGATTCGTTTGTCGCATCCGCAACGCACTGAACAACTTCATCCCAGCAGGATGTGCGATTGATGATTGCTTTCCTGTTAACAGAGGTTTGAATGCTTTCACATAAACCGAAATTGCCCGATATAGATTTACACGCCTGGATGATGCATGAACGACCGACTTCGCGACACGTGCTCATAATCGCATCGTATGTTTTGTCCGTCGCAATTTCTGTCATACCCTGATCCCATACCTCGCCACTGGATGTGCTGTCCAATAATGCAGTACATGCGTTTTTAATGTCGGAACACATTTCATTGGCGGTCTTGTCGGCAATTACCCCGAATACCGATATCGCACGCGCATCAAAGTCTTCCAGTGAGTCCATCGTGTCAGATAAACATTGCATGGTTAATGTCGTGCAACTTTGACGGACTTCTTCTAACTTGCTTTCTTGCGCCAGTTTTATTTGCGCCAGTGCATCTTCTATGAAATCATCCCATACATAGTCCGCAATGTCCTGACAGTTTTCTGTCGCAGATTCCAGAAATATCTTTTTAGAATCTAAATACGATACGAATTTACTGTTACCAGGGGCACTGGTCCAAGTCTGATTCGCCTCGGGACGCGTAATCAGACTTCCTAGTTCTACTAAGTTAACCGTTAAAAACGCCTCGCCAGTAGAAGGGTCTATGTATTTTCCACTGATGTCTAGACATTTTTCCAGATTCTCGCCACAGACGGACGAATCGGTTAACATGTCCAACATCTTCTTTTTGCATGTCAGTATGTCATCGGAATTTCGCTTTTGGTAAATGTCCAGTCGCGACATGTCCAGTAATGCACTGCCTTCCAGTATCTTCTCGCGCGCTTGATCCTGTTGCGTCTCGTAAGACTTGGCAACGGTGTTACAGTCTTGCTCTATCACCATCAGATAACCGCTTTCAATGATGTCCAGTTCGTCCTGCGTGCATACCTCTAACGCCATCTCGCGACAAATCGGCAGTGCCGCATTGTATAACTCGGTCCCCGTCTTCGTCGTCGTAGACGCACCAAGTAAAGAATCTACGCTGTCAAACGCAGAGTCTATGTTCAAAGATAGTGATATAGGAGATAAACTCTGATTAAATGTACTGTCGTCAAAAGTCGTATTTAACTTTTTCGCAATTTCGTCCAATAATTTTTTAGAGTCGGTCTTGTCTTCCTGCTGAAACGCCAGTTCCCCCTCGGTCGCTTTAAATATAGCCTCGGCGTCTTCTTTGTCCATGTTAACAGTCAATAAACGTTGATTGAAATCCAGCAGTTTATCTTCTACTTCTGTTAACTGTTTCTTAACCGCATCAAACTCGTTTACGCGCGCTGAGCACGCACAGCGCTTTAACTGACTGTCTTTGTTGGCACAGAATTCGTCCATGCAACTGTAATAAACCTCGCGACATTTGGTATAATCACGATTCATTATCTCTTCGGCAGTTATAGCACTGCGGGAAATCCTGCTGGAATCGTTTATTGAATCACGTCGCGCCGTCGATGTGCCGGCAGTAGTTGTCGCCGTACGGCTGGCAGTAGGTGCGCTGACCCCACTGCGCGAAACGGTCGTTCCACTGCGCGAAGTCGCACCAGTCGTTTGCGCCTTGGCAGTCGATGTCGTTACCCGCGGAATAGATGACGCTGTCCGTGCCGTTGATACCCCAGACCGAGACGATGATAAATTTAACCCCTGATTTGATGTCGTACGAGTCTGAACATTCGATGTCGTTCGCGCAGAAACTGTCTGCCCCCCAGTCTCTGTCGATGTACGTGAACCAGCGGTGTCCCTTGAAACAACGTTAGTGCGGTTTACTGTCGCCCGATCGCGCGATGATGTCGCTGTCGACCCAGTTGATGATCCCACAGAACGAGAAGATACAACAGAATTTGTCTGTACCGTAGATGTGCCACCACTAGTCTGACGATTTGATACTACAACCGGTGAAGAACTGCGCCGTATCGCAACACGCGCAGTATCAACTTCATCCTCGGCAATTGCTGCGTTAAACCCAAGCAACGCAAGGACTACAGATAAAATCAGAGCCTTTCCCTTCATTATTATGTTATTAATTCTACCAAATTTATAAAAAGCCGAGCAAGAAGAAAAACTATTATTTTTTGGTGCGGATAGGGGGACTTGAACCCCCAAGGATTTCTCCATAGCATCCTTAGTGCTACGCGTTTACCAGTTTCGCCATATCCGCGTCCGCATAAACAGACATTTTATCTTACAAAGAACATATTTCTTTTTCAACTTTTTTATGATATAATGTATGCGATAAAGATTTTAAAAGGGGAAAGAATGAAAAATTTATACCGCTTGTTGTTCGGTTGCTCTATATTCGCAATTTTACCTGTTCTGGCTAATGCCGCAGGAACTTACTATACTGGTTATTACCAATCCCCACAACAAAGTTATTCTACGCAAACTTATGCTCAAAGACAGACTGGGTATAACCAATATAACAGAACTTATACAAAACCGACATACTCTAACGTCAGGTATAGCACATCAAATACTGCCGGTAGTAACGTAAGTCAGAACAGTACAACAAACGCTACAACAACAAAAACAGGAAACGGTTTTTGGTTGGATGCCGGTATTTCCAGAGAAACTGCAATGTGGCAGTTCGAAATGAAAGAATCTGGCAGTGTGCTTAGTTACGATAATCTTTCTTGGAATGTGCTGGATCTTAATGCTGGATACGCTTTTGATTTGGGCAATTCAAAGTTAATGATAGACGCAGGTTTCAAATATGGTATGCAGTCCGGCGAAACAAGCATGATCGATGATGATATTACTAATGGTGGATATTTTATAACTCAGTGGATAAGCGCAGACGAAGGCACTGTTATAGGTGATCAAATCGGGCATGCTCTATCTATCGGTACAAGCCAAGGTGGTAGTATGATGGGCTTTAATGTCGGTTTGGGATTAAGTGATTTCTTCAAAGCGGGAAATATAAAGTTTACTCCTTCTGCAGGGTATAGACATTTTAGTTATAATCTTACTACTGAAAAGAACTACGGTTTATCCATTGATACTTCTGCCTGCTTTGAGGTAAACGGTGAAATCCAATGTGACCCCGCAATTATTGTAAATTTGTCTGACGGTAAACAGCAAATTATCTGGCGTAACGAAATTACAGGTGAAATGGAAATTGCAAGCGGTGCAACAAGTATAGATACACAAGGAACTTACTATTACCAGCAACCTGGGGTTAGCCATGATTATGATGTTGCTTGGTCTGGTCCTTATGTCGCGCTGGATATGGATTATGAAATAAATAAATATAATGCGGTAAACGGACGCATAGAATTAGGTTTCCCCGGATATAAAGTAACCGGAGATCAACCGTATCGCTTTGATTGGCAGCATCCGAAAAGCGTTGAGGATGAGGCTGGTATGGGATCCGCAATTCATTTAGGACTGGGGGCAAATTGGAAAACAGCTATAACCGATTCTGTATTCCTTTCAATCGGTTTAACATATGATTATTATACGGTAAGCGATGTTGATGCTAAGACTTATTTGAACGAAAGTTATTATATGGATATATATAATAGCATTTTGAACTCCGGCGATTATGCGAATGAAGAAGCGATGTTAAACCCTGAAACAGGAAGTCCGGTTGCAATAAATATTAAAAACTTGGAATCAGAGTGTCCGGGATGGGTATGTACGTCTGACGGTGAAATAGAATCTTTTTATAAATCTATGGGGATTCGTGTAGGAATTAATGCAAGTTTCTAAGGATTAAAATTTGAAAAAGTTTTTATTTGCTTTTTTAAGTTGCGGTATTTTCTTTAACGCTTTTGCAGCAGGTGGATTATCTGGAACGGCAGCCGTTAGCATTACCAGTGATACGGCGGCAAACGCCAAAGAAATGGCGTTTGATGAAGCACGTAGGCAGATAATAACAGAATCTTTATCTCAGTACGTAAACCCAGAGCAGTTGACGGATACCGTCAGAAACGCAACAAAAGCGGAATTAACAAATTTAATTTCTTCTTCAAGTATTGAAGGGGAAAAGCAGTCGGATACAACATATTCTGCGAATATTACAATGAGTATAGATAAAAACGCTGCGAAACAATGGTTGATGGAGAATGATGTACAAAATTGGTTAACAGATGATACTGTCGGAGACAAATTTATTTTACAGGCCGTTATGTCCGATAAATTGGCAAACTGGATGGAACTTAAACAGATCGCTCGTGAAGAGGGTATAGATTTATCTACCAGATACATTAACGGAAATCAGATAACGGTCGAAATACCAATGAAAGACAGATCAAATTTTACAATCGCAATTCGTGAAAGAGGCTGGCGTTATTACGATAAAGACGGGGTTTTACGTATATGGAAGTAAAACATTTTGCGTATAAATTCTTTTAATTTATAACGTCGTTTACATAAATTTTTTATTTAGAAGGAAACGTATTGAAAAAGTTCTTTATCTTTTTATTGGGATTAGTCTGTGCGATATTTTCTGCGCAGGCAAGTCCCAATGTGGAAAGTAAAGAAAAAAACGATGAATCAAAATGGCTTCTTTCTATTCGTCGTATAGGTTTAGACTTTTCAAAAACTCAGGTTAGTAATGCCGCAGAGTATATTGATTCTCCTATAACAGTATTAACTGCTACCAGTCAAAACTATATAAATGCCGTATTGGATACTTTATTAGAATATACAAAAGGTAATTTCAAATGGAATAACGGTTTATTTATGGCGTATGGAAAGACGACATTAAAGCCTTATAATGCTCCAAAAGCTACAAATGAAAATGCGGATAAAATTTTGCTTTCCAGCGATGTTTCTTATGCGTGTTGGCAGTTTGCTGGTCTAAAATTGGGACCTATGGTTCGCGGTGCTTATGAAACTCAGTTTACTCCCGGTCAGAATATACCGCGTCAGAATATAATACGTTCGGGGGCGGGTATTTCTTTATTTGATCATGATATTATAAAGAGTCTTTATTTAACCGGTGTATATGAATATGATTTTACATACGCACACAGACAAAACAGTAAAATCGGTGCAGAACTTGGATGGCGTACGGAATACCTTGTTCGTCAGGGAGTAAAAGTTTCTTTTGACGGGTATTATCGTGAGTACTTTGATTACTCGGAATACTTATCAAATGATTTAGAACGAGATCTTAGTGCTGTAATGAGACTTGATACTAATTTATGGGGCAGTTTCACTTTGGGACCTTATGTTCAATATCGTCTGGCAAAAGCTCGGGGAGCAGATTCGTATGGCAGTAATTTTATTTTAGGAATATCCTTTAATTACATAACGAAATTTTTATTAAACTAACAAGGCAATTCGTACAGGTTTATTTTATTACGGTAAACGATATGCTGGTTGTTGCGCCCATTTCGTCTGCAATTTTAACGATGTGCTTTCCCATTGATACAGGAATTTGTAGTGTTTGACCTGATAGAGTCGTACCGATTATATCAGAATCTAGAAACCAAAATATTTTTACATCTGGCATATCTGATATGGCTTTGAAAGAAACTTTTTCATAGTCTTTATCTGTCGTTATGACTATTCTGGTATCGGCAATGGGCGATGTAATAATTGGTATGTTACGCTCTGACGTTATGTCGTCAAGGTCGCACCCTGGCATAAACGGTGGGGGCGTGTTTCTTTTTATTCCTGCGCGTTTGAACATATCTAAGAATTCTGAATCCCAAAACTCAAAAACTTTTAATTCGGTCGTTTTAGGGTTGCGATTGCAGGCCCGCAAACCAGTTTTTTTATCGATTGGTATGGCTCGGTATACGGAGGAGGTGTCAATGGGTGATTTCCCAGGAATAAAATATGATTTTACTGTTTTCGGGCAATTTTTACCTGCTAATCCTCCGACTTTGTCGCACATCTCTATTTCAGAAATGTTTAAATCTGAACGAAGAAAATTATTGTTTTTGACTTGTATCCCGCGAGAAGAAAGATATTTTATGATATTGTTCGCCAATGAAAAATATATTGGTGCGGCGGTTTTTGCCCCGCTGAATGCGTTGTTAGGTTGACCGTCAAAATTACCTACCCAGACAATAAGTACATAGTCGCCGAAAATACCCGCAGTCCAAGCATCTCGAAAAGATGACGATGTTCCTGTTTTCCAATAATGCGTTATTTTATCGGGTTGCTTTCTGGTAAAAGGTACGCTCTTTTCGGGTGTGCTTTGACGGGCAAGCATGTCAAGAACTATAAAAAACGCTTCTGGCGATAGAATTTGTTTGTCAGATTCATACGGTTCAGTCATTTCTGTTCGTATCTTTTTGTACAAGCCAAGATTTGCCATAGTTGCATAAATTTCGGCCAATTCTATCATGGATACTTCTGCTCCTCCTAGTGCTATTGATATACCGTAATAATCTGGATGCTTCAATTGCGTTACACCAGATGATGATAATATTTTATAAAAGTTCTTTGTTCCTATTTTTTTCAAAAGATTTATCGCCGGTATGTTTCTGGAATGTGTCAAGGCATCTTTCGCTAAAACCGGACCGTAAAATTCGTTGTCCGAGTTTTCCGGCGCATATACCCCAAAATTTATTTTCGCGTCTTTCAATAAAGTCATAGAATGAATATATCCAGAATCAACTGCTGCGGCATATATCAGAGGCTTTAAGGTCGATCCTGGGCTTCGTTTGGCTCTGACACCGTCGTTTTCGCCGTATATATCTTTGTTAAAATAATCCACAGAACCGATATAGGATAATACCTCCATTGTTTTATAATTTATTAATAATGCCGATGCGTTTTTTACACCAATGTTTTTTCTGTGATTAATTTCATTCTGTAATATTTTTTCCATAAATGTTTGTAGATCTAAATCCAATGTGGTTCTTATCAAAGATTTTTTTGCACCGATGTCGTTCCAATAGTCGCTGTTTTTCCGTATTTCTTGATTTATAAAATGCGGAGCAAAAAACGGCAGGTCTTTCGGACTTCTTACGTTTATAGGCATATTACTGAATGTTTTTAAGTCTTTATCATAAGGACGTTTTTCTATCCAACGTTTTACCAAATCATACCTCATTTCCATTATATTTTGTATGCCGATATTTGTATTCAACCCGCGTTTACTTGGGTTTTGTGGAATGGTAGATAATGTTATAGATTCAATTTTTGATAACTTATCGGCGGTTTTTTCAAAATATATTAAAGATGCGGCACCTATACTTTCTATGTTGCCACCGTAAGGTGCAAGATTTAAATATGCTTCAAGTATTTCGTCTTTTGAATAAAATAAATCCAGATAAATTGCTGCGGCAATTTGTTTCAGTTTTCCTTTTATATCTGTTGTGTTCATGCCGTATTTAATTCTGGCAACCTGCATAGTTATTGTAGATGCACCAGCAGGGTGGGGCGTACCAGAAAAATAACTTTTGGTTGCTTTTAATAAAGAAATAGGGTTTATACCGAAATGATACTTAAAATATTTATCTTCATATAAGATTGTTGCTTGTTGTACATAAGGGCTGATTTCTGATAAAGGTGTATAGATTCTGTATTTTTCGTCCGCGCTAAGTGTCATACGAAGCATTTTTCCGTTTCTGTCATAGTAGACCTTTGAAAAGTGCGTGTCGCTTAATAAAGAAGGAGTAAAAAATATTTTTATTATGAAAAAGGTTATTACTAAGGTTAGAATAATCCCGTAAAAAATCCAATGACGACGAAAAAAATCTGTCATTAAATGATATTTCATTTTAAAGGTTTTATTATAGCGATGTGTCATTCAATATTTTTAGTGTACCGGACTTACCCGTCGCTTTAATTTGAGGGTTATACATGGACTCCGCATGTATCGGAGGAACCTGAAATTGACCGACCGTGCCAAGTTGTGCCGTATATGAAAATTCTTTTCCTTCGCGCGATAACGATGTATAAATTATTACCCTGTCTTCTCTGACTTCTGAAAAATCTTTTTCTCCGTTTATTGTATCATTATCAATAACCAGACCACCAGCCAGCAGGTCTGTTATTACTACGTTTGGTACATTATCGGCCCCCCCACGAGTCCTAGCAAATATTTTTACTGTAATTGTATCACCCAGTTTTCCTGTTTCTATGCGATTACCTTTGGTGTCGTAGTATTCTCGTATTATTTCTATGCCGTTTGATTCTTGTACCGTTTTTTTCGGGTAGCCCTGTTGTAATAAAGTATAAAATAATTGTGTCTCTTTATCATAGGATTTACAATTTATTTCTAATGTTTTTCCGGTGTAAGGTAAATTAACAATAAGATAACCTTCCTTTTTTTCTGGTTTTAATTCTGTATCATCAACGTAGATATTTATATCTTTAATCTCTGTATTTTCTGCTTTATTGCTTGCTGCTGCCATTATTATTGATGCAGAAGTGTATGCCGTATAATTACCAGAGTTTATATAAGATATTATAGGACCTGAACTTGATATGTTCTGCGACGAAAAGTATTTATTACTAAGATAATAATAAATAGCATCATTAACGACGTTGTTATTAAAATCAGAAATATATTCTATTTTATCCGTATTTGATATTTTATAATTCTGAATAAGACTTTCCGCTAAATCGTCTTGCCTTAGCATTTTATAGGCAGCCGCAATATATGCACCGGAAATTTCAGACCTCCAATTTTTCATGTTTTCATTTGCGTATTCTTCGAATAAATCGATATAACTTGTTGTTACATAGCCGTTTGCGGTAATAACATAAATTGCAAAGGCTACTGTTCTAGCAGCAAAATCATTTTCGATATTTCCCCCAGAATAACTTCTTAGAAAATCTATACTCCGCGACAGCATTTCTTTTGGTACATTAAAACCGTTCTCTTTTGCTATGGTCAAGAATTGTACTATATATGCAGTTAAATATGCAGATTCTGTATTCGATTCGTTGTTTCTGGATAAAATTTCTGTTTCCCACAGACTAAAAGAACCGTCGTCGTTTTGTCGATTTTTTAATAAATTTATCGTATTTGATATTACCTTGGCAGACTCATCATAAGTCGTACCAATAAAAGCATCTTCCGGTAATAAAGCGTAAGGTAATGCTTTTGATACCAGTTGTTCTGAACAAGTAAATTCGTATTTTGATAAATAAGAAAATAAAGGCATTGCTATAACAGATAAGTTTGATGAAATTAGCAGTTTTTTTACATGATATTCAGTATACATATCTGTCTGAGAAATTTTTATCTTTGTTCGTTCAGAATTTATCTTATCTGTTTGAATGTCGGTTGTAAAAGTTGTTACAGGACGCACAGACAATGTGTGTTCTGTTTTTCTGGAAGACAGTGTTTCTTCATCAGAGTTTTTAATTTCTGCTTTTATAAATATCTCTCCGTTGCCTAGAATATCATTTGCTTTGGCGGAAAAATTAAATGTTTTTTCCGTGTTTTCTGGAATTGCGTCTGTATCAGTTTTTTGGGAGGTTATGGAAATATTTTCAGATGATTCTGTTGTAATGTAGGCGTTTGCTGTTGCGCCACTATTCTCGGTTAAGTTTGAAATGACGGCGTTTATGTCAAAAGTATCATTTGGTGCAACGACAACAGGTGTATTCGCAGATATTATTATGGGTGATTGTACCAAAACAGATGTATCGGCCGAACCCATTGCATTTTTATTCGCTGCGACTGCAAAAACCTTTATTTCCCCGTTGAAATATTCTGGAATATCAAAAGTTATTTCGGTGTTTTCATTTGCTTTCGTATTTATAATTCCGGAATAAAAAGCAACGGAAGGCAAAGTTTTCCTGCCAAACGGGTTTGTAAGAACTTGATTAATTTCTCCGTTGAAAGACTCATAATCACCACCACCTGTTTGCGCAAATTGGCGCAGAATTTTATATTCTGGTAATAATAAAGATAATATCTGATAAGTATTTACTTGAAGAGCAGATTTCTTGAAAAAGTGTGCCAATGGGTTTGGAATTTGATAATTTGCGACCTGTAAAATTCCTTGGTTTACTGCAAATAGCATCAGTTTCGCCGACTCGCTTGTTGAAAAATTTATTTTTAATTTATCGTTACTTATCGTTTTCGGTGCAGATAAATTTATGTTTATTTTCCTTTTACTTATGTCGGCAGTAAACGGAGCAACTGCATATGTGTACGGTGTTGTAAATATATCTCTACTGTTTATATCTCGTACAAAAGATACGTTCACATAACCAGTGCCTTCAAAATCTTTCGGAATTCTAATCTTCTGAACAGAAGAGGTCGTTTCTGCAACAAACCATTTATAAGCATAAACCTTGTCTCGTTCAATTGTTATTAAACCGGTTCCCGTATACGGAGCTGTTATGTTAACTGATATATCTTGGTTCGACTTATATTCAGAAGAATCAAGCCTTATTTCTAATTCTGCTTTCGTATCAGACTCTAATGCTAAATTACCGTCGCCCGCAACAAAGTAGTCTATGTTTGCAAGAATTTTATCCGATGCATCCAAAATTTGTAGAATGTATGTCCCTGCGTTCGTAGTATCCAGATTGATTTCGCTACCATTTTCAAGAACGTCTATATCGGTCTGAGATATAATTTTATCTTTTGTTACAGTCTGATATTTATAATAATCGTTATAGTCCTTTACTAAACTTGTCAGATTTTCTCTCTTTATAAGCCTTTTTGTCAAACCTTTGACAGTGATAGGTGTTGCGGTATGGTCAATGGCTATTAATTTTACTTTTCTTTCTGATTTCAGGTTTATATAAGATAAATCTGCGTTTGAACTATAACCTATAAGGTATTTAAAATCAGAGACTCTTGTTGTAAGACTTGTTTGTACACTTTTTCCTGAACCCGCTTCAAATCCCTTTATGTTTAATGTCAATTTGTAAGTGCCGTCAGGAACTTGCTGATTAAATTTTACATTTAATACAGCATTACCATTTTCATCTGTTTTTATGTCCGATAAGTTTTCAATAAATGTCTGATTACGCTTAAATGTATTGGCTGATAAACCTGTATCCGATAAAAAATTCGGTGTGAATGTATACTCTGAGTATTCAGGAAAGGAAAACTTCACCGGACTTAATATTGCCTGAGCTTTTATGTCTCTGTTCATTGCAGGTGTGCCAAATAAATTATATAAAGACACATTTGCAACTAAATTTTCAGGAGATAACCATCCTTCATCAGATTCCCCACTGATTGTTGCTGTTATTTTCATAGTGTCAGGAACGAATTCTTCAACTCGAAAAGTAGTAGTGCCGATTATATTTTTCGGTAAATTTTTTGAATTAAGCGAATACGCCTGAACAACGTATTGACCGATAGAAGCAGATACAGGAATGTCATATTGTATATCAAACATACCGCTGGCGGTTAAGGATAGATTCTTTTCTGTTATAACTCGTCCACGTGAATCTTGAATTTCAATTTTTATAGGAATACCGGATAAAGATTGGAAATCTTTATTTTTTATTATCCCGCCTAGAATTATATTTTCACCGGGGCGATATACACCACGGTCAGAAAATAAAAACGCGTTTAACGAATTTGTATAAGATTGATATTCTCCGTCTATATCAAACTTAGAGTATTCTACTTGTTGATTATATGCATTATAAGGAATAAAAGAAACGTCATTTCCTTTTTTTGCGACAATCGCGACAGGTTCACGTGCGTTCCTGTATTCTTCCCATGCAAATTTAGGTATGTCTGCCCGACCGTCTTCATCTGTTCTTCCTGCCCATATAGCATTTCCGTTTCTACCTAAAACATATATTTCAATATCTTTGGCGGGTAAACCGTCGGATAAAGTTGATATAAAAACAATAGACGATTCATCAAGATTGACTTTTCTTATTATGCCTAGGTCGGTCAATAATATCAAACGTTTGTCGTTATATTGAGCCTCATTTTCAGATGCACCTGTTTGAATTATGAATATACCGGTTTTGTCTTTTTGCGTTCTGTCTAGATATTCTCCGAGATCTACAGATGCATAATTTGTCGCTTTCATAGATGTATCGGAAAAAGAGATTTTCTTTTGAAATACAACAGACATATCATATACACCAAATGACCATGATTTAAATTCCATATCTGACGCGAAAACATTATAAGTCTGCGATATAAGATGATTAATTTCAGACGACTTTACTTTATATAAGTTGACGTATGCAGTATCTACGCCACCGCGTGCCATTATGCCGAGTTTCTTTTCACCAGATAAAGAAAGTAGCGCGCCGGCACCAGCAATTTTTACTTCTGCTTTTGGATATACGACGAGTAATACTTTATCTGTCGAGTTTTTTAATGGGAAATCGCTTAAAGATTTTAAGCCGTTTTTTATATTTACATAAATATACCGTTTCCTTTTATCCGATACGTTATAAGAAAACGCATATTGATAAACACCGCTAGGATTTGCAAAGTCTACTTTTTTTATCGGTAGTTTTTCAGATTTTTCCAATATATCTGTGGTAATCTCGTCCGCAGACCATATGTGAGTTTTTGTTGAATCTTCGTCATCCAAATTTTTATGTTCGGGTAATAAATATACATTTATAAATTGGTCCCAATCAGTATTTTCTGCAACGGCAGTTGTGGTGTTAATCAGAACTAACTGTTGTGCATTGCCGTCTTTATCGTCTGCGATTACGGTTGAAATAGAAGATATTTTAAAAATGTTGTCGGCAGATTCTATTGTCGCATGGGCGGTTATTTTTCTGGTGGCAGAGTCCCCATTTAACGCCGATATTTTATTTATTTTCAATCGGATAATTTGTGCATCGTTTTTTATAGATACAGGGTCTGAAATTATAAATGCCGTTCTGCGAAATTTGTCAAATTTAACGGTAAAGCCCAGTTTTTCATCATCAAGTTTTAATGATATTTTATCTTCAAAATTTTTTGTGTTTATCGGGTAATTAAAGGTTATGACGGCGATGCCGATTAAAGCTTTTTTATTGTCTGGGGCGGGGTATAAGTTAAAACTCTCAATTTTGGACTCAATTTCAGGAGTTGTAAAAGATACTTTATAAGAATCTACATCTATATCAGGATTAACTATGGATTTATTTATTTTTACTGTAAATTTTTTATCCGCAGGCCAATCTGTTTCTGGTGTAAATACGATTTCTGAATCGCTGTACATGCGCCAAGTACCTTTTATAAAGGGCGATATTTTTACGTTTTCAGATAAATCTTTGTTGTTTATATTCATTTTGAACGCCGGTTGAAAGAACCCAGATTCTAAATTGTAAGAAACTGTTATAGAATCTATCGGCGTTAATTCACGGTTATTATTTACGTCAGGGACAGTATCTTTTACATCAAAAACCATATAATTTGAATCCAGAAATCTTTCTGTGCTGGGGGCCGTACATCCAATTTTCATATATGTCTTTTCAGAATCATATGATAAAAAAAACCACGTCAAAAAACCGGCAAATAAAAGCATCGTACCTAAAATGTAAATAAAGAGCTGTTTCACCTTAAAAATTTTTTTCTGTTTGCGTTTTTGGGTGGTTTTCTTCATGGCAAACTCCTTCCCTACCGGTATACAATGAAATATTAGAAATAA
The DNA here is from genome assembly GCA_944390225.1 of uncultured Alphaproteobacteria bacterium. Classification (GTDB taxonomy): domain Bacteria; phylum Pseudomonadota; class Alphaproteobacteria; order Rs-D84; family Rs-D84; genus Enterousia. The sequence continues at coordinate 29,977 of CALXPB010000007.1, forward strand.
GCAAATAAAAATACAAGCAAAATAAGTTGTATATTTTTTATTGTATAATATATTGTTTTTAGTTAAATTTCTGTTTTTATAGAAAGAAACCTACTTTTAGTGGTGTGTATTAAATGATAAAAGGAGTTTCATATTGATATATGGTTATATTCGAGTTTCAACAGACCATCAGACGACGGAAAATCAGCGCTTCGAGATAAACAAATTTTGTAAAAACGAGAATATGGAGGTAGAGTGCTGGATAGAAGAAACCATTTCTGCGACCAAGGAACTAAAAAAGAGAAAATTATGGCGGTTGATAAAAAGGGTCCAGAAAGATGACGTAATAATTGCTTCGGAGTTATCAAGGTTGGGTAGAAATCTATTGCAGATTATGAGCATTCTTCATCATTGTATGGATGTCGGTGCAAAAATATGGACGATAAAAGATAATTATAGATTGGGGTCAGATATTACCAGCAAGGTTCTTGCGTTTGCTTTCGGGCTTTCTGCCGAAATCGAAAGAAATTTAATTTCTCAACGTACAAAAGAGGCTTTGGCCAGAATAAAGTCAGAGGGTAAACACGTCGGAAGACCAAACGGCAGTAAAAGTAAATATAAATTAAGCGGACGAGAAACTTATATCGCAAAAAAATTAAGGGCAGGTGTAAGTCAGACTAAAATTGCACGCTCGTTGCGTGTTCATAGAAATACTCTTAGCAAGTTCATAGTAATCAGTGGTATCATACCAGAAGATTATTTCTAGGTAAGTAAGTTATCAATGAAATTAATGGTATAAGTATTAAATTTTGCTTGATTTTTTTCTGACGCTGGGCTATTATCAGGGCACGTCTTATCAAGGCGAAGAACACAATCGTTCAGTTTTATTTCTGTCCGGATAATTAAAACCGGCTTTTTACTGACGGTGAGGATAACAACAGAAAAAAGGATTATATCATGGCATTGCCAACTTTTAATATGAAACAACTTATGGAAGCGGGGGTACATTTCGGACATCATACTCGTCGCTGGAACCCTTTAATGACACCATATGTTTACGGTGTAAAAGACAAAATACATATCATTAACTTAAATAAAACTGCGCCCTTATTACATCGTGCACTGGTCGCACTGGAAGCAATTGCTGCTGCGGGGGGTAAGATTTTATTTGTTGCAACAAAGCATCAGGCGAAAGATATTGTTAAAGACGCCGCAGAACGTTGCGGTCAGTTTTATGTAAATAATCGCTGGTTAGGTGGTATGTTAACGAACTGGACTACTGTTTCACAATCTATTCGTCGCCTGAAAAAGATGGAAGCGGATATTGAAAACGCTGATAAACTTGGGCTAACAAAGAAAGAAGTCGGTATCATGACCAAAGAGGTTGAGAAATTACGCGACATCTTCGGCGGTATTTTAGAAATGCACGGAATACCTCAGGCAATGATTGTAATTGATGTTCCTAGGGAAATTAACGCTGTTCGCGAAGCAAAAAACTTGGATATACCGACAATTGCTATTTGTGATACAAACGCAAACCCAGAATTAGTTGACTATCCGGTACCTGGAAATGACGATGCGGCTCGTGCGACACAGTTGTATTGCGATTTGTTTGTAGACGCGATTTTATCTGGTATTGAAAAGCGTTTGGGTGGAGCAGCAGGAAAAAAAGTAGAATCTGATATGGCCGATGCCGCAGCAGAAGATTTTGAAGCGGATATAAAAGATAAAGAGGCTCGTCAGAAATCGAAAAAATCCGAGGCGCGCGCCGAACGTCGTGAAAAATTGGTAGAAAAAGCCGAAAAAGCGACAAAAACAGAAAAGGCGGATAAATAAAATCAACCGGCATCATAGCAATATATGTCGGTTATCAGAAATAGTGCGATGCGTCTTTGAGGCTTGATTATAAGAACTCGCGACGCAATCGCATCCAATTAAAACAAAATTATGGGAGAAAACACAATGGCAGAAATAACAGCAAAATTAATTCAGGAACTGCGTGAAAAAACATCTGCGGGTATGATGGATTGTAAAAAAGCTTTGATTGAAAATGATGGTAATATCGAGGCTGCTGCCGATTGGTTACGCCAGAAGGGTATTGTCAAAGCTGCATCAAAAGCAGGGCGTGTCGCTGCTTCTGGTTTGGTCACGGTCGTAAAGTGCGATGGACTGGGGTGCGTTGTTGAACTGAATGCAGAAACAGATTTTGTGGCAAAAAACGACAAGTTCCAAAAGTTAGTTGCAGATGTAGCAAATAAAGCCTTGGAAATGAAGGGCGATTTTGACGCGACTTTTAACGCAGTTAAAGATGATATTGCAGCAACGATTTCTACTATCGGTGAAAATATGAATTTGCGCCGTATTGCAAAGGTCTCGGGAGATCATATTTATACTTATATTCATAATGCTTTGGTTCCTGGTATGGGGCAAATTGGCGTTGCAGTAGCGATAAACGGTGATTCGGAAAAAATTGACGAAATAGGTAATAAAATTGCCATGCACATTGCTGCAAACAAACCTGAATATATGACTATTTCAGATGTTGACCCCGAAGCCGTTGAACGCGAAAAGAAGGTTTTCATTGAATCTGGTGCAACCGCTGGAAAACCTGAGCAAGTTGTTGAAAAAATGGTTAACGGTCGCATACAAAAATACTATGCAGAGACTGTCTTGGAAGAACAACCATTTGTTATGGATCCGTCAAAGACCGTAAAGCAAGTAGTAGAAGAAGCGGGCGGTAAATTGGCTGGGTTTGCTTATTATGTGCTGGGCGAGGGTATCAAAAAACGCGAAGATAATTTAGCAGATGAAGTTGCTAAAATGTTGGGTTAGTTATATCCCGTTCGGATGATGTATAAAATCCGGCATTTTATGCCGGATTTTTATTTAACGCAAGAAGTTGCAAGGCTGATTAAACTTTGGTATCATTTTCATAAAAGGATTTTATGTATGAAAAACGAACTTCTGAAAGAATTAGACGCTCGTGGTTTTCTAAATCAGGCGTCAAATATGGACGGTTTAAATGATGCACTGAATGCAGGACGTGTTGTGGGTTATTGGGGAACTGATCCAACCGGTGATTCGTTACATGTCGGACATCTGGCGTCTTTAATGCTGATGCGCTGGTTTCAGAAGTACGGGCATAAGCCGATTTTATTGGTCGGAGGAGCAACAGGACGCATAGGAGACCCGTCGGGACGTGATAAAGGGCGACCAATGCTGACAGATAAGCAAATAGAAGAAAATTGTTCGGGACTTCGTAAATCTATATCAAAGTTTATAAAGTTCGGTAAAGGTGATTCTGACGCAGTTATGGTTGATAATTTTGATTGGATGAAAAATTATAGCCATATAGATTTTTTACGTGAATTCGGTACGGAATTTACTGTGCCAAGAATGCTTTCTATGGAAAGCGTAAAACGACGTTTGGAAAACGGTATGACCTTTTTGGAATTTAATTATATGACTTTCCAAGCGGTTGACTTTTTGACTCTATATAAAAAGTATAACTGCATATTACAATTCTGTGGCGCAGATCAGTGGGGAAATAGTGTAATGGGTGTTGAACTCATTCGCAAAAAACTCGGGAAAGAAGCATTTGTTCTTTCTACTGCATTAATAACGGATTCTAAGGGTGAAAAAATAGGAAAATCGGCAGGAAATGCGGTATGGGTAAATGAAGATAAAACTTCACCGTATGAATATTATCAGTATTTTAGAAATACTCCTGATGATTTAGTGGAAAAATTTCTGAAGATATTTACAGAAATACCTTTGGATGAAATCGAACGGCTTTCAAAATTACAGGGGGCAGAACTAAACGAAGCAAAAAAAATACTTGCGTTTTCTGCTACGGAACTTGCACATGGAACCAAAGCGGCAAAGCAAGCCGAAGAATCTGCTATTGCTTTGTTTGCGGGCGGTAATAATTATCAGAATATGCCGAATATAGAAATAAATATGCCAAAAAGTATCGGGATTTTAGATTTCTTGGTTGCAATTAATCTGTTCTCTTCTAAGTCAGAAGCAAGAAGAAATGTTGAGCAGGGTGGAATTCAGATTGACGGTAAAAAAATAACTGATTGGAAAACGGAAATAAAACCTGCGGACGAAATCATGGTTCAAAAGGGTAAAAAAATTTTCTTGCGAGTTTCCAGAAAGAATTGATGAAAAAACTATTCATTCTTTTTTCTCTTCTTTTTACTATTGTGGTACAACCGGTTTGTGCCACTAATGAATTATCCGAAATTCAGGCACAGATAAAAAAAACTGAACAACAAAATAAAAAGTTAGAACAGGAAGTAAAGACTTCTGATAAAGATGTTGCAGATACCAAGAAAAAACTTGTTAAAGCGGCAGATCAGGTAAGTTTATTAGAAGAACAACGGGGGGCAGTTGCAAAAAAAATAAAAGAATTAGATGCTCAACAGGCCGAATTAGAAAAATCTTTGGCAAAAAACCAAGAACGTATTGCCGATGCTGCGGCAAGTATTTTGTTCGTTGCATCGCATCCGAGTTTTGATTCTGAAAATATGCGAGAATATGTTCTTACTTCTGCTGTACTATCTGGGGCGGCAAATAGTTTTGATTCCGAAATAAAAAGTGCAACAGAAAAAATAAAGGAACTTGAAAAAGTAAAGTCGCAACGAGCAATTGAAAAAGAAAAATTAGATAGAACTGCAAAAAAATATGCTTCTGAAAAAAGCGAGTTAGATAAACTTTTGCGTACGCGTTCGGTACAAAACCAAAAGTTAAGAAGTAAACAATCCGAATTACAAAAGAAATTGCGTGAATTATCGGCGCGCGCAAAAACCATTTCTGAGTTATCTGCCGGTGTCGGGAGTTCTGAAATGTCTGCTGATTCAAGATTTTCATTTCGTAAGTTAAACCAACCTGTTCGCGGTAAAGTCATTGTCCATTTCGGTGAAAAAACTGCGTTGGGGCTTAAATCTGACGGTTGGAGAATACGCGTTCGTGGGGATGCTCTTGTTATGGCCCCTGCGGACGGGGAAGTAAAATTCGCAGACAGTTTCAAAGGATTCGGCAAAGTTGTTATAATGTCGCATAAAAATGGTTATAATACGGTTATGACAAACTTGGGCGTTATAAATGTTATGTTGGGACAAGAAGTTCTGGCAGGTGAACCAATCGGAAGAATGGATACTGCTAAACCAGAAATGTATCTGGAAGTTCGACGGGGGAATAAAGCCGTTGACCCGGCACGATTGTTTAAAGAAGACTGATAAATAAAACAAAATATTTGTTTGTTTCTGTTTTGTAAAAATTTTAATATTTTTTATAAAATCGTGTTGCCAGAGGCTGTTTTTTGTTTTATGGTTGTTCATATCTAATTTATAATTTAATAGTTCAGGAAAGGAAATATTATGTTAAAAAAAGTGTTAGTTTTATTTGTACTGTTAACACCGGTTTTTGCATGTGCAGCAGAAAAAACAAAAAAAGAAGAACCAATTGAACACTTAACCGACGAACAGATTTATGAACAATTGAAAAAATTGGCTTTGGTTTTTGAGACCGCTCGGGATAATTTTGTAGAGGAAGTCGATGAAAAAAAGATGTTAGAGGCCGCAATGAATGGTATGTTAGGGGCTCTTGACCCACATTCTTCATATCTGTCTGCCGACGATTTCAAAGAATTTAACGATAAATCTCATGGTGAATTTGGGGGATTGGGAATTCAAATAACAAGTGATAGAGGAGCCGTACGCGTTATATCTCCTATTGATGATACACCGGCAGAAAAAGCAGGCATAAAAGCAGGTGATTATATTACTCACATTGATGATGAACAGGTATTTGATATGACGCTTAATCAGGCCGTAAAGAAAATGAAAGGACGTCCAGGAACGAAAGTAAAGTTAACAATAATAACAGAAGGCAAAGAACCAAGAACTTTAACGCTTAAACGTGCGATAATAAAAGTTGATTCTGTGAAATATGAGGAAAAGTCTTTGGCAGGTGCAGATGAAGATGCCGATAAAATCGGTTATATCAGAATTTCTGATTTTGGTGCGACTACGTCAAAAGAATTGAAAGAAGCATTAGAAAAATTGGAAAAAAAGAATGTTATAGGTTATGTGGTTGACGTTCGTAATAACCCAGGAGGGTATTTAACTGCGGCAATTGATGTGGCAGATGCTTTCTTGGATAGTGGCGAAATCGTTTCAACTCGGGGTAGAGAAAAGACGGATATAGAACGTGTATATGCAAAGAAAGGCGACTTAGCAAATGGAAAACCTGTTGTGGTCTTGATAAATCACGGTTCCGCTTCTGCATCCGAAATCGTTGCAGGTGCACTGCAAGATAACGGGCGCGGTTTGGTTATGGGAAGTCAGAGTTTCGGAAAAGGAAGCGTGCAACAACAAAAACCTCTGGGAGACGGAACGGCAATACATATAACAATTGCACGCTATTACACGCCAAGCGGTCGATCAATACAAAACGAGGGGATAACGCCTGATGTGGAAGTTCTGCAAAGTAAGGTGGAAGTTTTAGAAAAAAGAGAAAGTATGTATTCAGAAGCATCTTTTAAAAATGCGCTGAAAAACGAAAATGCAAAAGATAAGAAAAAATCTGATGATGAAGAAGAAGAGTTAACAGATGAAGAAAAAGATGCTTTGGATTATCAACTTCAACGTGCTATGGACATGGTAATTGCTATGTCCAAGTTGGAAACCAGAGCAAAAGAATTAGCCGAACAAAATAAAGATGAAGAAGTTTCAGAACAAGAAAAAAAAGAAAACGAAAAAGTTGATGAAAAAATAAAAAAGACAGAAACTAAAAAAGATAAAAAATCTGGGAAGTAGTTTTTAAATGGTGATAAAAATGGGTATGCGTACCCATTTTTATTTTTGATTTTGTCGTTATAATATAAAACCTTTTAATTTACTTATGTGTTTATCGAACCCTAAATGGTTCGTTATGTAAAATGTTCGATAATGAAAAATATTTGTTATAAATTACCTTTTTAATGGTCTTCTGACAAACTTGTTTGTCGTCAACGATTTTTTATTATGTCTTGCCTTGTTTATAAAAAGGGGGTATCATTTACAAAATCAGAATTTTAAGGAAGAAAAAATGGCAAATTTAATTGTAGACGGTAATTGGGCTGCGGCAGATGTAGCGTATAGATGTGTAGATTTTGCGGCTATTTATCCTATTACGCCAAGTAGTACAATGGGTGAGTTGGCTGATGAATGGTCTTTCCAACATAAGAAAAATATTTGGGGTGGTAACCCTGAAATTATAGAAATGCAATCCGAAGGCGGTGCGGCTGGGGCAATGCATGGTGCTTTGCAAATGGGGTCTTTGGCGACAACGTTTACTGCTTCGCAAGGGTTGCTGTTGATGATTCCTAATATGTACAAGATTGCGGGTGAGCAGACGCCTTTTGTAATGCACGTTGCTGCACGTGCTTTGGCTACGCATGCTTTATCTATTTTCGGAGACCATAGTGACGTTATGGCTGTGCGTTCAACTGGATTTGCTTTGTTATCAAGTCATAACGTTCAACAAGCACACGATTTAGCCGCAGTTGCTCATGCTGCAACGTTGCGTGCGCGTGTCCCGTTCTTACATTTCTTCGATGGTTTTCGTACAAGTCATGAAGAATCTAGACTTGATAGAATAAGTGACGATGTCTTGCATAAAATGTTGCCAGATGATTTGGTGCTGAAAAACAAAGAACGTGGTATGACGCCCGATAAACCTAAGGTTAGAGGTACTGCCCAAAATCCTGATGTTTATTTCCAAGGACGCGAGGCAGCAAATCCGCTGTATATGAAAACGCCGGAAATAGTGCAGGAATGTATGGATGAGTTTGCTAAATTAACGGGGCGTCAATATCATCTGATTGATTATGTAGGCGACCCGAAGGCAGAAAATGTAATTGTCGCAATGGGAAGCGCGTGCGAAACAATTGAAGAGACTTTGCCATATTTGCCGAAAGGATTGGGACTGGTAAAAGTTCATTTGTTTCGCCCATTTCCAAGCGAGGCTTTCTTAAACGCTTTGCCGAAAACAGTTAAAAGAATTGCGGTTTTAGATAGAACGAAAGAATCCGGTGCAATTGGTGAACCTTTGTATCAAGATGTAAAAACTGTTGTCGGCGATTCCGCCGAAGTTTTCGGAGGACGTTACGGTCTGGGAAGTAAAGAATTTAAACCGCGTGATGTAAAGGCTGTATATGAAAATTTAATGTTAGGTAAATTGCACCATAACTTTACTGTCGGTATCGATGATGATTTGACAGGACTTTCTTTGAAAACAGACCCTGCATTTGCGGTTGAAGCACCTAATTTTAAAACGGCAATTTTATACGGTATCGGTTCAGACGGAACTGTCGGTGCAGTAAAAAATATAGTTAAAATTGTCGGTGAAAATTCCGATTTGTATCCTCAGTCTTATGCTGTGTATGATTCTAAGAAGTCTGGTGGGCTTACCGCTTCGCATATCAGATTTTCTGACGAACCTATTAAAAGTCAGTATTTAATAGAAGTCGCCGATTTTATAAGCGTGTCCAATTTTATGATTGCGCAACGATTTGATATATTTAAGGGCTTACGTGCAGGTGGTACTGTTATGATTAATACTTCTATGACACCAGACGTTGCATTTGCAAATCTGCCGCGAGAAAGCCAAGAACATTTAATCAGAATGCGCGCACGTGTGTTTTTCTTGGATGCTAATCGTGCTGCCGCAGAGTTGGGATTAGGAAATAGAATAAATACTTTCATCATGCTTAATTTCTTTAATCTCACGAAAGTAATTGACCCGGCAGTTGCCGCACAAAGTGCAAAGATAGCAATTGAAAAAACTTATAAGAAAAAGGGGATGGATGTTGTTGAGGCTAACTGGGCGGCCGTAGATAAGGCCGGCGATTTCTTACAAGAATATAAACTGCCGTCTTCTGTATCTAATTTTGCACCAGATTTTGTACCCGCAATGACGCTGGATACTCCGGCAGAAATTGCAGGAACTTTGGGGGAAATGGCGGCCCAACGTGGTGACTCGTTGCCGGTTTCTCGCTTTAAGGTTGACGGTATGTTCGGAGCAGGGCAATATCCTGTCGGTACGGCTAAATATGAAAAACGGGCGATATCAGATAAAGTAGCAACCTGCGACTTATCAAAATGTATCCAGTGCGGTAAGTGTTCTATGTTGTGTCCACATGCGGCAATTCGTATCAAGGTTATGACAGAACAGCAAGCACAAGAGGCAAGTGATTCCGGGATAATCGTAGTTCCAATGAAGACGCCTGAATTGGGTCAGAATATGTATTTCACATTAAACATATCTCCGGCAGATTGTACGGGGTGCAATGTTTGTGCTAAAAATTGTCCTGTAAAGGCATTGGCTATGATGCCTATGAAAGATGCTGCAGAAAATCAAAAGGCTTTTGATGCGTCTGTTAAATTACCGGATTTCCCGAAAGATAAATTGAACTTGAATATTCCAAAGCATGTAGAATTGTTGCCTCATTATTTTGAATTCCCCGGCGCATGCGCTGGGTGCGGGGAAACACCGTATATAAAGATGTTGGCGCATTTATTCGGTGATAGAATGGTTGTTGCTAATGCTACTGGATGTTCTTCTATTTATGGTGCGAATTTGCCTACGACACCGTGGGCTTGTGATGCAAACGGTCGCGGTCCTGCGTGGTCAAATTCATTGTTCGAAGACAATGCAGAATATGGCTTGGGAATGCGTCTGGCACTGAATCAAAAACGTAATACTCTGAAAAGTTTGCTGTTCGAATTAAATATCCCTGATGTAGAAGATTTATTTGCTGAAACAAATCCAGAAAAACAACGCGAAATAGAAAATGATTTGCGTAATAAATTAGAAAAAATCGATTCGCCAAAGGCTGCGTTCGCACGTAGTTTAATCGGTGAAATCGTTGATAAATCTGTTTGGATTATCGGTGGTGACGGTTGGGCGTACGATATCGGTTATGGTGGTGTAGACCATATTTTACATAGTGGGCAGAATGTAAATATATTGGTCTTGGATACAGAAGGGTATTCTAATACTGGTGGTCAGCAGTCTAAATCGACTCCGTTCGGCGCAAGTATGAAGTTTGCAATAGGCGGTAAAGAGCATGCAAAGAAAGACTTGGGTATGATTGCTATGATGTCTGGTGCTTATGTTGCGCAAATTGCACTGGGGGCAAATCAGGCACAAGCGATTCGCGCTTTCCGTGAAGCAGAAGCGTTTAATGGACCTTCTATTATATTGGCTTATGCTCCTTGTATCGCGCATGGGTTCTCTTTGCAGAACGGTCCAGAACACCAAATGCAGATGGTAAATACAGGTGCTTGGCCACTTTATAGATTTGACCCGCGTTTGATAGAAGAGGGTAAAAATCCGCTGATGTTGGATTCAGATGTAGATAACCCAACGCCATTAGAAGATTTTCTGAAAACAGAAAGTCGTTTTGGTGCGGCACGTGCGGTAAACCCTAACTTTGATCATTTGGTAGAAGAAGCAAAAGAAAATAATAGGTATAAAAGCCAGTTAAAGAAATATATTGCTCATTTTGCGATGATGAACGCACCAGAAGTTAAAGAAAACGGAGAAGGTTAAAAAACATAATCTTGTTTTCATTACAAATTTTATTTTTGTTGCATTATGGGGGCGCTTTGGTGTAAATTTTGAGCATGAAAAAAATTTTTTTGTTTTTTTGCTTTATTGCTTTAACGGCGTGCACTTTTCAAACCAAGCATCGCGGTTATGTCTTTTCTCCGGACTTGGAAGAGCAGATAACCGAAATCAAAACAACTAACGATTTAGAAGAACAAATCGGTGCTCCGCAGGTAAAGACTTTGTATGGTGACGAGGTTTGGATTTATTACGGAGTAGATGAAAATTATCGTGGTCCTTTACCGCTAAAATACGATAATAAAACGGTTTTATTGGCGTGGGTAAACGGGAAAAAAGTTAAAGAGATTAAAGTTTTACATGATGAAGACTTACCAAAAGTCATGATCGCAGAAGACGAAACCCAGATACCTGCCGCAATAGAATTAAACGCGTTGGAAGAATTGTTTAATAATATAGGGCGTTTTTCTCCTGCTGGGCTGGGGCAATGATATAAAAAATCATTTATTTGCTTTTTTTTATTTATTATTTGTAAAAGACGTTTGCAAAAAGTCTGTAAAAAGTGTAAAATGTAATTATGAATATAAAGAGTTCAACAATGAAAAAAATTTTTTATTCTTTACTTTGCGCCGGTGTACTGGTGTTTGTCGTTTTTTGTTCGGGTATGACGGCAGAAAAAATAGCCTCTTGTGGACCAGGGTATATATTGGTATCGCATAGCGATATAGAAGGCATAGATGCTGCCGAATGTCAAAAACTGTGGTGTCGTGATTTGGAAACAGGAAAATCTATGGGCAACGGAAAAAGTGCTGCCAGTGGTTATAAGGTTACATCCGAACCTGTAGAACTTTGCGATGCTAATAATAATTGTATTGAGTGCTTTGGTGATAGAAAATGGTGTAGTGGTGAGCCTGTGGGAATATGGAACCCTGAATATGGTGCATATACTCGTGACGGTGCCGATAGCGCAACTTATATTGCATATCAAAAGGGTAGTTGTTTCAGTTGGCGTTTAGAAAAACCGAATTGCCCAGAAGGCGAAACCGCAATTTTACAGGGGGATGAGTGGATATGCGCTGTCGCCAGCGATACAACAACAGGCAGTCGAGAATCTAGTATTCGTAGAACTGGTACGACAACCTTGCGTCGCTCTATCAGATAGTTTTTGTATATAAACCTCTTGTATATTTTATATAGGAGGTTATTTTTACATTTGTTTGTTTTTTTAGTTTTTTATGATATAATATCTTGGATAGAGAGAATGGCAACTGTAAAGGTATCCAATTATGCCAAGTAAAAAGTTAGATTTTAAAACAGGACAATATGTCGTTTATCCTACTCAAGGTGTGGGGAAACTCGTTCGTGTAGAAGAACAAAACGTGGCCGGTCAAAAGGTAAAAATGTTGGTCATAGATTTTGAAAGGAATCGTATGACTTTGCGTGTTCCTGTTGATAGGGCCGAAATATCTGGTTTGCGTCCGTTAATTTCCATCAAAAAAATGGACGAAGCAATTGCCGCTGCCAAAGGAAAGGCCGATTCTAAACGTATGATATGGTCTCGTCGTGCGGCACAGTATGAAGAAAATATTAATTCTGGGGATCCTATGAAATTGGCCGAGGTTGTTCGTGATTTACAACGTCGTACGTCAGCGGATACTATGAATTTTTCTGCCAGACAACTATATCTTCGCGCTTTGGAGCGTATGGCGCAAGAATTTGCCGTTCTGCATAAAATAGATCTGGACGAGGCTTCAGATAAAATAGAAGACATACTGGGTGTACCAAAAGAAATTGATTTAAACGCGGTTGATTCCGATGATGATGTTGAAGAAGACGCCTCTGATGACGAGAATTAAAAAAACGCCTAATTAATATAGGCGTTTTTACATCACAAAGTCTTCTCCTAAGTAAACTTTTTTTACCATTTCGTCTTTTACAATTTCTGGTGTTGTCCCGTGTTTTAATATTTTTCCGTCGTGCAGTACATAACTGCGGTCTGTAATACCAAGCGTTTCACGAACATTATGATCTGTAATTATAACGCCAAGACCGCGGTTTTTTAATTGTGAAACCAAACTTCTAATATCATTTACTGCGATTGGATCAATTCCTGCAAAAGGTTCGTCTAACAGTATGAATTTAGGGTCGTTCGCCAGAGCACGTGCAATTTCAACGCGTCTTCTTTCGCCACCGGATAAAGCAGTTGCTGGACTGCGACGCAAAGACGAAATGGAGAATTCTTCTAGTAATGCGTCCAATTTTTGCTGACGTTTTTTTCTGCTAGGCTCAACTACTTCCAGAATTGCCATTATGTTTTGCTCTACAGTTAATCCGCGAAAAACACTGTTTTCTTGGGGTAAATATCCGATGTGTAATCTGGCCCGTTGATAAAAAGGCAGGTGAGTTATATCCTGAGAATTTAAAAATATTTTACCACCAGTTGCATTCAGTTGTCCAGTTATACAATAAAACGCAGTCGTTTTTCCTGCGCCATTGGGCCCCAGTAAACCAACCGATTCGCCTTGACGGGCTTCTAATGATATGTCTTTTATAACCATACGTTTCCCGTACGATTTAGATAAATGTTGAATGCTTAATACAGATTGTTTCATAGTTTTATCACCAATTCATTTGTTCTGACTTTATCCCCATTACTGGAATCTATTTTTACATTACCTATTAGAGTAATTGTTTTGTTTTTACGACTATACTTACCGGATGTTGAAGAGATGTTTTCTGTCGTGCGTTTACCGTCAGATACACGGTTCACAACGCCTGAGATAGTTTCTAGAAATATTGTATCTGGATCGTCGTATTCTTGACGTGCGCTTTTTGCCTTTATTTTAAAAGGTTCACCATTTGTATCCGTACCTGCAAATGAAGCGTTAGACATTTTGAATTGGTTGCTGACGATGTCTGTCATATTTATTGCAGAAATAGGCGTCCATAATAATTGCCTGGTAAAAAGAGAGCCTGCAATTAATGCGGCAATCATCACCAGGCCCCAACCAGTAAAGAAAAATTGCCACAGCCGTTTTAATCGTCTGTGTTTCATAAATATTATGAAACTGCGTCTATCTTGTTGCACAGCCCTAGTTTAGCGCGACTTCAAGAAAAAAGCAATTTTTATATTTATTTGGTGTTATTTTTATGTTATAATTCTCCAAAGAGAGATGAAAAATATTTTATGTTTTTTTATTGCAGGAATTGTGGCGTTTTCTAGTGTGTCTGGAAATGCGGCTGTAACTATAAAAAAAGCCGCTTCGGTTTCTGCGCAAGAAACACCGTCTTCAAGCGCTGTGAACAGTCTGGTTCCTACGGTTTTGGGGCTTATAATTAATGTACAGCAACTAAACGCAAAACAAAAAGAACTTACAAATGAATGTATACCAAGTTCCAGAGAAATAACTTTCGTTGATAATACAATGAAAGAATGGGCTAAAACTGGTACAATGAGTGCAAAAGAAGTTGAATCAAAATTGAAGATGAAACCTTGCACTGTGACTGATGGTGGGTATAGTGCGTCTGTAAAAATGGCGGTCTTGATGGATACAGATGATATTTGTTATGATACTTTTTCTGGTTCCGGAAATGAGGGTACCGTTTGGGAGGGCTATCCAAAGGTGAGTACCGCAACATATTGTGCGGACGGTTCGAATAATTGTTCCAGTAAAGATAAAAAAACGGTTTCTAATATATATGATATATTTAATTTAATTGATTTTAGCACCGCTGATTATACAAAATCAGAAGCAACAGATGCTGCAAATATTATGGCAAAAATAGAAACATGTTCTTATTCTAAGTTAAATGCGAAAAAACGTGCTATGTGGGGAGAGTTTTTAAGTGATACCATTAATTCTTTGGGCCAGCCCACAAGTACGGGTACAATAATGGAACAAGTATCAAGCGTTATCGGTAGCAGTGGCGGTGGCGGTTTGGGTGCGATATCCTCGTTGGGTGCAATTGCGACTCAGGTATTAGGAAATCAATAATTCTTATCAAGTTTAAAGTTTTTTGTAATATGAAGAAATAAAGATTTCGTTTCTTGTTTTTTGTTATACTTTTTCACTTTACTCATATTGTTAAAATTCGTATAATTAAGTATATTATAAAAAGGATTTTTTTATGGAAGGGAAGTCTTTATTATCAAAATTCGGTATGTCTCGTGTATTGCTGGTCTTGGCTATTGCGGGTTTGGCGGGTTGCGCGGGCAGCAATAATAATGAATATATGATGGCAGAAACACCGGCGGTTGATTATGTTGAAAGTCTGGATGTTTATTCCGCACCGCATAAAGACTCTTTTTTAAATCAGTTGGCAATGAATTATCGTTCTTATGCTATATATAATGCTCGAATCAGCGGGTATACAGAAATGGGTGAACTGTTTGCACAAAAAGCGATTGCTGCTTTTTCTGGGGAGTTGCCGTTCCCAGAAGTTCTGGATAATTGGCCTGTTGCAGATGAACAGGAATCATTTGAATTATATACCGCATATAATGAACTGTTGGATCAGTTAAAAAATGATGCCAGTATGACGAATCCTCAATTGGCAGCGGAGGCACAGGCAAAGTTTGATTGCTGGTTATCTGCCGCAGCAAGCGGTCAGACCGGAACTGCGAACGAGTGTCGTAACCGTTTCCAGAAAACTATGACTGCTTTGCGTGATTGTGAAGGCGGTAAGATAGTCAGCAATACAACGACAGAAACAAAGGAAACTGTTGTTATGACAAGTGGTGATGTTTCTGTTGCAGTTGAACAACAAAACAGTGCACCTGTTGTCGCAAATACTCAAACATATTATCCTGAAACGCGTAATTTGTCTCAGATGCGCGGAACCGGTAAAGCCCGTGAAGGTGTAATCATTGTTAATAATGTAAATGTTCCCGAGAATTTAATAAATCCTGTACCTGTTCAGCAACCTTTGGTATTCAACCAGAATATTTACGGTGGGGATAAGACCAAGACTATAAGTAATAGTAATAATGATAATAGCAAGGTTGAATGTGTAAAAGAAGGTGATGTTAATTGCACTCCCCAAGTTACCGAACAACAGAGAACGATAGTACAACAGGAAATACCAACGGTAAGCGAAGAGTTAGTAACTCGAGAGGAATTTATAAATATGATGATGGCTATGCGTGCAGAGTTGCAGGCGATTAATGCTCGGTTGGATCAGTTACAGACTGCGACAGGGGATAAAACTATTATAAAAGTTCAGCAGATACCGTTAGAGCCGAAACAGCAAGTTATGGAGGAGGTTTTTGAAGTTCGTTTTGATTTTGATAAAGCGGTAATAAAGCCGGAATACGAGGATTTGATAAGACAGTTGGCAACCGCAACGCAAAATAATAAAAATATAAAGGTATCTGTTGTGGGGCATACAGATACTGTGGGGTCTGCGGATTATAATTATGCGCTTGGTGGTCGCAGAGCCGAAGCCGTTCAGAAAATGTTGATAGGGTATGGAATTCCTGCAAGTCAAATTGTTGCGGTTTCTGCCGGTGAAGAGGGTTTGGCGGTTCAGACACCTGATGGCGTTCCAAACGCGGCAAACAGACGTGCGCGCGTTGTGAAAGAAATTCATTACGAAGAACCTGCGCAGAATACACCTATAATAGTTGAAGAATATTCTATGCAAGAAGACGGAATGTGCGGTATGTACGGCTGTACTGAGTGATGTAATAAAAAAATATAAGACAAAAATACTTGACAAAAACAAATTAGTAGTATATATTTGTTGCTGTCAGAGAGATGTTTTTTGAAGAGGCATTGAAAATGACTGAAAATAAAAAATCGACAAGAGCTGGTTTTGTAAAAGGTGAAAATGCGATAAAAATAGCGGCGGAATTGAGAAGTCGCGGCATTAATCTTAATAACAAAGATAGCGATATTTATACTGTTGATAAAGATAATAGCAGATAGTAGAATTATTTTTACATCTTTACATACCGTGTAATATTTTAACTGGTATTTTTTACGGGGGATTTTTCCCCTGTTTTTAATAAAATTGTTGTTTTTTAAAGAATACGGAGTATTTTGCGGATGAATTTTTCCAGGTAGAAATTTTTAATTTTTTATACTATGAAACAACGCCCATAACCAAGCAACACCAGTCCAACAGAAAAGCCAACTGGCGATTCGTATTATACACATATCTTCTTTTGGCTTTTTTGTTTGGCGCGCCAACCAAGCAGGAGCCATTATTATTATAAAAAGTATAACAACGGAAACTGCATATTTTATAAATAGTAAAATGTTTGTTGGTATTGAAATCATTTTGTTTGTCTGTGGGGCGGATATCCGCCCCTTTAATTTAATTATATACCATATTTTGCGTCTTTGCCAAGTTCTTCTTCTATGCGAATTAATTGATTATATTTCGCCATTCTGTCTGTTCTGGACATAGACCCGGTCTTTATCTGACCCGCATTTGTTGCTACGGCAAGGTCTGCAATGGTCGTATCTTCTGTTTCACCACTGCGATGCGATATTATTACTCCGTATTGTGCATCCTGTGCTATTTTTATCGCACGTAAAGTTTCTGTCAGTGTCCCTATCTGATTAACTTTTATTAGTATTGCATTCGCTATGTGCGAATCGATTCCTTTTTGTAATCGAACAGGATTGGTTACAAATAAATCGTCACCCACCAATTGACATTTTGAACCTAGTTTTTCGGTCAGTTTCTGCCAACCTTCCCAATCTTCTTCTGCCAGCGCATCTTCAATAGATATGATAGGGTAGTCCGATATTAACTTTTCATAGAAGGCGATCATCTCTTGTGAAGTTAAATTTTTTCCCTCAAATTCATATTTACCGTTTTTATAAAACTCTGAAGAGGCGACATCCAACCCAATAGACACATCTTCTTTTGGCTTATATCCTGCGGCCTTGATGGCGGTTATTATTTTGTCCAATGCTTCGGCGCAAGTTTTTATGTTTGGTGCGGCAAAACCGCCTTCGTCTCCTACGTTAGTTTTATCACCGTTTTTCTTTAATATAGATTTAAGGTTATGAAATATTTCTGACCCCATTCGTATCGCTTCAAATTCACTCTTTGCGCCGTTAGGTATTATCATAAACTCTTGAACGTCCAGTCTATTGTCGGCATGTGCACCCCCGTTTATTATGTTCATCATAGGACGAGGTAAGATAACAGGGTTATCGTTTCCATAAATAGACGCAATATATTTATACAACGGGATTCGTTTCTGGTTCGCGACCGCATGAGCCGCAGCCAACGATACGGATAAAATAGCGTTTGCCCCAAGGCTTTCTTTGTTTGGTGTCCCGTCAATTTTAAGCATTTTTTCATCTAATGCAGTTTGGTCGGATGCGTCCATTCCTAAGATTGCAGGTGCTATCACTTCATTTACATTTTTTACCGCATTTAGAACGCCTTTACCCATGTATGCTATACCACCGTCTCGTAATTCCAGAGCCTCAAAGGAACCTGTTGATGCACCCGACGGAACTGCCGCGCGCCCAAGAGCACCACCAGATAATATTACATCGCATTCAATTGTAGGATTCCCACGACTGTCCATAATTTGACGGGCATGTACTTTTTTTATTGCCAACATTTAATTTTTCTCCTTATTACCATAAAATTTGTTTTTTATTTAAGTTCCGTCTTGTCTTATTTGACGAATTGTGTCATAATATAATCATAAAAATGATAGGAAGAAAATAAAAATATGATGAAAAAGATAATTTTTTTTATGTTAGCCTTTACGCCAATGGTTGTAAAAGCTGCCCCCATAATCGTTGATAGCGGAACTTTTTACGGGGTTCCTGCCGGTGGTTTGAATGTTAGTTATATGTATATCGGATATGATACAGGAACACAGGACGGTAATTTTTATGCATTGCCGGGGATTAACAATGCGTTTAGTATAGAATCGGACAATGGTAGTAATATAACTGTTAATAATGCTTTAAATATTGCGACAGGTTATACGTTGACAATGGGGGCAGGGCAAGGTTCTGGGTTAATAAATGTCACACTTGGTGCTGTAAACTATGATAGTGGGCAATCTACTGCTAGTGGTGGGGCATTAAATATTACAAATGTAAATGAGTTTACAATAAACGGTCCTGTGTATGCTTTTTCTGGTTTTTCTGTTAATGCAAATACTATGGCTTCGGGGGCTATTGATATAAGTGGCGGAAATACTGTATTAAATATTTCTGCTTCTCTAAGTTTGGCACAAATTATAAACAGTGGAACAGGTAATGTTAATATTGATGCAGGAAGTATAATTTTGAATGGCGGTGTTCAAAATAATAATATAGGTTCTACTTTTACTATGTTGGCTGGTGGCGGTATCACTTCAGAATCGGGTGGTATTGAAAATGTAGGAACGATGATAATTAATACCAGTGAAGAATTTGGAAACGTTTCTGTTAAAACAGGTACGATGGCAAATTCTGGAAATATGACAATTTATGCGAATGATTTTACAATCTCGGGTGGTGATTCTGAAAATCCTTCTTTGGTTAATTCCGGTAATTTAAAAATGAATATTACAGGAGAGACAAATCTTGCTTATGGATTTGATTTCTCTGGAATGTCTTCAAATAATACATTCGAATTGATTACAGGGTCCTTGGTTCTTGGTGACGGAAATTCAGATGATTTATGGGCACAAATAGGTGCTAATAATTTAAACAGTTTTGTCTTGGAAATTACAAATAATGACTTGAATCTTGGTGCTGGTATATATAACGGTTATAATGGTAATACAATGGCTTCAATGAAATTAGCAGGGCAATCTGTTACCGTAAATGGAAATATAACAAATAAAGGTAAAGACCTTATAATAGAAGGTGAAACGATAACTGTTAACGGAACTGTAAACGGTGGTGTCAGTTTTATGAATGTCGGTCAAATGGACATTAATACCATAAAAGATCAAAGCGGTAATGATATTGAAGGTAATTATGTTTTTGATGATAACAGTTCGTTGAATGCTATAATTTCATCTGGTAAAAGTTATTGGACAACTGTTGATAATATGACAAATAACTCCGGCGGTAGTACGCAGGCTTTGATTTCTGTGGGTGGAACTTTTGTCTCAAATGTAACTGAATTTGGAACATCTTCTAATAATACTCCGTTGCAGGACGGTCAAATTGGTATCGTACTAAATAGTAGCGTTGACCAAGGGTCTGCTATTTTACTAGTCAAGGCAGAAAACGGTATCCAAGAACTAGGAAATAAAATTCGTAATTTGAACGTTAATTTTTGTAATGAAGATGGTACAAGTTGTATAAATTATCTAGAAGCTTTTAACGGTTATAATGCGACCAGTGAAGAGTTACCTGTATATTTATCTTTGCGTGATACAAATGGTGACGGGCTGGCAGACAGTATATATGTTGTGTTTGATCCGCAGTTTGGTGGACCTGTAAATGTTTTTGATATTCAACCAGTAGTTGGAAAGAATCCTTATCATACTAACAGTGAGTATGAATCTGCAGGTGCTTTGGATGATGTAGTTGCGTCGCAAATTGCGAACAAGACTTTCTCTGAAAAAAGTCCGATTGAAGTTATACCTGTCATTTTTGAAGGAACGAATTTAGCCGAGATGGCACAAGAACTATATAATCGTATGGATGATTATTATATGGATCTTGATAGCACTGGATTAACAAGTTTCAGTCATTTATTCCAACCGTATGAACTGGAACAAATTGCCGGCAATATTGCTTTGAATGAGCATGCCAACTTCCGTTCATTTGAAGATCGTTTATTTGATGAATTCATTTGGAATCGCAATCGTAGTTTGAAAAAGGCTTGGGTTGATGTGGATTTCGGTATGTTAAACCAAAAGTTTGCAGATGGTAATAAATCAGATGGGAATCGCTTTAATTTATCTGCGGGTGTTGACTGGCAGAATTCTGAAACCGTAATGCTGGGGTTGACGGGACATGTATCAAATACTACAAACGATTATCTTGAAACCTTGGATTTAGGTTATGTCCCTGGGGAATCTATTCTGGGGCAAATAGAGACAAATGTAGAAAATATGAATATCGGTTTGGGGGGCTATTTCATAAAGATATTAGGGGAGAAAACGCGTATTTATGGAAATGCTTTTGTTGATATGCATATCTTTGATATTTCACGTACGCAGAATTATGTTGCACAAATTAGCGGTTCTGGCAACTCTTTCAGCGTTATAAGTGAATGGGGCTTGATGCATGATTTATTGAATCAATATGTTGTCGGTAATATGTATGTTCGGGCTGGATATAATTTCGGTTTCTCTTTGTCAGAAGAGGCGGATGGGCAAGATTATATGGATATGAAATCTGACGGGTATTTCATTTTAACGCCGGGGTATTCTTTGGTTGCGCAGAAACGTATTTATCCGTCTACATGGTTCCAGATTCGTCCGTATGCTTCGGTTGGTATAGAATACGACGTTTTCGGAGTACCGGATTCTATGAAGTATAAGTTCGCTTTGGCTGAATCTTATACGGATTATAGTATTGATATTGATCCGTTGTGGGCAAATGTCGGAGGCGGTGTAGAATTTTTATCCGCTAACGGTATCCAGTTAGGATTGGATTATCGTTATCAATATAATCCCGCAATTCAATTACATAATATAAAAGTTTCCGGTTCATATAGATTCTGATTTAAACCGCCTAAAAAGGCGGTTTTTAGTTTTAAAAGAGAAAATATTAATTAAGTGTTTATACTTAATTGATGACCTTGTAATAAAATGTTTATAAAAAAACCCGCATTTGCGGGATTTTTTTTGTCTTATTAAAACGGTATGTCGTCCGCAATATCGGATACGGATATTTCTTCATGAGATTGACCATTTGTACCGGAATTAGAAGCATTGTATTCATTGCCCGTTGCGGAGTTATCAAGACTTTTTGCACCCCCAAGTATGACCATTTGACCAGAATACGGATTTAGTATTACTTCTGTTGTATAAACGTCAATGCCCTGTTGGTTTTGCCATTTACGCGTACGTAAAGATCCCTCTAAATAAAGTTTAGTCCCTTTTTGTAACATACGTTCAGCGACTTCTGCCAGATTTGGATTGAATATAACGATTCTGTGCCATTCTGTTTGTTCTTTTTGTTCGCCAGACTGTCTGTCGCGCCAACGATCAGATGTTGCAAGAGAAAAACTGACGACCTTTTGTCCGCTTTGCATTGTTCTTACTTGTGGGTCTTGCCCGACGTTACCGACCAGTATAACTTTATTTATGCTACCTGCCATGCTTACTTCCTTTTTTGTCTTATGTATTAGTTATTTGAGCAACAAATCTCTAAAAAATCAAGAAAAATCATAATTTAGATTTATCTTCTTATAAAACCGGAATCTGACGATATGAATAAAAAACGACTTGACATTTTGACAAAAAAATTATATAATAATATGGTCAATTAAATAGGAGGCGAGCTTTCTGTCTCCATTTCCACAAAAGGATTTTTTATGCATATTAACGAGTTAAAGGCTAAATCGCCACAGCAGTTATTGAAAATGGCGGAAGATATGGGAATTGAAAATCCGTCTCAGTTGAACGTACAGCAATTACGTTTTGCTGTGATGCGTGTTTTCGCTGCGGATAAGAAGATAACTCTTATTGGGGACGGGGTTCTGGAACGTGTACAGGATGGTTTTGGTTTCTTGCGCGCTCCGGAAAGCAACTATTTAGCAGGTCCCGATGATTTGTATGTTTCTCCTGCGTTGATTAAAAAGTACGGTCTGAAAACAGGGGATTATATTGAAGGTCAGATTCAGGCTCCGCAGAATGAATCGGAACGTTATTTCGCTTTGGAAACGATTGAACGGGTAAACGGTGGAGACCCTGACAAATTACGGCATCGCGTATCTTTTGACGACATGACACCGCTGTACCCAGACGAGATTCTGAAAATGGAAGTGGTGGATGACAGCGATAAAGGGCGTAGTTTATCGGCACGTGTCATAGACTTAATTTCTCCGACTGGTAAGGGGCAGCGCAGTTTGATTGTTGCGCCACCTCGTACAGGTAAAACGGTTATGTTGCAGAACATTGCACATTCTATTGCGACGAATTATCCTGATGTAAAACTAATAGTTCTGTTAATTGATGAGCGTCCAGAAGAAGTGACAGACATGCAACGTAGCGTCAAGGGAGAG
This sequence comes from uncultured Alphaproteobacteria bacterium, assembly GCA_944390225.1. Taxonomy (GTDB): domain Bacteria; phylum Pseudomonadota; class Alphaproteobacteria; order Rs-D84; family Rs-D84; genus Enterousia. The sequence continues at coordinate 52,729 of CALXPB010000007.1, forward strand.
GTTGTTTCGTCTACTTTTGATGAACCTGCTGCGCGTCATATTCAGGTTGCAGAAATGGTAATAGAAAAGGCTAAACGTTTGGTCGAGGCGGGGCAGGATGTCGTAATTCTATTAGACTCTATTACCAGATTAGGCCGGGCATATAATACCGTCGTTCCAAGCAGTGGTAAAGTTCTTACTGGCGGTGTGGATGCATACGCATTACAAAGACCGAAACGTTTCTTTGGGGCTGCTCGTAATATTGAAGGTGGTGGTTCTTTAACGATAATTGCGACGGCTTTAGTTGATACAGGATCCAAGATGGACGAGGTTATATTTGAAGAATTTAAAGGGACGGGTAATAGCGAAATAATCTTGGATAGGAAATTGTCTGATAAGCGGGTTTATCCGGCAATAGACATTACAAAATCAGGTACAAGAAAAGAAGATTTATTGGTTGATAAGGATACTTTATCAAAGATGTATGTATTGCGCCGAATAATTAATCCGATGGGAACATTAGAAGCAATGGAATTCTTGTTGGATAAGTTAAGAATAACTAAGACGAATGCAGATTTCTTTAATTCAATGAATCAGTAAAAGGGCCTTGGGAAAGGCCTTTTTCTTTGGGTGTTTTTCAAATGTATAAAGTATATTTTTTAATATTTTTAGGCTTAGTTGTTTTAGGGGCCTATTTTGCCGGTACAGTAAGCGGAAAAGCATTATGCAAAGAAGAGGGGGCCGTATCGGTTAGTCAAAAACTTATAGAAGAGCAAAAAGTTATTTCAGAAAAAAGAGTAAAAGTAAATGCGAAAGTTTTTAATACTGCTACCGGTGATATTCGTCGGATCTTGCGCGAGAAATATTCCATTGCAGAATAGTATTTATTCTTCATGTGAACCGATTTACGGTCGAGCAAGTGACTGGGAGATTATCAGTGACGATTTGGCACGAAATATTTATCGTCATAATCTCCAGTGTGAAAATATTTAAGTTATAAAACGAATGTTTTTTTATTTGTTCGCTTCAACCAGACTTTCAGCGGTGTTTTTTATTTTCTGTAAAGCCGTTTCATATGTTGAGCAATCGCGAGCAATTTCAGAACGGTATGCGTCCCGCATATTTGTAGCCATATAGGCGCAGCCCTTTAAGTGCTGGGAACAATAAGAATGCCCCATTGCAAAAGATTGCTGACCTCGTACGCGACTTTCTGTACCTGCCCAATCTATGTTTAACGCATTTTCTATGTTAGTCCACGAATTTTCCCCTGTATATTTTCCGACAGTCTCCATCCAATATTCGTTCATTTCTTCTTCTGTCCAATTATTATTGCCTTTTAAGGTCAAAATTTCTTTAATCAATCTATCTATTTCTGGTTGATATTGTGCGTCAATCTGTGCAAGTTTTGTACTGCAATAACAGCGATTATAAGCCGTATCTTCACGCTCGCAGTAAGAATCCATACATTCAACATAATCCGCCATGCAGCGAGATGACGGTAATGATGTAACGTTGGTCTCATAAGTTGTTATACCGGAAGAAGTTCTGCTGGTATTTGTTGAATAGTCTGTTCGAATACTTCTTGTTGCCGGTGCTTTTACAGAAATCGTAGATGTTCCTGTTCTGGCGACTACGCCACGAGAAGAATTATTGTTAGTATTTGTCGTTCTTGTTGCGGTGTTTGTTGTCGCAGAGCGTGCCGAACTTGTAGAATTTGTTGTGCTAGCGACGGTCGCTGCCGTGTTTCTAGATGATGTGTTAGTTGTTGTTGCAACGCGAGCAGTTGTTCTTGGTACGACATTTCTGGTTGTGGTATTTGAAGCATTTCTGGTTCTTGTCAGTACATTTATTTGTGCGTTTGACTGACTGGGGGTAGTTCCTGGATTAAGGGTTGTTTTCATTTTATTATTCATATATGGGTATAAATTATTATATGTATTTGCGCTAATATAATTAGCCGGAGAGGTTGTTGCAAAAGCCTCAGATAAGAATATCAGGGTAAAAAGAAACGAAAAAAAACGAAGAGATTTAATCATATATGATATTTTAGAAATTTTATTAATTTTAGACAAGTACAAAATTAACATAAAGATTTGCATTTTTTTAAAAGGTTGTTATAATGTAGTTCGTTTCGGGGTGTAGCTCAGTCTGGTAGAGTACTTGGTTTGGGACCAAGGTGTCGAAGGTTCGAATCCTTTCGCCCCGACCAGAAATAAGGAAAGCCGTGTTTATCCACGGCTTTAATCGTGTATAGCGCCGAAAACGCGGGCATTTGCGAAATGCATTGACTATGGTATTCACCGAATATACGCAAATTCCCCCATAATATACCGTAATGTATACAATGGCCATTTCCGCGGAGTCAATTGGGTTGAAAAAACAATAGTTTTTATATATAACTTTTATAAAAGAAAGGTAGGAAATATGCCTAATCCGAAGCAGGAACAGTTAGACGAATACGCGTTACTTATAGAACAAGAAGCATCAATGGCGCATGAACTTATGGAGACAGTACAAAATTCTGCTGAAGTATATAAAGCTCTGTGTGAAGAGAGTGATAGTTCCGTTGTAAAGAGAATGTATATGAATTTGTTCTGTAACATAACAAACACTGCTGGGACTATAGCTACTATATTGCAAGATAGCATTGGATTGCATCATGCGAAAGGGAGAGACGCATTGTTGTTGGTTGGTAATATGATAGAGGGGCTGGCAATTTTTTTGTATGCGAAACGATATCGTAAAGATTTAATATATTTTAATTATATGAATATAAAATGTTTAAAATTACATTTCACTGATGAATGCGTTTTTGGACAGTTGCCACCCCATCAAGAAAGTTGTAAAAATAAGGATATAGAGTCTTTAAAAAGAGTTGGTTACAAGTTCATAAAATCCGGTAAGAATAATTCAAATATTATAAAACTTTTAAAAGATGTTAATATTAGCCCTGAAGATAAAATTACTATTTTAAAACAATCGTATAAAAATTCTTGGGCGCCGGATTCAATAGGAAAGATTGTGGAATATATGTTGCGTGATGGGTTGCTTATATATGTTTACGAAAGGTATAATCAAACAAAGCATCATACTATTGATAATTTTTTTATTTGTACCAACTGTAATGCCATACAGATAAAAGACGATTCCTGGGATAAGTGTATGGCTGTAGAGGCCGCTATAAATGTATTAAATAGATTTATTAAACTTGGTAGCCGTTTTATAAAGAATTCTTAACAATAAAACTCCCGTTCCTGTTCTGCGAAATTCTCATGCTTACTTGCAATCTGGAACAAGGTCTGCAGGTTGATATGTGATGGGATTTTTCTGTCCATGATGTCGTTGATAATCCGTGGCGACAGGTATGCCAGGTTTAAGTATTTGTAAATCGTGCGTTGGTCTCG
>CALXPB010000008.1 GCA_944390225.1 uncultured Alphaproteobacteria bacterium
ATAAAATATAATTCATCGTCCCCATAGTTCAACTGGATAGAATAGAGGTTTCCTAAACCTTTGATACAGGTTCGATTCCTGTTGGGGATACCACTGAACCCAAGGATTTTTTATATGAAAAACAAAGCGATAAAATTAGGAATATTTGCCAGTCTTTTACCGCACTTATTTTGCTGTGTGTTACCAATTGTGTTATCTGTTATATCTTTATTTGCCCCAGAAGTTGCGCATGCTGAATTTATTCCTCATTGGTTTGAGCCTTGGTTATTCATTTTTTCTGCTTTGATGCTTGTTTTGTCTTGGTACTTAGTCTTACGAGATTGCAAATGCGAATGTGAACATTGTCATGAAAAAGGTGGTCATAAAACACAAAAAATAATACTTGGCATAATAACTATTATCTTTATAATCAGCCTAATTTTACATTTATTATCCCACCATTAATGAATTATTTCTTGTTTTACAACTATCCTAGTTTATGTATAATTATTATTAAATAAATAAGGATACGTTATGCCGTTAATAAAAGGTTGTTCTCGTAAAGCAATTTCTGAAAATATTAGAACTGAAATAAAAGCAGGAAAACCACATAAACAAGCAGTTGCAATTGCTTTATCTATTGCGGATAAAAATTCAAAAAAATGTAAAGTAAAACATTAAAAAATTATTTATATTTTTATTTACACGAACTTTTCTGGGACAAGGTTTGTAATATTCTTCCACATACGTCTGAATATAGTTGTATCCGGAGATTTATGATATACGCGCGGTTTTTTATCACCGGGTCTGCTACCAGTCCAGACAGGGTCACCATCTTCAATAGTGACACGCCATGAAGTTTTCGTATCACGTATTATCATTTCACGTAATTTATCTGCAAATTCTTTACTTTCAAATATAGCAACATTTTCTGTATTATAATATGCACTGCGTGGATCTAAGTTAAAACTGCCTATCCACGAGATATCATCATCAAAAACTATTGTTTTACTATGCAACACAGAAAAACTAGATTGATGACGTTCTCTATCATGTTCTTTACCCCGCAGATTTTCAGCAGACAACATGAATTCATAAACGTCTGCACCAGATTCAATCAGTTTTTTTCTGTACTTTTCCCATTTTGCATAAACAGTCGGTGCGTTAGTAGATGCCAAAGAATTCGTCACGATAGTCATATGAACACCAGATTTTTCTTCGTGCAGCATATGTTCTAAACCGCCCTGTCCTGGGACGAAGTAAGCGGCAGATAAATAAACGGAATCTTTTGTTTCATTCCACAAGTGTTGAAGTGCTTTTATTATTTCACCTTGATATTCTTCTTTCTGCTTCATCGACATTTCAACTTTTGACGGCGGATCCGCCAAGAATTTTCCTTGTCCCCAACAGAAATCGAAATTATTTTCTTCGTACTCGCGTTGAACGCGCGATATTATTTTGTTATATTGCTTGATATCTTCCTTACTTTTTTTCTGAATTTCGGCAAATTTCTTTTCTAATTTTTTTGAAGCCTTTTTTGATTTCGCTTTCGGGAAAACCGAAGCAGGTATAGATAAATGATAATTCCAATATTCGTCAAAACTTGCGGTTGCATATTTCGTCATATCCCCGACGAATAAAACGTCCGTATCAGAAAAATTAGACGCTGTTTCAGGATAAAAATAATTACTACCAACGTTTCTACCACCCGTAATATAAGCAACATTATCAACGATAAATAATTTATTATGCATTCTGGAATTTAGACGATTAAAATCCATTAAAAATTGCGGGTAATATAAAAGTCTGGAACGATTAGAAACCGTATTAAATACCTTGACTTCTATATTAGGGTGCTGATTTAACAAAAGTACATCAGCGATATCGGACTTAGTTCCATAATCGTCAATCAATATTCTGACCTTTACCCCCCTATCAGCAGCATTTTTTAGTTCACCGATTAAAACCTTGGAAGAAAAGTCATTACTATAAATGTAAGTCTGTAAGTCTATTGTTTTAGTTGCCATACGAGCAAACGCTGCCCTGATAACGAAAGCGGACAGACCGTCTTCTATCAGAGTTGCCCCACTCATATTTTCTGCACTTTCCAATTCTTTCTTATAGTGCTTTGCAATTGGTGTCTGCATAGGATCATAATTAAAATCAGCCGCCGTTACTTTTGGAGTATAACAACGAAGTCTTTCATCTTTCATAGTAGTAGGAACTGTTGTACACCCCATTAACGGTAAAGAAATTATAAATAAAAATGCTTTTTTCAAAAATGACAATTTTCACCTTTTGAAAAGTATTATATTATAACTTAACTTCAATTTACAAGCCAAATTCATTAAAAATGTTAATAATCCTAAATATAATTTATTGTCTATTTTTTGTTTGCACAGATTTTGTTAATATGATAAAATTATTCATAATAGAAGGGAAGTTTTTATTATGAAAAGATTTATTGCAGTATTAAGCGGTCTGTTGGTACTACCTGCATTTGCAGAAATTGCGCCTGCATATTATTATGAAGAAATGTTGGAATATTCTGACGAATATGCAGAACCTATTACAGAAAAAGAGGAAAACCAACAAGAACAAGAAGAACAGCAAAAAATTGTCACACCTGTTGTTCCTACGGCAGTAAGTCCCAGAAGTTCTAACGGTCGTGCTGCTGCGTCACGAACTGTTGCAACATCTACAACTACATCGGCACGAAACGTTTCTACAAGAAACGTAAGCGCAACAACACCCGCAAGAACAGTTGTAACGCGTTCTGCTACGACAACGGCATCTCGGGCAACACCAACGCGCCCTGCTGCATCAACTACAACAAACACAACTGCAAGTAAAAGACCTTCTACAACAACACGTACATCGACTCAAACACCTGGGGTAACTTCGCGTACAAGTACACAAACAAATAACGTAAATACGGCACGTGCATCAATTGTTCAAACAGATACCGTAAACATACCATTATATCGCGTATCAACAACCTCTTCTGTAAGGTCAAGAATTCCTACGATTAGCGTTGGGACAACAACAGCATCTACTACAACAGAAAGTACAACTTCTTCTTCTATGTCATTAGACGAACTGGCTCAATTGACAGATTTCTGCAAGGCTCAATATACAGCATGTATGGATAACTTCTGCAATGTATTAGATGATAATCAAGGGCGTTGCAGTTGCAGTGCGAATTTAAAAAATTATACAGAAACCGAAGAAGCACTGAAAAAGGCGACCGAAGAATTACAAGATGTTGCACAAAAAATTCAATATATCGGTTTAACTTCCGAAGAAATAGAAACTTTGTTTACTCAGACAGAGGCTGAGTTAGAAATGCAACAAACAACCGATAACACACAACTTAAACACGATTTGGATAAAATTAAAAGTATGATTATAGATGTAGAATCTGCTTCCGCATCAACTTCCAGCAGTTTAAGTTTGGATTTAACAGGATTATTAGACTTTACCATTGATAGCACAGGGTTTAATTTAAGTTCTCTGCTTGGTACAGATACAAGCAGTATAAGTAATCAACGTGGCGAACAATTATATAAAACTGCTGTGGCTCGTTGTAAAGCATCTGTACTTAACAGTTGTGCAGCGCAAGGGGTTGATACATCTATCATAACCAATGCTTATGATCTGGAAATAGACAAACAATGTATTGCCTATGAACGCAGTCTTTCCGATTCGAACACACAAATGTCTTCAACGGTAAGGAATGCGACCAGTGTTTTACAAAAGGCACGTTTATTAGTTGCTCAACAAAAAAATACTTATGACTTACGTGGTTGTATAAATGCTCTGGATTCATGCATGCAGGACGACTTTGTATGCGGTGATGACTATGAAAACTGTTTAGATCCGACAGGTAAATTTATCGTAAATGGCGAAGTTGTCGTAGGCAGTAAACCCGGTATACCAGGAGATATTGAAAACGCGGACATTTATAAAACATGGGTATACGACACCAATAAAAATGCATGGGCAACAGAAAATGACGGTGGTTCTTTAAGTGACTATATTGAAACAACAGTAACAGAAACATCGGCACAAGTACCATCTGTTTTGATGTCAGAATTCTTGCAAAACAAAATCGGCTATCATGATAATAGTGATGGTAAAAATTACGGTATGTGCATATCTGTCTTGAACAAATGTCAAGATGTTACATATACAGGTTCCGGACAAAACGTCAAATACAATCCGAAAAACAACGTGATTAAAGAATTCTTGAACAGAACATTAATTCAAATAAAATCTGCTCAAGATGAAGTATTGGCAGATTTTGCTGAAAGTTGTATTTTAGACGTAGCATCCTGTCTGGCACAGAATAACTATGACGAAACAGAAACAACATCTCAGCCAGGAACAGGAAGTGATGTAGGCAGTGATACAGGTAGAAATTCTACAAGAAACAACATTGCTATAAATGCTTGTAAGTCTATAATTACAAGTTGTATGAGTGTTAATGGAAATCAGAATGCCTCGACTAACAGTGAATTAAGCGAGTGGGTTCAAGCAATGTTTAACAACAATTAAAAACCGCCGTTTGGCGGTTTTTTTTTATAAACTTTTATATCAAAAAATAAAAAATTAAATTGTTATAAAATGGTCAGATTTGGTCGAACAGTTCGTAAATTATCAAGCGATTTCTCTTGTACTTTTTTGAAAGCATCAGGGTTCCATATTTGAAAACTGTTTCCGCGACCAACAAAAATCGCTTTATCTGTAATACCCGCATGTTTTAGTAAATCATCTGGTATGACGATTCGTCCTGTAACATCAAATATCAGCGGTCTAGCATCGGCAAACAACATTGCAGACAAATCATCCAAATCGCTATCGAAAACGCCCATTTTATCTGTTGCGGCAGCCAACTGTTCCATTCGAGACATTGACAGTCCCTCGATACAATTATGCGTAAACGAGCGGTACAAAACGACGCCAGAAAATCTTTCATTTGCGACAGAAGCCCGAAAGGAGGCAGGTACAGATATGCGCCCCTTGGTATCCAAACGATTTTCATAAGATGAGAGAAACAATGACATTTTTTTCCGTCTTTGTTCTGGGCATCTGCCCGGTTCCCCTTTCCGACTTCAAATGAAATTTAGCATGTCATTTTATGGTTGTCAATGACAATTTATAATTAAATTATGGTATTTTATGGTTTTAAAAGTAAAACAATACAAAATTAAAATAAAATTCAAATAAATACATTTTCTTCTTGACCTGCGATTCGTTTTTGTTCTAAGATTGTGGTATAGACAAGGAGAAAACCGTTAAAAGCCCCAGAAAACCGCCAAAAAACCGGATTTCTGGGAAAAACAAAAAAACAAAATAAAATTTAATTTGCAAATTTGTAAATACATAATGTCAATACAAATTCGATTAAATTTTAAACAACACCCAGAAAGGAGGGAACCGCGCATGTCAAAAAATATAAAAGAAATAATGATTGCTCTGAACCAAGTTTTAACGACGACGGTTTGGGTTAACGAAGACCGTCAAATAATATCATTATCTGACGAATTACAAATCGGAAAAAACAATGCTCCTCGTTCAATAGAGGACTTACCTCGTACTTCTTTGGTTGGTGCATACGTTTCCTTACAAATTCGTACAGATAACTTCGAAGTTGCCGCTGAAACCTTAGAAACCAAGACTTTGGCACTACGCGTAAAAGAAATGGTTTTTGCCGAAGCAAAAAAAATTATGGACGCAGAAGATAAAGAAACCGTTCAGACAATTGCAAAAGCAGCCTGAATTCCGCGCGCGGTAAATGACAGAGCATGCAAAAAAGTTTCTGGATAACCAGAAGGAAGGGAGCAACCGTCGACAAGTAATTGGCGACGGTTCTTTTTTATCAAAAACGCATACTCCCCTTTAACATACCAGTATAATTGCTATACCCTTTTCGCCAAGTGGCATCCGCACCGATTTCCAGTCCATACAAATCACCAAACCACATTTTTATTTTCAAACCGGCGATTGCTTGCCATTGCGGTAATCTTTCAGATGAAATAGAGTATATGTTATTTGATATTTCAACATTTATATCATCTATTTCTGCAAGCAAGTCATAAGAGCCTCCAAAACTCAGGACTGGAGCAAAACTAAATCCATTATCATACTCAAAAACATGCTGCACGCTAACATCTGCATAAGTCGTTAAAAAATCAAGGTTTGCAGAAGATAATTCTTGCCCCGCCGTATCAACGGAATTTTGACGATGCATAAAGGTATACTTCATACCGACACTGGGAGTTAAAACAGTATCATAAACAGGTATTTCATAACCTAAGTCAGACCACAGACTTGTAGTATAAACGCCCATATCATCATACAACTGCAACCCTGCAACGTTTTTAGTTTCACTTAAATCGCTGTAAAAAATACTAGCGACATTATTCCAAATGAAACCGTTATTATAATATTTTGCATACAGCCCTCCACCATTTGCGGGCGCATGTATTATTCTGGCCCAACTTTTCAACCTGTCATACTGATAAGTATATACTGCACCAATGTCCCAATTATTAATTTCAAATTCTGCACCTAAACCAAAGCCGTATCCGTATATATCAAAATTAGCATAAACTTTATCCTCTTTCAGTCTTCCCAAAGTCCCTAGTGCAGCGACCCATAATTTTCCGTTTCCAAAATCTGATTCCAGCCGAGAATCAAGAGAAATTAATTTTTCAAACCTTTCCGAATAAGATGTGCCAAGTATCTGCATCAAAGGTGCAGGAGACGGTGCAAGTGCTGTCAAGGCTTTTATATATTCACCAGCATCGGTCTGAACAAGTAAATCTAATAACTCATAAACTTCGTTTGCTATTTCACCTTCGCCTATTGGCACAGTTTGCCAACTTATTGCAGTATTTTCATTGTTCTGAGAACCTCCAGATAATCTTATTATGTCCAAAAAAGTACTTTCTTGTAAAACTTCGTACCAACCATTTCCTAACTTCACAAAAGCATAAATATTGTTATCTATTTCCGGTAAAAAATTATCTGTTATTTCATTTGAACTTCGCAGAAATTGAAACTGTAAAGAATCTCTATTCGTCATAACGTCAGAATTTAAAACCACGTTTAAAAGCGCGTCTTCTGAAATGGAAAAAGTATCTGCATTTAAGTACCCATAGTTATCTTCACTTTGAATGCTTAACTTTAACGCCGAACCAGAACCGAAAGTTGCAGAACCGACTGTGGCATTTGTTGTTCCTAAATCTAAAACACCTCCGGATACTTGTAAATCTTCTGCACTAAAAAATTTACCGTTATCTGTTAACTGAACATTTCCTGATGCTATTGTTATATTTCCTACGAAACCGCTCATATCTTCGTTAAGTATTACTGTTCCACCTGTCGGCATAACATTTTCTTCCAAGGTATACGGATTATTTATTACTATCGAACCGGAACCGGTTATTTTATCATTAAAAATAACCTGCTGATTCTCGGCCGCATTTATCCCGAGCATTTCTGTAGTATATATAGCATTAGATTCACCAGAAGATGTATTACCTGTAAATTCTATGTCCGAATTCTGAGCAATTAAAAACAATGCGTTTATATTAAAAATAGCACCGCCACCATCTGTCGCTGTATTATTTGAAAAAGTGCTATCAATTATATAGGTATCGTCCCAGTTATAAAGAGCACCACCATATGTTGCGCTGTTATTTGTGAATGTAGAATCTTTTACGACGGTATATAAAACATCTCCAATGATTCCGTAGACTCCTATTGCCCCGCCCGTCTCTCCGGTATTATTTTCAAATGTACCGTTTGTTATGTCCATCATACCCGTAGTATAAACTGCACCGACCGAATCTGTGCCGTTATTACCAACAAAATAAACATCGCTCATTGTGACAGTATTTGAGTTATATATCGCAGCACCACTACTGGCGGTATTAGCGTTAAAAACGCTGTTGGTTATATTTAAATTGCCGTCGTTAAATACGACACCACCATAATTAACAGCGGAATTATTTTGAAAATAACTACCGTCTATGTTTGCAGTTGTTCTGTACTGATTATAAATAACACCGCCGTTACTACGCGTAACGCTATTATTTTGGAATGCGCTATTTGAAATATTTAAATTACCGCTATTAGTTTGATAAAAAACCCCCCCGCCATATCTGGAAGAATTATTACTGAAAGCAGAATTTTCTATTGTTAAATCACCTCCGACATTTGAAAATACTGCGCCTTGCCCAGACTGATAGAAACTGTTAACAGAATTTTCTATTGTTGCGTTTTGCCCAGAGATAGTAAAATTACCGCTATTTGCAAAATAAATGCTACTTTCGCTTGATACCGTAAACCCGTTATAATTTCCACCGTTAAAATTATATCCTCCGCCATCAATACCTGTAATAGAACTTCCAGCAACTCCAACCAACTGCGTTGCGGTTAAATCAGAAGTTATATTGATGTTATTTTGTGGAACATTTGTTTTATAGGCACTATAAAAAGAACTAAAATCTGCAACATCTGTTGCATATGCAGAAATACTATAAAAGACAATAATATAAAAAGGAATTTTTTTTACAAACGTCATATTTTCTCTCCATTGAAATACAATAAAAAAATCGCTTAAAAAGCGATTAATATCAATATTCATGTATTCCCATTTGAAAAAACATTTATCTTATTCGGTTTGATTTAATATTTCTTCACGTATTTTTGCTACGGACTGTGCACGTGTTTTAATTAAATCGTTCAAATTTGCACCTGTTAAATCCGCTGCATATTTTATAGAATTCGCAAAAGCCAAAGCATCACTGTTTCCATGAGTCTTTACAGAAAAACCATTTAATCCTAGAAAAGTTGCCCCTGCATAAGATCGCGGATCGATTTTATTTTTTAAACGTTTAAAAACATGAACCAGAAAGAACGCCCCAATAATTGCTAAAACAGACTTTTTTAAATTATCAACCAATACACGTTTTATCAATTTTGCGGTACCCTCAACAGTTTTCAAAACTATATTTCCTGTAAAACCGTCTGTCACAACTACCTGAACGTTGCCACCGCCTATATCGTTTCCTTCAACGAAACCTATATATTCATATGGCAGTTCATCTTTATGAGCACTTAATAATTTATTCAATTTCTGTAGAGTCTCATTACCTTTTGTATCTTCTTCACCGATATTCAAAACACCCAATTTTGGTTTAGGCATTTTACCGATTACTTCCGCATAAACGCTACCTAAAATGGCGAAGTCAAATAGATTACCTTCGTCGCACTGTACATTTGCACCTAAATCAAGGACTACCACACGAGAATCGCCACCACCAGACGGCAACATTGTTGTAATTGCGGGTCTTGAAATACCGTCAATGGTTTTTAAAGCCAACTTTGATAAAGACATTAATATTCCTGTATTTCCAGCACTTACTATGGCGGCAGAATTTCCTTCACGAACGTCCTTTATTGCCATGTACATGGAAGTATCTTGCGCATGCCGAATTACGTCACGAACTTTATCTGTGGCTTTGATAGAGTTAGGAGCATGAATTACTTCGCAATTACGAGCGACCCTAGGATATTTCGTTAATAATTTACGCAATTTACCTTCATCACCGAACAGACGAAAGAAAACTTTATCTTCACCGTTTTGATATAAAAACTGATTCATACCACCAAGAACGGCGTTTGGACCTTTATCTCCGCCCATTGCATCAATTGCGATAATTTTCTTTTCCGTCGACATAGTACATTAAAAAGGCAGAAAGGTACACAAAGTACCAATCTGCCGTAATATTTTTTTCACATTATTTTGCGCCACACGCAGGGCATACATGATGTGGTCTTTTCTTTTCGCCACAAGTTTTACATACACTGCATGGCATTATAGACAGCGCGTCATGAGAACGACGTTGTGCTGAACGAGCTTTACTTGTTTTACTTTTTGGCGTTGCCATTTTTTATCCTTTTATTTACAGTTTGATATTTTATTAAAATCTTATTGTTTTGCAAGGAAAACTTTAATCTGATATTACCTGTGCAACAAACATTCCATGGTTATGCATTAAACCTATTACAGCACTATGATCATCCAACCCCATATAAAACTTATACCCCTGCTTTTCTAAGTTAATTATCGTAGCCAATTTAAATTCCGCCGTAGTTCCTAAATAATCATGTTCTTTACAGAATATTAATTTTTTTATATTCGGCAACAATTCATTTATATGATTTTCTACTTTCTTTTGCCCCATTGCCCAACGACCGGTGATAAATACGATTGTAAAATCACGACCCAAAGTTTCTAGAACTTTTATCATATTTTCGTTTGGTGCCCCGAACCTGTCATAATTAGCAATTGCAAATTTTTTATTTACAACGCCATCTATATCACAAAATATTGCCGGTTTTTCTTTCATTTGCGAAACTTTGGGCGCTCGGGTATATATATTACCCCGAACGCCTTTTATGAGTTACAAATATTATAAATCTAATAACTGTTGTTGATTACCGCCTTCACGTGCCAGTTTTTCTGCCTTTTCTTCTTCCTTGGCAATTTCACGGACGCGATGTACGTATGCACCAGTACCGATAGGTATAAGACGACCGACAATCAAGTTTTCATTTATACCCGTTAATTTGTCGGTTGAACCGCTGATTGCGGCATCAACTAATACCTTCGTAGTCTGTTGGAACGCAGCATTAGATATGAAAGAACTACTTGTCAAAGATGCACGCGTCAAACCAACCAAAACTTGCGATGCTTCTGCCGGTCTACCACCGTCACGAACAACGCGAGCATTTTCTTCTTCAAATTCGACGCGATCAACTATTCCGCCAGTCAAGAACGTAGTATCCCCAGGATTTGTTATCTCAACACGACGAGTCATTTCGCGTATCAGAATTTCTATATGCTTGTCATTAATCGCAACGCCTTGTAAACGATAAACCTGCTGTATTTGTTCCACCATAAATGTCGCCAAGGCTTTTTGACCCAAGATACGTAAAATATCTTGTGGAACGGGTTCACCGTCTACTAATTTTTCGGCTTTCTTTACAACATCACCGCTACGAACTAACAAATTCGTTCCTTTTGGTACGACATATTCAAAAGGTGCAGTACCGTCATCTGGGACAATACGAATTATTACCTTTGATTTTGCATCTTCTAGCTCTATTGTACCGTCAATTTCAGCCAGTAAAGCAGGATTTGAAGGACGACGAACTTCCAGCAATTCATTTACACGCGGTAACCCACCGGTAATATCGCTTGTACGCTTAGACTGAACTGGTATTCTTGCTAATACATCACCCGCAGAAACTTTTGCTCCGTCTGAAACGTTTAGTATTGAATACATCGGCAACATATACTCTGCAATTTTTTTACCGCCCAAAGAAATTACCTCACCCTTTTCATTTACTAATGTAATAGAAGGGTTCAACGCTTTCTTTGTATTTGCTCGCCAGTTAATAACTTTTCTAGAAACGATACCAGTTGTAGAATCAACTTCTTCCTGATAAGAAATATTTTCAATTAAATCATTAAACTGAACGATACCGTCTTTTTCGGCAATAATCGTATTAGAATAAGGATCCCATTCCGCAATTTTTGCGCCCTTTTCTACTTTTTCGCCTTCATTTACAATAAGCATTGAAGCATACGGTAAATTGCTTGTAAATAAAGTTTCATTCTTATCATTTACGATTGATACTTCAGCATTTCTAGACAATACAACTATGCGCCCTGCAGAGTTTTTAATTGTATTTACCCCAGAAAACTTTACAGTACCTTCAACGGGGACTTCTATAAAGTGGCTTTCTGCCCCACCTTCTGCGACGCCTCCGATATGGAAAGTACGCAATGTTAACTGAGTTCCCGGTTCACCGATTGATTGCCCTGCTAAAAGCCCAACTGCTTCACCAACGTGAACCAGCGCATTACGAGATAAATCCATACCATAGCACTTTGCACACAAACCATCACTGCAACACGTTAAAACGCTACGAACATCAACCGTCGGCAGTCCAGATTCATTTATCTTTTTTGCCGCTGCTTTTGTTATTAAATCTCCTGCTTTAACGATAACTTCTTTGGTTATAGGATGTATAATATCATGAGCCGCCGTACGTCCCAAAACAACATCCCCCAGTGCAACAGATAAAGTACTGCCTTGGTATACAGGCTTTGCTGTTATGAAGTCTTTCGTACCGCAATCAATTTCTGTAATGGCAGTATTATGGGCTAATTCTACCATACGACGCGTCAAGTAACCGGCTTCTGCGGTTTTTAACGCCGTATCTGACATACCTTTACGCGCACCGTGAGTAGACGTAAAGTATTCCGCCATGGTTAAGCCTTCTTTGAAGTTCGAAATAATAGGAACCTCAATAATAGAGCCATCTGGTTTCTGCATCATACCGCGCATACCGGCTAACTGTTTAATCTGACTTTTAGAACCGCGCGCACCGGACAAAGCCATCATTAATACAGAATTCCAATTATCACCAGTTGTTTTACCAAGTGCTGCGTACGCCAAATCTCCCAGTTTATCTGTTGTTTTCTGCCACAAATCGATTAACTTGTTATGTCTTTCACCGGCAGACAACAAACCGTTCTGATATTGATCTTCTATTTCTTCGGCAGCTTTTTCAGATTCTGCGATTAAATCTTTCTTTTCTTCCGGAATTACGACGTCATCAAATCCGATAGAAATACCACTTCGTGCTGCCTGTTCAAAACCGGTATTCTTTAAAGCGTCCGCTAAAAGAATCATTGCTTTATCACCGCAACGCTCATAAGTTGTTGCCAACAAAGACTTAATTTCTTTTACCGGCATAACTTTATTTACCAAATCAAATGGCACATTATCAGACTTCGGTAATAATTCACCCAGAATCATACGACCCGCTGTTGTTTTGTATGTTTTACCATTAATGCGCGCAATAATAGGCGTATGTAAAGTAATCGTCTTGTTTTCCAAAGCCAACTGTACTTCGTCCATATTTGCAAAACGTGGTGATTTTTCTGTGTGTTCGCCATTAATCAGAGATATATAGTAAACGCCCAAAACCATATCTTGCGTAGGTACAATCATAGGCTCACCATTTGCAGGTGACAGAACATTATTAGACGACAGCATCAAGGTACGTGCTTCTAGCTGAGCCTCTAATGAAATTGGCACATGAACAGACATCTGGTCACCGTCAAAGTCCGCATTAAATCCCTTACAGACCAAAGGATGCAACCGTATTGCTTTACCTTCAATCAGCACCGGTTCAAACGCCAACATAGACAATCTATGTAACGACGGTGCGCGGTTCAGTAAAACAGGATGTTCATGAATGACTTTTTCCAGAATTTCCCAAACGACATCTTCACCGTTTTCAACCATTTTACGAGCAGTTTTAAGTGTATTTGCATAATCACCCGCTAGTAATCTAGCAAAAACAAACGGTTTAAATAACTCTAATGCCATGCTTTTAGGCAGACCTACCTGATGCAATTTCAATGACGGTCCAGACACAATAACGCTTCGACCGGAATAATCAACGCGCTTACCCAACAAATTCATACGAAAACGTCCACTTTTACCGCGCAAAGAATCTGATAAAGATTTCAATGGACGGCGATTCTGCGAAACCATAGGACGCGCCTTATGACCGTTATCAAATAATGAATCTACCGCTTCTTGCAACATACGCTTTTCATTACGAACGATTATGTCCGGTGCGTGCATTTCTATAAATCTTTTCAGACGGTTATTACGAATAATAACACGACGATACAAATCATTTAAATCAGATGCTGCAACGTGTCCGGCATCCAAAGTTACCAACGGACGCATATCTGGTGGGATAACTGGTATAATATCTGGCAACATCCATGCAGGATCTGTTTTAGAATCCAAAAAAGCCTCGACTAATTTTAACTGCTTAATCAAGCCCTTTCGTTTTGCTTCGGATTTTGTTTCGGCCAGTTCTGCACGCAGACGCGTACGTTCATCACCCATATCCAAGTTTGCGATAATATTACGAACACCTTCTGCACCTATACCAACGTGAAACGCGTCTGCACCGAATTCTTCAACTGCTTTTTGATATTCATCTTCACTTATAACATCATATTGTTTTAAATTAGTCAGACCTGGTTCAATTACAATGTACGCATCGTACGAGATAACTTGTTCAAGTTTTTTCTGTGGCAAGTTATTTAACAAAGTAGCAATTTTACCTTCGCGCAAGAACCAAGTATGCGCAACAGGCATAGCTAATTTAATATGCCCCATACGTTCGCGTCTAACAGATGAAGAGCCAACTTCTACTCCGCAGCGATCACAAATTACACCACGATATTTAATTCTTTTATACTTACCGCATGCGCATTCATAATCCTTAATCGGACCGAAAATCTGCTGGCAGAACAAACCATCTGGTTCTGGTTTTAACGAATGATAATTGATAGTTTCTGGTTTTTTAACTTCGCCGTGCGACCAAGAAAGAATTTCTTCTGGTGATGCAATGGTAATGCGTAAAGCATCAAACTGTTCCTTGGTTTCTATTTGTCCGAATATCTTCTGCAACATATTGGTCATTTATTTTGCTCCTTTTTGTCGCTAAAAGTACCACGTGGCTGGCGGGCATTAACTGCTAGTTAATGATGCACAGCCGCCGCCACTTAATCCATTTTTTTTGGTGTTACTGCCAAACCTAAACCGCGCAATTCGCGAACAAGTACGTTAAAGGCTTCCGGAGTACCAGTTTGAATATCATTACTGCCAGATATTATCGCCTCGTACATCTTTGTGCGTCCTGTAATATCATCCGACTTTACAGTCAGCATTTCTCGCAGTAAATGAGCTGCGCCATGTGCTTCCAGTGCCCAAACTTCCATTTCACCCAGACGCTGACCGCCCATATGCGCTTTACCAGACAACGGCTGCTGAGTCACCAAAGAGTAATTACCGATTGAACGTGCATGAATCTTTTCATCAACAAGATGATGTAATTTCAACATGTACATTACGCCAACCGTAACAGGACGCGCAAATTTTTCACCTGTCATACCGTCGTATAATGTGAACTGCCCTGATTCCGGTAATTTTGCCAACTTTAACATTGAACGAATATCATCTGACGTTGCACCATCAAATGTCGGCGTAGCCATAGGTACACCATCTTTCAACAACGCCGCTTCTGCACGAACATCTGTATCCGTCATTTTTTCTAGTTTTTCAGTAGCATCTTTTCCATAAACTTTACCCATAATTGTACGCAGGTCATCAGTTACGGCACGTTTCTGCTTAACTTCTTCCAGAACCTCGCCTATCTGCTGACCCAATGTACGCGCTGCCATACCAAGATGCGTTTCTAATATCTGACCGATATTCATACGACTTGGCACGCCCAAAGGATTTAAAACAATGTCTACTGGGGTACCGTCTTCCATATACGGCATATCCTCAATCGGAACAACCTTGGACACTATACCCTTATTCCCGTGACGACCTGCCATTTTATCGCCAGGTTGCAGTTTCATTTTATGAGCAATATAAACCTTTACTTCTTTCAAGACACCTGCATTCAAAGAATTACTTTCTGTAACCTTTGCGATTTCTGCATCTGCCTTGTCATTAAGAGCTTTCAGTTTAACAAGATGCTGTTCGCGCAATTCATCAATTTTTTCTTGCGCTTCTTTATTACGTACAACCAACTTTTTAACATCCGAAGGTCTTATTCCTTCAAAGACTTCTTCTGTCAGTTTTTTACCTATAAACGGTTTTAAACTGCCAGTACCGGCGTCAATAACTTGACCTTCTGCAATCTGAAATACCTGATCTGCAAAACCTTTTTCAATGATAGAAGTTTCTTCTTCTCTATCCTTGTTAATCTTTTCAATTTTTTGCAGTTCTATCATCTGCGTACGATCGTCTTTCTTTACACCATGACGAGTCAGCACATTAACTCCGATAACAGTACCCTCTTCATTCGGTCCGACCTTTAATGAAGAATCTTTTACATTAAGTGCTTTTTCGCCGAATATATTACGCAATAATGCCTCTTCCGGTGTTAACAAAGTTTCTGATTTAGGAGATACACGACCAACCAAAATATCACCTTGTTTAACGCGTGCACCGACATAAATGATGCCAGATTCATCCAAGTTCTTTAATGCTTCCTCACTGACATTTGGAATATCGCGTGTCAAACTTTCTGGTCCTAACTGAGTATCACGAACCTTGATTTCTTTTTCTACAATCTTTATAGAAGTAAACACGTCATCACGAGAAATTCGTTCTGATATAACAATAGAGTCTTCATAGTTATAACCACGCCAAGGAACAAATGCGACTAAAACATTACGTCCCAAAGCCAGTTCACCATAATTCATTGCGGAACCGTCGGCAATAATGTCGCCCGCAGAAATACGGTCACCGACTTTTACCAAAGGTTTCTGATGTATTAATGTCTCACTATTGCTACGTTCAAATTTCTCCAAGTTGTAGATATCAACACCCGTTACAACGTTACGGCTATTCATACATTTTACAACAATACGATTTGCGTCAACAGATTCAACGATACCGCTGTGTTTTGCAACTTTACCCGTTCTGGAATCACGTGCAACTTCACGTTCTATACCCGTTCCAACCAGAGGTGCCTGAACTCGTAACAAAGGAACGGCCTGACGTTGCATGTTTGATCCCATCAAAGCACGGTTTGCGTCATCATTTTCAACGAACGGTATCAAACCTGTTGCAATGGACACAACCTGACGAGGTGCAACGTCAATCAGGTCAATTTCTTCTTTTGGAACCATAGTAAATTCACCGTCAACACGTGCGGTTACTACATCTTCTGACAGAACGCCCGACGACGTGGTAGGTGTATTACCCTGTGCAATTTTATGTCCTAATTCTTCATCGGCAGTCAGATACACCATTTTATCTGTAATCTTACTATTTTCTACAACGTAATAAGGCGTTTCAATAAACCCATATGGATTTACACGCGCATATGTTGCCAAGTGGTTAATCAAACCGATGTTCGAACCTTCTGGCGTATGAATTGGACACAATCTACCGTAATGAGTCGGATGAACGTCTCGGACATCAATACCAGCACGTTCACGGTTTAATCCGCCAGGTCCCAATGCAGAAATCAGACGTTTATGTTCTACTTCTGACAATGGGTTATACGCGTCCATAAACTGAGATAACTGAGAAGTTCCTAAAAATTCGGAAACCAAAGACATTAATGGTTTTGCATTTATAACTTCCTGTGGTTGCATATTAGCAATATTCGGTGACGACAAACTTTCACGAACCAAACGTTCAATGCGAACCATACCCGTACGGAAAGTCTGTTCCAACAATTCACCAACAGTTCTTACGCGACGATTGGATAAATTGTCTATATCATCAATCGTATCTTTATGATCGATTATATTAGTTAATGTCTTTAATACCGCCAAAATATCCGCTTTCGTCAGTAAACGTTCATCTTCTGGTCTTTTACCAGAATCTATTTTTAAACGTTTGTTCATTTTAAAGCGTCCTACTGCGGATAAATCATAATAAGCAGAATCAAAACCTTGACGCATAAACAAATTAATTGCCGCTTCTAACGTCGGTCTTTCACCAGGTCTGATAACGTTATAAATTTCAATCAGCGCGTCTTCACGATTTGCCGTTTTATCGGCAATCAATGTATTACGCATATGAGCACTTATTGTTGTGTTATCAATAGAAATCAAAGATATATTTTTAATACCCAACTTTTCTATATCCGCCAGAATTTCTTCTGTGATTTCTGTACCTGCTGGGAATAAAACTTCTTCGCCATTCATAATCGGATCGAATAAATACTCGCCTACCAAAGCATCTGGCATAATTCCGTATTGTTTAGAAGCAGCCATAATCTTTGCTAAACGTTTCGCATTCATACGATCGCCCTTATTCGCCAAAGGCTTTTTATCTTTCGGATTTATCAAATCGTAATTCAAGCGATATTTATCAAGCCCCTCGAATACAGAAGTTTCACCAACCCATAATTTTCCATCAAATGATAAAGGCATACGTTTATAAAAAGCACCTAAAATTTCTGTATCACTCATACCTTTAACGATTGCCTTACGTGGATCTGCCAACCATTTTTTCTCATCTTCTGCGGCCGGCAAGCAACGTAGCAAAACAGTTGCAGGTATTTTTCTACGACGATCTATACGTACGTAAATGACGCCCTTATATTCTTCAAAGTCAATCCAACTGCCATGTTCTGGTATGATACGCGCCGTATAAGTAATAGGATTACCGGCAATTTTTGCTTCTTTTGTCGTAGCAAAAACGACACCTTGGGCACGATGCATCTGAGATACTATGACACGTTCTACACCGGCAGCGATGAAACTGCCCCGTTCAGTCATTAAAGGCACATCGCCCATGAAAATTTCTTGTTCTTTGATATCACGTAAAGTTTTCTTACCGTCTTCTGTGATATCCCATAAAATCAATTTCAGCTTCAACTTTAACTTGCTGGAATAAGTCAAATTCCGCAACATACATTCTTTGACGTTATATACAGGTTTATCCAATGTATACTCTACGAATTCAAGGTCCGCAACACCCGCATAATCTTTTATCGGGAACATTGAAGAAAAGACGTTTTGTAAACCTATATTTTTTCTATTCTGCGGTTCAACGTCGTCCTGTAAGAAGTCCTTGTAAGAATTATATTGAATTTCAACTAAATCTGGAAGCGGAGTTTGCAAAAAACTTTTACGAAAAGATTTTCTACGTTTTTGGATAACTGCCATGGGTCTCGATCCTTTTTTTTGTTGTGCGTTTTGCAAACGAGAACGATATTATAATCGTTATGCCTTTTTACGCCTTTATGCCCACCTGAGAAAAATTCCCAAGTGGGTGGCGTTTGTCGCAATCTATCGCGACTTATCGTTTTATCGGAATCAGACGATTCCGCAGTGAATTATTTCAATTCAACCTTTGCGCCGGCTGCTTCTAACGTAGCCTTCATTTTTTCGGCTTCGTCTTTTGCAACAGCTTCTTTAACAGCTTTTGGTGCAGATTCAACCAAAGCCTTGGCTTCGGTTAAGCCCAAACCTGTAATGTCTTTAACTGCCTTGATAACAGCCAATTTATTTGCACCGGCTTCTGCCAACACAACATCAAATTCTGTTTTTTCTTCGGCAGCAGCGGCAGCAGGACCTGCTGCAACAGCAACCGCAGCAGCGGCACTTACACCCCAAGTTTCTTCCAGCGCTTTGGACAATTCAACTGCTTCCATAACGCTTAATTTTGACAATTCTTCAACTAATTTTTGAATATCTGCCATTTTTTGCTCCTATACATAGTCAGAACATAATGTTCTGGCATATTTTAATTCTTTTTTCCATACTCTGCCGAAACACGTGCCAAGCGCGACGCAGGTTCAACCAATATACGCGCAATTTTACCACGAATCTCCAACAGGGATGGCAGTTTGGATAATTGCACAATGTCGTCTTTACTTAAAATACCTGAATCCATTTTACCGCCGATGATGGAAAAATTCGGGTGTTCTTCCGCAAATTTAACCAATACTTTGGTAACAGCCAAACCATCTGTTGCAACGGCAACAGCGGTCGGACGTTTCATCATTTCAGATACAGGTTCAAAGTCGGTATCTTTTAACGCCAACTTCATCAAACGGTTTTTGACGACTTTAAAAACGGAAACCAAAGGACGTAAATCATTACGTAGGTTTTCCATTTCTTTAACGGTCAAACCATGGTTTTCAATTACGAAAACACCGTTTGCTTCTTTCAAGGACGACTGCAACGCTGAAATCAAATCTGATTTTTCTTCGCGTCTCATATCTTTACCCTTACTTACAAGATTCCAGAAAACCAGTTTCTAAAATCCCCTGTTTTGTTAAACTTTCCATTCGATTTTCACATCGAGTGGGGCCTTATATTCTGCCCCAAAGAATACTTTTCTTTGTCTATGATGGAAATTAAGTCTTTTCAGACACCATCAGTCTTGGACAGAAATCTTGTTCACCGCCAATTGAATTATCAACGACGTGATTTTACTTTACTTCCACCTTCAAGCCAGGACCCTGAGTCGTAGCAACAGCCATACTCAAAATGTACTGACCTTTTACAGATGCAGGTTTTACCTTTTTCAACTGCTCAACCAGAGCGTTTACGTTTTCAACTAATTTATCTGTTGCAAACGACATTTTACCGATACCGGCATGAATAATCCCGTTTTTTTCCGCGCGATATTCAATCTGACCGGCTTTTGCGGAGGCGACAGCCTCTGCTATGTTATTTGTAACGGTACCCAATTTAGGATTCGGCATCAAACCTTTTGGTCCTAAAACACGAGCAACCTTTGACATCTTCGGCATTATATCAGGTGTTGCGATTACACGATCAAAGTTAACTTCACCACCGGCAACCTTTTCTATTAAATCTTCACCGCCGACAACATCTGCACCGGCTTTTTTCGCTTCATCTGCACCGTCCAAAGTAAACACTGCAACACGAACAATCTTTCCGGTACCATTAGGCAAAGATAACATTCCTCGAATGTTCTGATCAGCCTTTGTTATATCAATACCTAGACGAATTGCAACTTCTAAACTTTCGTCAAATTTCTTAGAGCAATATGGACGTAACGCTTCAATAGCATCATTCAGAGTATACACTTTTTCTGTATCCAACTGAGCCCACGTTTTCTGTCTTTTTGTCAGTTTCATATCTTATTCCTCCACCTTTACGCCCATAGAACGGCATTGACCCGCAACAATATTCATAGCAGATTCAATGGTAGAGCAATTTAAATCAGGCATCTTATTTTCTGCAATTTCTTTAATCTGTGCTTTTGTTATTGTACCGACAAAATCACGACCAGGTTTATGAGAACCAATTTTCAGTTTCAATGCCTTTTTAATATAATATGACACAGGTGGCAACTTCATAATAAATTCAAAGCTGCGATCTGTATAAACAGTGATTATGCAAGGAATTGGCATCCCTGGTTCTTTATCAGCTGTTTTGTCATTAAACTGTTTGCAGAATTCTGCAATGTTTACACCGGCTGCACCCAACGCTGGCCCAATAGGAGGCGCAGGATTTGCCTGTTTTGCAGGGACTACTAATTTAACAATCCCTTTTACTTCTTTTTTCGCCATTTGTTCACTCCTTGTTCAGTTAGTGCTGTGGTACGATGTGGCGCATCTACCACAAGCGTGCCTTTCACACGCACGTCGGTTACCCGATTAAACTCTTTCTACTTGCGTAAAGTCCAGCTCTACACTTGTTTCGCGACCAAAGACCAAAATCGTTACGGTCATTTTCTGTTTCAGGTTATCTACTTCTGATATAACGCCGTTAAAGCCGGCAAAAGGTCCGTCAATTACATGTACTTCTTGTCCAACTTCGTATTCAATCAAATCCGTAGCAACAGAACCTTCTTCAACCTGTTTCAGTAATCTGCGTGCCTCTTCTTCTGTGACGGCGATGGGCTTGTTTTTAGCACCCAAGAACATTATTACCTGAGGCATTAATTTTACCAGAGAGAAGGTTTCATTATTCATAATCATCTGAACGACAATATAACCAGGGAAAAACTTTTTTTCTGTTTTTACGCGTTTACCCGCTTTTACTTCTGTAACTTCACGCGTTGGAACTAAAATTTCACCGAAATATGCGTTTAAACGGCGCTTATCAATTTGTTCACGCAATCCACGCGCAACCTTATCTTCGCAGCCGGTATGAACGTTCACAACGAACCATTGCATTTTTTCTTCCATCTGCACTTCCTTTGCCCGTTAGAAAATCCAACTTACAATTGCGTTCAGCCCGCTATCAACGACAAAAAAGAACAGCGCCGCCAAACCAGAAAAAACCAGAATCATGATAGTTGCACGAATGACGCTATCGCGTGAAGGCCAAACTATTTTGAACCATTCACTGCGAACCGATTTGATATATTCTAGTATTTTCTTCATAAAACTTGCCTATATTTCAACCCATCAGACTACCAGAAATCTGGCAGGGGCAGAAGGAATCGAACCCTCATCCGCGGTTTTGGAGACCGATATTCTACCGTTGAACTATGCCCCTATTTTAACCATTTTATTACCCGTCTTCTGCACCGCTGACCCCAATAGTCTGCGATACAATAGCACACTTGTATAAAAAATCAAGCGGAAAGTATTATAAGGTTTTAATCCCCGCCACGCAAGTAAAAAGTAAATTTTTTAACCAAAATATGATTTCAGAGCACTTTTTACTTGCACTGCCCGTTTGTTTTTTTCTACAATCGTTCTGATACACGGGGGAGGAACGATTTGCAAGACCGTATAGAACCGCCAATTTTACTATCCAGATTAATGACTTTCGTCTTTGCAGCGATGTTGGTTGTGCTGGTGACGATGGTAATTACTTTATACAATATGTTCCCACTAAATAGGCCTCAGGTTTTCTTTCTGATGACAAAACCTAAAAACGACTTGCAGGTAATTTTACGCGAAATGAACCCAACAGATGAAAATTTGGAAGGTTATAAACGGGCTTTCATTCGTGAATATATCAAGGCCAGAAACGAAATTTTACCTAATGCCAACATTATGCGGACAAAGTGGAATAATGACTCAGAAGGTGTAGTTTATACATGGTCTACGCAAGATGTTTATAACGAATTTACAAAGACTAACATGTGGAATGCGTGGATGTCTGATCTACCTGATTTTGAGTTTTCTTGCTCTGTCGAATTTGACAGCAACGCGATTGAGCCACGAACAGATAACACATATGCTATAAACTTTAAATATTTTTGCGCAGATAATGATAGACAGATGAATAAAAAAGATTATAAAATAAAAGTAAAGTTAGATATGGGAGAAAATACGCAAATAAAGTGGTCAGATCGTATAAACAACCCGCTGGGTATTCGTATTTCTGAATACGAAGTAGAATCTGGGAATGGTGATCCTTTGAACACAGGTTATTTGGCAGATACGATTTAATAAAAAAAGAAACGGAAGGAAAAAGTTATGACGCTTTTTAAATCATTGAAGTTAAATGTATCAATACTTTGTATAGTTTCAATATGTGCTTTGTATAATACAAGCGCCTCTGCAACATCCTATGGTGTACAAACGGCTTGGGATAATCCAACTGCAAATATGGCATCCGGCAGTTTAAAACCTGGGTATGCTCAGTTAAGTTGGTCAAAAGGTAGTGTACTGCCAGTTAAACTTCGTAACGGTATGGTAACAATGATAACCTTGCCGAACGGTGAACAGATTGCTGATGCGGTTGTCGGTAAAAACGGTTTGTTTACTTTTGAAGCTCAGCAAGGAGGTAATACGATTTTAATTAAACCAGAGGATAGCAATCAAGGTTCTGATACTAATTTCATCGTTACCGGCAAATCTGGTAATCAATATATATTCTATCTTCGTAGCGAGCCTTCTAATTCAAGTGAAATTACATACTCGCAGGTAGAAGTTGTTCTTGATGGGAACGCTGTTTTACCTATCAATTCTTCTGCGAAAACCGCAACAAGCAATGGTTCTTCATCTATATTCCAAAAGGCGTCATCGACAAGCAATACCTTGGGCGTTGATGGAGAAGACTATGGTTGGATAAAATCTATGAAGATAGACCCTTCTGAATTTAGGTTTGATTTAGATATATTTGTTCCTAACCCAGATGATTATGTAATCGCCCCAGAACGTGTATGGCGAGATCAGATATTTACGTACATTGACTTCGGTGATAAGGTAATATCTATGACTCAGCGACCGGTTGTATCTTTACTGGTTGAAGGGGGGGAATCACCAGTCAGTTTCCGTACAGACGGTGAAGACGGCAGATTGATTATTGTAGAAGCGGTTGGTGATATGGTTCTGCGCAGTGGGCAACGCATTGTATGTATAAAGAAACGTGAAAAACCGTTCTTGATTGCAGATACCGCATCTGTAATGGCATTAGCCGAAGCAAATGTGGCACAAAGTATGTTATCGGGTCAGTCGTTAAATAATATCGCATATAATGCCGATTTAGCAGCAATGAGCGGTTCTGTTAACAACTATTCAACAACCCCTATGTTTGTTAGTAACGCGCAGATGGGCGGTAATACGGCAGGTTATTATATGCCGGCAGGTTATGGTATTCCTACTGCAATGTACGGTTCTGCAACATCAAGTAGTTCCAATGGCTTATATATGATTCCGTCAGAACGTTTAACGGCAGGATCTTTCTTACCGCAATCAAATATACCGTTAATTACATCAAATCAAACAGGCGTTGCGGTTGAACTAAAATCAGATACATCAACAAAGGCCTTGAATGACTATTGGGCGAACTTGCTGGCAAAATTCAGCGGAGAAAACGGACAGGGTATACTTTCACCTTATGAAGATATGGTGTTCTTTGCAGTTGATGAACAGGGTGTCGGTGAATTGGGTGCAGATTCTTCTACTGCGCGCTTATACCGTTTGCGCATAGGACCGTTTAGCGATATAGATACCGCACAAAAATTATGTGACCAATTACTGAAATTTAGTGGCACAAGTTGCAGTGTGGTCAGAATTCAATAATTTTTAACTTCGGGTAAGTAATGAATAGTATCAAAAAACAATTTTCAGAACTGCGTAAAAATACGCCGAAACATATTCAATGGTTATTGCTAATTGCGGCTTTCATTGTTGTTTTAATTCTTTTAACGCTATTACTGACGAAAAAAGAAAACGCAGAAATAAAAAATTCTGACGATATTGCTATTACCCTAAACATTTCACCTGATTCTGTTAATTGGGGAAATACATTAGTCGGCGAGAAAGAAAAACAGACAATAAAAATTTCTGCAAGTGCCCCCGTAAAAATATTAAATGTATATCGTAATAAAGATATTGCAGGCTTGCCGGATCCACAGCAAACATGTACAAATATAAAACAAATTGATACAAATAATTTATGTACAATCGTTTTAGAATATCAACCGACTGCAAAGGCGGCGACAGAAACAATTGATTTGTACATTGATTGGCGCGGAATAAACGAACCCGATGTACTGAAAAAAACAAGTAAGATTATACTTGTTTTGGGTGCGGAAGAACCCGTTATACCGGAACCTGAGAAAAAGGCAGAACCTGTACAGGAAATAGAGAAATCAACAAAACCTGTTATAGAAGAAAAAATCTCTTATGAAACAGTTATTGAAGAACCCTCGCCCGTACAATCAGAGGCCAAACCGGAAATAAAAGAAGAGATAAAAGAAGAAATAAAATCTATTTCACCGACAAATGTTTTTACAGAAGAAAAAATTTCTTCACAATCGGTTTCTTCTGAATCTATGGAATATAGTCTTCCGGCAGAAACATGTTCTGACTTTGCGTTTCCGGGATATAATTTATCTGGTGTACAAAGCGGTTGGATTCGCCCCGAGGGTGGCGCGTACTATTTTCATCCGTTTTCCGATAAAAATTGTGATTCACCAACTGGAATATATAATCCAGATACAGGATTAATAACAGATATTAATAACAACGGACAAAAAATCGGTACCGACGCAGAACATATCGGTTATGTCGCAATAACTAACGGTGCACTGCCACAGTTATCAAATCCTGCATCAAAAAAAGAAGTTAATAAAGCACGTCAGTTAACAACAGAGGAATTAAAAAATTTACAAATCTCTCAAGAAACGACTGGCGACACCATTATGCATATCGTAGAAAAAGATACGTCAGTTCCAATAATAGGTACCAGCAGTAAAACCGCAGTTTATTCGTCAGACCCATTTGATAGAAAATTTGTACTTCGTCAGTATAAACCAATTCCTGCAACAATCGTATCAGAAGTACGTGCAGATCCATCTTTATACAACTGCGCAGATGGAAGCGATTGTAGCAGCAAAAACACATTACCTGTACGTGCAACTGTTGATAGAAATGTATATTCGGATGACGGTCGTACAATTATAATACCAACAGGAACACTATTACTGGGTTATGTAACCGGGGAACTACCTGGACCGTACAAATCTATTGGCCGAATGCAAATAAACTGGTACCAGTTCGTTTTACCAAATGGGGTAGAATTTAACTTTCAAGGTACAAACCCTCCGTTTTCTGGCGATTCACAAGGACGCGTTGGTGTACCAGGTCACGGCAGTACAGATTACGTTGAACAAATTGTTATGCCTATGCTAACTGCAATCGTTCCGGCGGCAGTAAATATGATTGCTCCGATTGCAGATACATTTGTTAATCAAATTGATTTAGATAATAACACAGTTGTTCAATCTGGAACTGTTCGCTCGTCAGAATTAGCAAAAAACGAAATTATAACCGCGTGGAATCAAGTGGCACAAAAATTATTGGTTGATGCAATGGATAATACAATTCCCCCATTTTCTATTGCTGCAGGAACTCGTATTACCGTATTTTCACCGACAGATCTTGTTATAACTTGTGGTACTGGTAACTCCAAAGAATGTTCTGTTGAAAACGTACAGGAGGCAACAAATATAAAAAATAGGAACGAACGTAATGATGAGTGGCAACAAAATGCCAAAGTAATCGTAGAATATAATGATCCTTCTTGGGTTGGTCAAGTGCGTTCATTCAATCTTGAACCATATTGTATCAATGAAAATAATGTTTGGACTATAAATGAAGATAAGATAGGAGAGATATACAATAGTGGTTACGATTATAGAACAGTTTTGGCATATTGCCAGTCGCTAAATTACCAAGCAATAAACAACGCAAAACAAGACGCTTTATACCAAAAGCAGCAAGAGGTATTTTCAAACACTTATTCTGCAACTTCTTCTGGTTCTAATAATACAATATCTGGATTAACAGGTATCCAAGGCAGTCAATCTTATAATGAAGATATACTAGGCCTAACCTATAACGACGACGGTACAATCCAAAATCCATTTCAAACATCAGGAAGCCAGACGACGCAACCTGCTGAAACCGTTGTAAGCATCATAACTTGCGACGAGAATGGAACACTGCCTGATGAATATGGCTGCTGTCCCGGTGAAATATATACAGATATGGGTGAAGAACTTGGATTCAACTGCTGCCCAGAAACTGGTGGCGACTGTTTCCCACCGATACAATACTAATAACAGCACCTTGAAAAAATAGGAGTTTGAACTATAACGATAATAAATATGATTATGCTTTTTGCGCGCTTATCAGCGCGCTTTTTTTTACTCATAAAAACAAACACGTCACAAACACGATTCGGATAAGCAAAAACAAAAGCCTTTAACGAATCAGAAATCCGATTCGTTTTTCAACCTTTGGTTGTAATCTTTTACACTTTCCCATTCGTGTTTTATATATCGTGTCATGTAATGCAAAACAAAGGAGAACAATAAAATGACACAACAAAACGCTCAAACAATAAGTACAACAGAGAAATTTCAAAGCGCGGAACAGTTATGGTTCTGGTTTTTATATTCAAAGTCTATACAGACTGGTTTCGTGCGAACTAGAAATTATTGTACCAAAAGACCGTGCGAGTTATTAGATGTAGAAACGCTGATTACAAAACTTTATTTATCCGGTCAACTGACTGACGAACAATTGAAAATCATGAAAAAATTTGGAGATCGTAGAAGAGCACCTCATCAATATATATGGTCGGAAAATCACGCCGCTGACTTATGGCGTCAGGCAATGAATATTATTGAAAATGCGGCTTTACAACGCGGTTGGATTGAACAGTGATTTACCGCACGCGTTAAGCGTGCGGAAGGAAAATCAAAAAGGATTTCTTATGGTTATAATTGCTTTTTCAAAAAAAACATCAAAGTTTATTCCAAATATATTATGCAGAAAATATAAACACTGTGCCCCTGTTCTAAAACAAGGACGAGATTATATCATGCTACAATTCGTTCGTTTACACGAAATTAAAAAAATACGAATAAACAAAAAAAGTATTAAAATATTACAAGATGCCGGCTGGTCTTTCATAAAAACATCGTACAAACCAAACCGAAAATATGATTCCGCAAAAACTTGTGTAGATCTTGTAAAAAAAGTCATCGGTATGAAAAACTTTTTTATTCAAACGCCGTACTCTTTGTATAAAAAACTAAAACGCCCAAACGGGCGTTTTTACTTTTTAGCATATTTCTTTATATAAAACATCTGTCCGATACCAAATACATTTGATACCGTCCAATAAAGAACCAAACCTGCCGGCATCCATGCAAACATTACGGTGAACAATATCGGCATCCATTTCATAGCCTTTTGCGTCTGAGCAACCGCATCGTTCTTATTAGTATCTTTATTATCATTTGCGGCAGTCTGTAAATATTGTTGCAACCACATTGTCAACCCCATCAAAATGGGCAAAATGAAATAAGGATCCATTGCGGCCAAATCTGATATCCATAAGAAATGTGCACTACGCATCTGAACAGAAACCAACAAAGCCTTATATAACGCAAAGAATATCGGTATCTGTATCAACATGGGTAAGCAACCAGACATAGGAGAAGTTTTATGTGTACGATAAAGTTGCATCATTTCAATCTGCATACGGGCTTTATCATTTGCGTATAACTTCTGTATTCGTGCCAACTCTGGTTGCATTTTTTGCATTGCGATCATTGATGTATAAGACTTTCTGGTCAGTGGCCAAATTGCTAAACGTAACAATATGGTTAAAATGATTATTGCAACACCATAATTCATAACAACAGAATTTAGTGCGGTCAAAGCCCATAACATCGGACGTGCTAAAAACCAAAACCATCCATAGTCTATGGTTTCATCTATACCAGAAATTTTTTCGTTCACTACATCTAATACCTTCTGTTCACGCGGGCCAATGAATAAATTAGTTGTTAGTATCTTACTTTCACCTGCCTTGATTGAAACGGCATTTGCGATTGAATCTGCCTGATATAAATCACCAGATTTTTTTACCAGTAACGTTTGATCTGGACTATTAACAGAAATTACTGTTTCCCAATACTGATCTACGAAACCTACAAACCCCGTTGTTGTAGAATAGGCAAAAGATTTTTTATCTAAATCGCGCCAATTGTCATGTTCTAAATCTGAATTCACATATGCAACTGCACCGGTATAAACACCGGCAGAAGATGGCATATCATTTGAACGAACAATTCTTGCATATGGTGCAACAGATACTTCTTTATCAGACGAGTTCTTTATTGTATCTTCTATTGTGATAACATACCCGTCTACATTTATTGTACGACGATACTCAATTCCATTGTTATTTTTCCAGACGAAAGAATCACCGTCCTTTTTCCAAACCGTCGTAACGACCGGAGTTGTAGTACCAGGAGCCAGAAAGCCTACTTCTGCAAAAGCACCTTCGCCACTTAACAGCGAAACTGGCACAGAAGCATCAGACGCGGCACCATTTTTAGCAAACTTTAATAGTTTTACATCGTATATACGTAAACCTTGAAGTTCCGCAGAAATATAATCTGACTTAATTTCAGAAACGGGTACGGCAGATAAATCTTCTGAAACGATCGTTTCTTCTTTTGTTTCCGTTACCGGTTTCTTAGGCGCCATCCAAGTACCGATTAACCACCACGATACCAAGAACAAAATAAACCACCAAAAAAAACTGCCAAAACGAGATTTTGAAGATTTATTTGCTTCTTTGGTTGCACTCCACTGTCTGAAACCAGAGTTGTTATCTAAATAC
Source organism: uncultured Alphaproteobacteria bacterium (assembly GCA_944390225.1). Classification (GTDB taxonomy): domain Bacteria; phylum Pseudomonadota; class Alphaproteobacteria; order Rs-D84; family Rs-D84; genus Enterousia. Next base: position 29,720 of record CALXPB010000008.1, read on the forward strand.
CTAACCATAATTATTTACCACCTTTTTCTTTTACAGATTCAAGACAACGTCGTCTTGCCAGATACCAGTTTAAAATGAATAATCCGACTCCGACAACAATGCAAACGTCCGCGACGTTAAACGCGGGCCAATGCCAACCCCCGACATGAAAATCCAGGAAATCTATAACTGCCCCGAAACGTATTCTATCAATTAAATTTCCCAATGCACCACCGACAATCAAGGCCAACGGCCAGCGCTCGTAAGACGGGGCGCGAGCAAATAAATAATAACCGATAAAACCTATTATAAAACCGGTTGCTATGATTATTATTAACGGTGCTGCTTCGCCCACCGCACGTAGCATAGAAAAAGAAGTTCCTGGGTTCCAAGTAAATACTATATTAAAGAAATCACATACTTGCGTCATAAGATACGGGAACGAAACAATTTCCCATGCGGGTCCACACAAAGGGATATTACCAGTTATTAAATATAACAGGAAACCTTTGGTTATCTGATCTAACAGAACAACCCCCAATATAATAGATAAAATTTTTAATATGACCTTTTTCATCTTTTATGTTCCTTATTTATTGAAATATAACAATACAGGCATATAAAAGCAAATATAAAAGTCCTTTTTTTACCGAAGTTTTTATAAAGGTAAAAGAAAAATCGTTATTCGTCTGAAATGGGTTTGCCAACTTGGGCATAATTATTTTTTCTCATTTCATCTAATAAATTGTCTAATTTATTTTCAGAAACGCCCAGATTATTTAAGACGCTGTACCCCAAGAAAAACGAAGATTCTATTGTTTCTGGTTGCGCTTCAAAAACCCCTTCTTTTAACAAAACCTTTGAGTCTTCTAGATTACGCGCGCGGGCAAAAATTTTTACTTTCGGAGCAATACTTTTTATTGTAAGAACCGCATCACGAGCGTTTGCAGCGTTATCTAATGCAACAACTACTGCCCGCGTACGTCGCGCCTGTAAACCCAACTCTCGTAAAACCGAACCGCTTCGAGCATTACCGTATACTACATTAAAACCACGTTCGCGCCCCAGCATAACCGCGTTAACATCCAAGTCAATTGCAACATAAGATATTTTTTCCGCCGTTAACATCTGAGCTACAATTTGTCCGACACGTCCGAAACCACAAATAATAACATCTGTTCTTTTTTCTTTCGATTTATTTTCTTTTTTTGTCGGTGGATATTTTGTCATTATCTTACCCGCCTTACGTAATTTATCATAAAGCGCAAATAAAATCGGTGTCAGCATTATAGAAATAATTATTATAGCGGTTAGTACTTCCTGATGCATTTCTGGCAAGGCATCTATACCAGAGGTTTTCATTGTCTGCAACATCAGCAATCCGAACTCTCCCCCCTGTGCCAGAACCAAAGCGATTGATACCGCATCTTGAGTACAAACGTTTCTTACGCGGGCAACAATGAACATAGCGACAAACTTTACTGTTATTAAACCGATGGTGCCACCTAAAACAATGTACCAATTATCAATCAAAAACTTTAAATTTAACCCCATGCCTAATGCGATAAAGAAAAACGCTAGAAACAACATTGAATAAGGTCCTATTTCTGCGCAAATTTGATGACGATATATAGTTTCTGATAACAGCATCCCCGCCATAAAAGCCCCTAAACCTATTGGTAATCCGATAAAATCCATTAATAACGCCCATGCTATGATATTTAACATTATTGCCAATAGAAGTGCTTCTTTTGATTTCAGTTTTGCGACTAACTTCATCAAAGGGTTTAATATAAAACGTCCTACAATTACCACACCCAGAATCAAAGCTATGGAAAACACAAATATATCTATTGCCGTAGCCCCCATATTAAAACTTTTTCCGGCAAACACGGGCAACATTGCTAATAAAGGAATGGATAATAAGTCTTGAAATAATAATATAGAAAATGTCTGTCGCCCCATATCTGTATTCAGCTGATTTTTATCAATTAATACCTGCAAATCTTCTGACGTACTGGACATCGCCAACAACAAAGAAACCATAATACAGCCAAGCACAGACCAACTAGTAAAACTTGATAAAATTGGGAACAACATTACTGCGACCATCATTACCTGTGCGGCACCGAAACCTAAAATGGTACGACGCATATTCCACAAACGGTTCATGTTTATTTCTAAACCTATATTAAACCATAAAAATAAAATACCTAATTCTCCAAGGAAGGTCCACGTGTCCGTTAATTGAAAAAGATCCAACATATAAGGCCCAGAAACAATTCCTGCTAATAAAAATGCTGCTAAAGTACCTATTTTTACCAGACGTAAAACACACACGAAAACGAAAACTATTGCAAAAAACGATAATATTGCCAAAGACATCTTTATTCTCTCTCTTTATAAAAAATATTATATCAAAACCTTAGCCATTTGTGCAAAGGTTTCCGGTGCAATTTTTTCTGCTCGTTCTGAACCAGTTAAACCGAACTGTTCCCAGTCAACACCTGATATTATTCCGCGTATCATTTTTCTTCTTTGCCCGAAAAGTTTAGCGGTTAATCTTTCGACTGCATCAATATCGTAAATTTTTTTTATTTTTTCTTTGTTGGGTATTACTTGTACTATTGCACTTTGTACTTTCGGACGAGGAACAAAAGCAGTATTCGGAACATCAAATAAAATTTTTGCGTCTGCTATCAAATCGGTAAAAACGCTAAGACGACCATATTGTTCGTTTCCTACTTTTGCTATGATACGTTGAGCAACCTCACGTTGAAACATCAATGTCATAGACTTTATCTGTTCACCTTTGGCGGCACGTTTCAACCAATTAATAAATAATTCGGTTCCGACATTATACGGTAAATTAGAACATATTGCGTAATCGTTAATTCCCAATTTAGAAAAGTCCACTTTTAATGCGTCTTCGTAAATTACCGTAAGTCTTCCTTCTGCGCACTCAACCAATTCTGATAAAATTGGTGCCGTGTTTTTATCTTTTTCAATAGCGATTACCTGCTTTGCCCCTTCCAACAATAAAGCCCTTGTTAAACCTGCGGGACCCGGTCCAATTTCTATCACGGTTGTTTTTTTTATATCAGGAACGCTTCTAGCGATGCGACCGGTTAGATTCAAGTCAAACAAAAAATTCTGACCGAGTTGCTTTTTCGGTTCTAAACCTGCTGCTCGCATCATTTCTGACACAGGAGGTAAAGACTTCAATTTTTCCATATTCATAAAACTTTCCGCCCTCCAAATGCAAGTGTTAAAGTACCGTCATCTAAATAATCTAAATCCCCCCCCAACGGTATACCAGATGCAAGTTCAGAAAATTTGATTTCCATATTATCACCGATTACTGACATCACATAATGCTGAGTCGTTTTACCTTCCACCGTATTAGGTAATGCAAATATTACTTCGGATATATTTTCAGATTTTATTCTTTCTGGAAGTTTAGAAATATTTAAATCTTCGGGCATCATCCCTGTTGCACCGGAAAGCAGACCTCCTAGGATATGATAACGACCATGAAAAACGGCAGATTTTTCCAAAGTCCAAACATCAGATAAATCACGAACGACACAAATCTGACCATTTGCCCGCGATGAATCACGACAAAAGTCGCACAGTGTATCTTCTGCATCAGTTAAAACCCCGCATATTGAACAAGGTTTTACCGAATTTGCAGCATCTAACAAAGCATTTGCCAAACTTATTGCTCGCCCGGTCTTATCCTGCAACAAAGCCAAAACTATACGTTGCCCCGCACGAGTACCCAAACGAGGCAATTTAGCAAATTGTTTTATAAGTTTATCTATCTTTGAATTCATAAGCATAACCTAGTGAAAAACATAACAATCAATTCCCGCACTTATCGCCCTATTTTTTATATTCTGGGCAGAACTTTCAGACAAACCGTTTGCACGTACACGAAACATACCATTTGGTGCCGTTTCTATAACAGTATTTACGCCTATTTTATTTTTTACGTTATTAACTTGCGATTGCGCCGCACTACGAGTTGAGAAAGCACCAAACTGAACCCCTGTTTCACCGGAAGAAACTGAAACAAAATTATTTTCACTGCTTTTAACTTGATTCTTATTTGAAACCCCAGTTGTAGCCGCTACATAAGCCGCATTAAATGTAGGTGCAGAACTTGTGCTGGTCGAGCCATTATATTCCTGATAGGTTTCATCATAGGTATATGTCGGCGAATTATAATCTTTAACTTCCTTGTCTATTTTGCCGGCAATACTGAATCCCTTGTTCAAAAGTTGCGTAGATACATTTGCACGAACATCTTTATTTTCTGCGCCCAGAACAACAGAAATCAAATGATGTCCATCTCGTTTTGCAGTCGCAACCAAAGAATATTTAGACTTATTTGTAAAACCTGTTTTCATACCGTCGCAGCCAGGATAAGTTCCCAACAACCTATTTCCATTTGTATAAGTTTTTCCGTTATAGGTCCAAGTTTTTATCCCAAAATATTTCCAATACTGCGGAAAATGTTTATAAATCGCCATTGATAACAAAGCAATATCCCGAGCAGTTGAAAGTTGATCATCATTCGGTAATCCAGACGAATTTTCAAAATTAGTTCCCGTTAAACCGATTTCATTTGCCACGCGCGTCATAAGAGTAGCAAAATTCCCCTCTTTTCCGCCCTTTAAATTTTCCGCCAACACGCGTGCAACATCGTTTGCACTTAAAACAGTCAACGCTTTTATTGCATCTTCAACTTTTATCTTACTGCCAGCAACCAACCCCAATTTTACCGGTGAAGCGGATGCAGCATATTGCGAGACAATCAAATAATCATCCAGATGCAATCTACCGTGTTCCAGCGCATCAAAGGTTAAATACAAAGTCATTATCTTGGTTAAACTTGCCGGATAATTTTGAACATTAGAATTTTCTTGATATAAAATTCGTCCGCTATCAATATCTGCAATCAGCGCGGCCTTATACTGTGCAGCACACGCAGGCAACGCATATAAAAAAAACGCTAAAATAATCCCAACTAAACCTTTCATTTGTAATGAATTTTAGTAAAAAAACATGACGGCGGTCAATACTTTTCCCGCCGTCAAAACCAAATATTTTAATAATTTTAATCCAACGTACGTAGACTGATTTTATCTTCATCCACGATAACAAGTTTACCACAGTTAACACCAAATAACCGTGCCGAATTAAAAGCATCTTTCTTAGCAAACAAATCTTCGTCATAAATCGGAGCAACTCCACGTATTAAGCATAACTGATTTGCAATCAACCTTTCACGACATACAGCAATTATCGGTATTTCTGGTTTACGACAAGATATTTGCGTTGCAATATCTATATCACGTGCAAAAACAACTATTGCAGAAGCCTTGTTTAAATATGCCATAGACGCAACACTACGCGACCAATCATTTTCTGGAATATTTTCAACCCGAGACCATTCATAAGGATTAGCAATCACATCATAATCAGCATACTCCAAAATCTTTGACATTGTTTCAATAACGTTTACGGGATTTACACCTATTGTTGTCTCCTCGGATGTCATTGCAGAGTCCGCACGCAAATATGCAGTATTTGCAACATCAGTAATTTCTGCGCGAGTTGGGAACTCGCTATTTACCATAGAACCCAGCATCTGCGTTGCCATAATAACAGGTTTGTTCATCTTTCTGCATTCGCGAATTATATGACGTGAAATAGCGGGCATCTTCTCAAATGGTACTTCTACGGCCAAATCTCCACGCGCAATCATTATACCGTCTGCCACAGACGCAATTTCGGTAATTCTTTCAACGGCATTAGGTCTTTCTATTTTTGCAATTATCTTAACAGGATGTGAAGTACGCGCAACAATGAAATCTCGAACTTCTGCAATATCCTCTGGTTTCTGAACGAAAGATATCGCAACCCAGTCGGGATTTTTAGTTAAAGCGTATTCTAAATCTTTTTTGTCTTTTTCTGTTAAAACAGAAGTAGAAATTTCTGTATCCGGTAAATTAAAACCGCGTCTGGACCATATTTCTGTTCCGCGTAAAACTCTGGTCTCAACTTTTCCCGGTGAAGCAGAATCTACAACCATCTCTATTTTACCGTCATTTAATAAAATTCTATCGCCTGCCTTTAATGAATTCAAAACATCTGAATCGGGTAGTTGTACACGCGTTGAGTCCCCAAGTTTCGAAGCAGAATCAAATATAAATTTTTGACCTATTTTTAATGGGTACTTATCTTCTGTCTTAAAATCTCCGATTCTATGTTTAGGTCCCTGTAAATCGATTATAATACCTATCGGAACATTTAACTTTTCTGATATATTTCGTATTAAGTCAATTTTTTTGCCCTGAACTTTACCTGTATCATGGCTAAAATTCAGACGACATAAATCAATCCCCGCCTCAATCATCTTGGTTAAAGTTTTTTTATCTTCACATTTTGGCCCTATTGACGCGATAATCTTAGTAAATTTATGCATTTTCCCCTACTTATTTTTAAACTTTGTTTTTCTTGATTTTTTCGTTTTATTGTATATCATAATGAGCATAAAAAAACAAGGGGAAAACAGAAATGAAAGAAGCAAATCACGGCGCAATTGACAATCAACAATTGTTAAGCATAATTGAACGTATCGAGAAATTAAACGAAGAAACTGCCGCAATCGCTGCGGACATCAAAGAAATTTATAGCGAAGCAAAATCGGCAGGGTTTGACCCAAAATACATTCGTCAGATGATACGTCTACGTAAAATGGATCCAGATGAATTAGACGAAGCAGATGAATTAACTCAGATGTATAGAACCGCTTTGGGTTTATAAAAATTATAAAGAACGGCACTTTCGAGTGCCGTTCCTTTATTCAATTTTTAATTATTATTTTTTCACTGCTGCAGATATAAATGCATTAAACATAGGATGTCCTGTAAATGGATTAGATTGAAACTCAGGATGAAATTGTCCTGCTATGAAAAAGGGATGGTCTTTCAATTCTATAATTTCTGGTAAACGACCATCTGGACTGCGTCCTGATATTATCATACCATTTTGCGCAAATTTATCCTCCCAAGATATATCCATTTCATACCTATGTCTATGACGTTCTGATATCTGCGCCTGTCCGTATACTCTTTCTGCCAACGTACCGGATTTTATAACGCATGGGTATGCCCCCAGTCTAAGAGTTCCTCCCATATTTTCAGAGTCGTGATCTGTCATTATGTTTATAACAGGGGTACAATTCTTAGAGAACTCGGTTGAGTCCGCATCCGAGATTCCCAGAACATTCCTTGCAAATTCTATTACCGCAACCTGCATACCGAGGCAAATTCCCATATAAGGTATCTTGTTTTCACGGGCATAACCTGCTGCTGCAATCTTTCCGCTTACACCGCGCGTTCCGAAACCGCCTGGCACCAATATTCCGTCAAGCCCTTCTGCTATTTCAGGAGAAAAATCTTCAGCGTTAATTTTTATTAACTTTACGTGCACATTATTCTGAATACCCGCATGAAATAACGCTTCATTTAAAGATTTATATGCATCTGGCACATTAAAATACTTACCGACGATACCTATTTTTACCTCGGGCAAGTCGGCAGACAAATATCTTTCTATCTTCTGAAAGTTTTCCATGCTGCCGGTTGCATTGGGTAAGTCAAAATGACTTGCTATTATATCAAAAACATGCTGTGCATCATATGCCAAAGGTATCTTATAAATATTATCAACATCTATACCGCTAATCACATTTTTTGCCGGCAAATTACAGAACATACCTATCTTAGATTTTTCATCCGAGGTCAACATTCTTGGTGTACGAACTATTAACATATCGGCTTGGATACCGTTTTCTAGCAACTCACGTACGGACATCTGAGTTGGTTTAGTTTTTAACTCGCCACTTTTTTCCAAATATGGTGCCAAAGTCAAATGTACAAACATTACATTTTTTCGACCTACGTCGTTTGCAAATTGGCGAATGGATTCTAGAAAAATTTTACCTTCTATATCACCGACCGTTCCTCCTATTTCACATACTACAAAGTCTGTACCTGTCGGTGCATTAAGATATTCTTTTATTTTATTGCTAACATGAGGAATCATCTGAACAGTTGCCCCCAGATAATCACCACGTCTTTCTGCGTTTAGAACATCCCAATATATTCTGCCACCAGACACAGAATCGTTTCGAGAAAGTTTTATACCTAAAAACCTTTCATAATATCCAAGGTCTAAATCTGTTTCAAAACCATCATCTGTAACATATACTTCACCGTGCTGAAAAGGCGACATTGTACCTGGATCTATATTCAAATATGGATCAAATTTCCTAGCATGAACCGTATAACCACGCGATTGAAGAAGGGCGCCACAACTTGCCGCTGCAACGCCCTTACCTAAACTAGATACAACGCCACCAGTAATGAAAATATATTTTGCCATAAGAATCTCCTTATGGACTTTTATGATACGAAAATTTTCGTTGCCTGACAATAAAATAAATTCCTATAATTTTTACATGCAAGAATTATTGGAAAACCAATCCGTTAATATGTTTTTATGGATACCATTCTTGATGGCTTTCGGTGCAGGTCTTTATTTTAATCTGCCGATAGAACCGAATCTATCTTTTGTTATTATCTGTTTGATTTTTTCTATCGCCTTTTTATTCATAACTAAACGAATTTTATTTCGTATAATCGCTTTGTTTGTATTCGGTTTCTGTTACGCATCTGTTTTTACTTATGTAATAAACACGCCTCAAATACCAAGAAATTTACACGACATTGAAATAACCGGTACAGTTGAAAAGATTGATTATACAGATGATAAATCCAGAATTTATATAAAAACAAAAGCATCAGAAATTAACGCTGGCAATAGTAAAACTGCTGTTATCCGAGTTTCTGCTAAACCAGAATTAACTTTGCCGAACATACGCGACACAATACGTGCAAAAGTCGGCTTATTTAAACCTTCTGGTTCAGACGCACCTGGTACATTTGATTATTCTAGATGGGCGTACTTTAATAACTTGTCTGCGACAGGTTATATAAATAGTTATGAAACCATCAAAAAATCTTCTGAAAGCAATATAAGCAAATTGCGCGACCATTTACATAAAACTTCTAACTCTTTCTTGGCGGACACACTTGTACTTGGCTATAAAAGCGCGGTACCAGAAACAGATAACGAAATTTGGACTGCAACGGGCATAGGTCACGTATGGTCAATTAGCGGATTTCATATAACCTTGGTTTCTGGTTGGTTGTTTGCAATTTTCTATTTCATTTTTCGTGCAATTGCTCCTGTTGCGAAACGCATATCGGCCAGAATTCCTGCTCTTATTTTTGCTTGGTTTGGATTGCTCTTTTATTTGTTCTTATCTGGTGTTGATGTCGCGACAGTTAGGGCATTTTTGATGACGACACTTATATTCGCAGCATTCATATTCGGAAGAAATGCCATTTCTATGCGAAATGTTTGCGTTGCTTTTTGCGCCATATTTCTTATGAATCCGCATTATGTTATGCAACCAGGATTTCAATTATCTTTTGCCGCAATATTCGGACTTGTTTGGCTATGGAACGATGTAAAGCCAAGACTGCCGAATAATAAAATTTTAAAAATTTTATATACTGCGACATTAACATCCATAGTTGCAACTATATTTACTGCACCGTTTGTAATTGCGCATTTTTACAGCCTCCCTATTTATGGTTTGCTTGGTAATTTAATTCTGCTTCCTATATTTTCTGTTGCTATTATGCCACTTGTTATTTTAGGAACTTTGACTTCTGGTCTAGGTTGGACTTGGCCTTTGGCTACCGCCGAAATCATTTATAAATTTACATTAGGACTGGGAATAAAAATTGCAGAACTTCCCTACGCAACGCTTACATTACCCTATGTTTCAAACTATGCGCTTATGTTTTTCATAATAGGATTTATGTGCCTTATGTTCATCAGACCCATAAAAATAAAAATTAACTACATTTTATTTTCGGTTATGATATTCATAGGAATTTCAATAATTGTATTTACACCGAAACCTATATTCTATGCAACAAAGGACCATGAATTAGTTGCGTTCGCAAATAACGGAAAATTAGAATTTAATAAATCACGTGCTTCAAATCATTATTTTACTTTTGATACGTGGAAGCAATTAAATGGTGAAAGAACTGGTACATCCAACAAACGTCGTAAACACGACAAAGGTTTATACTTATACGAAACGGGAAAATTCAATTTGGCTTACATACAGAAATTTATACCGTTGCAAAAACATATAGTAGATTTATGTAATGACGATAACATAGACTATATTGTTTCTTATTTTTATATTGATGCACCAAAGTGCAACCACAAAATCTTACGCGACGGTTTTGTTATTTATAAATCTGGTAAAGTAAGTTATACAACAACTAATCGTCCGTGGCATAATCCGCGCTAACAAAAAACAGACCTGATGCAGGTGCAGTGGGACCTGCTGCACTACGATTTTTAACAGAAAAAATTTCATCTATATCATATTGTTTACCCAGCCCAATTTCTACCAAAGTTCCCACCATATTTCTGACCTGATGATGCAAAAAAGAACGCGCAGAAAATTCAAATTCTATCATATCACCATGTTTAGTTATTTTACATAAATCCAGAGTCTTTACAGGGCTTTTAGCCTGACATTCCGAAGACCGAAAACTCGTAAAGTCATGATTTCCCATCAATTTTTCTGCTGCATTCCGCATAGCGCGTAGATTTAGTTTTCTTGGTACCCACCAAACACGATTTTTATTCAGCACCGCAGGTGCAGAGCGGTTTAAAACATAATATCTATAATTACGGCGAATGCATGAAAAACGCGCATTAAAATCATCTGATACGTTTTCACAATTAAGTACACTTACCGGTTTATCTGTTAAATAAAAGTTCATTGCGCGCATAACCGTTTCTGCGGGCTTATCAGATTCCAAATCAAAATGTGCGACCATTGCAAGCGCATGCACCCCGGCATCCGTTCTGCCGGCAGCCACAACATCTGGACGCACACCGCAAAACTTTTCAACCGCGTCTTTTAACAAAGATTGAACAGATTCTCCTTGACGATTTTCCTGCCAACCAATCAGGTCTGTTCCATCATATTCAAGAATTATTTTATACCGGCTCATTTATCTACTTGAAGTCTGTTATATGTTAAATTATTTTGATTTATAATTTAAACAATCTTTACACATTTGTTTTTTATTACCTTGTTCCATAAACTTTTTTATATACTCGGCACAGTTATTACATCTTTTTCCCAAACAACCAAAGCATTTACATTTTCCGAAACAATTATATTCAGAACTAAACACATAAAAAGAATTGTATCCACAAAATTTCTTTTTTCCTTTCGTTATTATCCCATTCATAAAAATTAACCTTTATAATTTTTTAAACGATACTCAATAAAAAATATTATACCCAAAACCTAAATTTTTTGAATAAAAATTTTATTTAATTTATTACATAAACTTTGTATCTTTAAACCATCTTTTTAACGAGTTTTCTGACCAGATTTATATCTTTCATCAAGAACAAAATTTTTACAAGTTCCATCAAAGTTTACAATTTCTGGACCAAATAAAACTATCTTTAACAAATTCCCCTGCCAACAAGCATAATGTCTGCCATAGGTAGAACATTTTGCACAATATTTACACCATTTTTCTTTTTTCGACATTTTTACCTCTATTTGCCTAATTCTATTTGTGTGCCACGCAAACCGTTTATAAAACTTTTCCAATCCATAGGTTTCTTACCACTAGGTTGGATTTTGATAATCTCTAAAATTCCGTCTTTTATATGCGTTTCTAAAATTTTTACATCTATTCCGTTTATTTTCGTCCGCCCCGCTCCCAGCGCACGAATTTGATTATGTATCTGTTCTGGTGTTCTTGCCCAATCTATAATCTCGTCCGCACCAGTGAACTTTCTTGTATATATAATTTCACCAGTTTGTGAAACAGGTTTATACTTTTCCGGTGCAGATAAATAATCAACCACCAACCGAGAACCTATTTCTGATACTTTCTTCTCTATTGTTTCATTGGTATCATTTTGACCGATATCAAATTCCTGACGCATAAAAACATCACCTGCATCCAATTCAGCCGTCATCTGCATCAGACATACTGCACTTTTAGTATCTCCATTATATATAGCCGTTTTTATCGGCGAAGGTCCACGATATCTAGGCAAATCACTGGGATGAATGTTTATACAAGGTGCAGAATTTAATACATTATCACGAAGTATCACGCCATAAGATATAACCACCACAATATCAGGCTTAAAATTATAATCGCGAATAGTTGTGTAAACGGGCAAGTCTTTTGATTCTGCCCAAACATGCACAGGTGACGACGTAAGTATTTGTTTGCGTCCAACTGGTTTAGGTGCGCGCGTAAACACCGCCAGAATTTCATGACCGGCACTTAAAATTGCATCAAAGATAGGAACAACAAATTCATTTGTCCCCATTAAAACTAACTTCATTTGCGTTTGCGCACCTTTCGCATTAACATCTCCCTTTTAACAGGAGATAAATAATCTATAAATAAAATTCCATCTAAATGGTCTGTTTCATGTTGAACAATTCTTGCTGGCAAGCCGGACATTTCGGCCCGCATTAAATCACCGTTTTCATCATTCCATTCTACTTCGACGGACTTTGGGCGCGTAACATTTGCATAAACAGGCAAATTATCTTGACCTAAAACAGATAAACACCCCTCTTCCAACACACAAGTCTCGTCGCTGTGCGTCAAAATTTTTGGGTTTATCATTTTAAATATCTTACTTGTATCTGGATCCATCATTACCAAGAAACGTTTTAACACGCCAACCTGAGGCGCTGCCAAGCCGACCCCGTTCTGCTGTTGCATCATTTTAACCATTTCGTTCATAACGTCCAGAATATCAGAGGTTATATTTGTAACGACTTCACATTTTTCGCGCAAAACTAAATCACCACAAAGTTTCATTTGCAACATTCATAAATCCTTTTATAATTGATTTTATCAAAGGATTATTAAATGACAACTTATATTTTCATACTCTTATTTTTAATAATTATTCTTTTATTGATACTGTTGTACCGCAAACCTAGAATAGACATATCTGCCTTACAAGAAGACAATGCGCGTCTGCGCGAACGTCTAGCAGAACGTCTTGGGGCGCTTAGCCAAAATGCTATTGAACTTAAAAACATCAGCAGTGATATTGCCAACTTTAAAAACATACTTATGGGTAACAAACAGGCTCGCGGAACATTCGGAGAAAGACAATTAGAAGATTTAGTTGCAGATATTATGCCACCAGAAAGTTATGAGTTTCAATCTGTACTTGAAACAGGTGTCAGACCTGACTGTATAATTCGTCTACCATATCCCCCAGGAGATATGATTATTGATAGTAAATTTCCGCTAGAAAGTTATAATCGTCTATGCGAAAATAAAAATGACGGTCTGTTAAAAAAACAATTTGAATTGGATGTTCGTAAGCATATTGATGCTATTGCAGAAAAATATATAATTCCGGGACGAACCGCAGAATCTGCAATGATGTTTATTGCATCAGAATCTATATTTGAAATGCTGCACCGCGAATTTCCCAGCGCAATAGACTATGCGGCGCGTAAAAAAGTCTTCATAGTATCACCGTCAACTCTTTGGGCAACATTAAATACTATTCGCGCAGTTTTATCGGATATAAAAATTAAACGTGTAGCAAATAAAATAAAAAAAGAACTGGAACTTTTATTAACAGATTTATCTCGCCTATCTGAACGCGCCAGTAAAGTACAACAACATTTTGCCCAGGCTTCTACTGATATAGAACAGTTGCAAACATCTGTCAGTAAAATTACTCCGCGGGCAGAAAAAATACGCGACATGGATTTCGGAGAAGAATAAATAAAAAACGAAGAATTATTTCTTCGTTTTTTTCTTTGAAAGCATTTTTTCTTCTAACGATAAAATCTGATTTTCCTTATTCTTTATCGTTTCTATAAGTTTATCATTTTCCAAACTCAATCTTTCTATATCTTTGCGATGCAGAACTATTTCATCTGAAAGTCTTTTAGTTTTCTTTCGATTAAACAATAACATGATAAGCGCACCAGAAACAGCGCAAGTTATTCCAACCGTTAAATCATATAAAACATCTGTAATTACCATAATATTATTATAGCAAAAGTAAATCTGCATTCATCAGGCATGTTTTCTTAAACCTGTTTTACGGTCTACCCAGATTTCTTCTTCTGCTATTTTCATAATCGGCAAATCTGCTTTACTATCAGAATAAGCCCGAACAACATGAGGTATTATTTTATGCTCTTTCGCCCATTCGTCCATCGCATAAACTTTATTCTTACCCCAACATAGAAAATCATATTTCCAAGGATATTTAGCACTCATCTTTGAACACATAACACCGTCAAATTTAATATCACGAACTAATTGCGGTAATAAATAATCTGGGCTAGCAGAAATTAAAATTACTTTTCTTCCTGCTTTACGTTCTGCTTCTACCTGTTCTTTTGCCCAACCGAAACGTTCACGTTTATGCTGTTTTATAAAATCTGGCGCAAATTTTTTTACCATATCTGGTATTATAAATTTTCTCATATTTTCACGCCACCATATTCCACTTGGGTTCACGCAACGTGCAATTGCAGAAATAAAAATAAGCGGTAAAAACAGCCACGGTCTTATAGAATGTTTAAAACAATATTTTCCAAATTCTACATTTGAATCCTTTGCAGACAAAGTACCATCAAAATCAAAAACGACGATATTTTCTTTTTTTAACATAAAAAAATCCTTTTATGACTTGCACAAATTATAGCAACCTTTATTAAACTCTGCAAACCTTATATAAAAAACGGGGAAAAAACCGTTTTTTTTATTTTTTGCGCTTAAAGAAATTTCTTCCGCGTTCTACCAAGAAGAACAACGCAGGCGTTAAGGTAAACGTCCATACTAAACTTGCAAACATACCCCCTATCATAACCGCCGCCATAGCCACTTTCATACCGTCTGCACTTAATAACTGTGGTGCCATACCCGTCATAACAGCAATAGATGTCATCAAAATCATCGACTTTTTATCAGTTAACTCTCTCCACAAAGCATCTTTCATATTTTCGCCGTTATTTATACGACTAATGGTCGGTTCCAGCAACAGAATGTTATTATTTACCACCAGTCCGACTAACATAACAAACGCCAACATAGCGCCGACATTCATAGAGGCACCAGATAAGAAAAGTAGAGCAAAAACACCAGCAAAACTCGTTAAAATAGAAGTTGCAATTGTAAACGGGTGCGCCAACGAATTCATTATTGCCGCCAGCAACATATAAGTCAAAACGATAGCCAAGAAAAATGCGCTACCGATTTCACCTGTTGTTTCATCCTGTATTTCCGACATACCGCCAAATTCTGTTCCGTAACCGGTATCCCAATTTATTTTCGCAATTGCAGATTCTATTTTTTTCTGAACCGGTCCCATAGTTGACTTACCGATATTTATATCAATCTCGGTTATTCTTTCTTTATTTAAGCGACGAATATCCGGAGTAGCCCGAACGACATCTATACTCCCTAAATCAGATAACGGAACCATACCTTTCTGAGAATTCACATATACGCTATCAAACATTGCGGATGTCTTAAACGGTTTTGCAAATTCTAATATGATAGGATACTCTTCACCGTTTTCCTTATACTTATAAGTATCATTACCATACAGCGCGGTACGAAGCGTAGAGCCGGCATAAGAATTTTTTATTCCCCAGAAATTCATTTTTTCTTCATCTGGAATAAAACGAGTTTCCCGTCCTGGTTCTTGCTGAGCAAATACAGCACTTTGAACTTCTGGTATCTGATTTATCATATCTAATAATTGTTTTGCGTATTCCTCACGTTTTTCATCGTCTTCACCGAATATATTCAGTACGATATCCGAAGAAATACCTGCACCAGACATACTTTGACCGGCCCGAATTTGAATCTCTACGTCTGGAATTTCTGATAATTTAGGCAGCATTTCACGAACCAGTTCTTTATCAGATAGGCTTCTCTTTTTTACGTCTACTAATTCTACCTTTACAGAAATATTCTGTAAGCCCCGTTCACCAATTTTCACAGATGTAGATTCTACTTCTTTTATGTCGGAAAGTTTTTGTTCTATTTGCTGTGCAATTAATTCAGATTTTTCAAAAGTTGCACCCATAGGAGCACGTGCAGTTATATTTATTTCATTCGTGTCTGTTGATGGAGCAAATTCATTTCCGACAAATCCCATCAGCATTGCAGACCCTAATAGTACAGCGACAGAAATTGCAACGACTCGCCATGGATGTTTGTATTGAACTTCGAACCATTTATGTAGTTTAGATTTTTCTTGGTTTTTCTTTACCGTATTTGTTGTTCCGATATATTTTTTCTTACTTTTATCGGTTAACCGCAAAAATTTTGCTATCATCATCGGAGTTAAAGTAAATGAGAATAACAAAGACAATAATGTTAAATATACGACAGTTAAACCGAACTGAATCATAAATTGCCCGACGATACCGCCCATAAATGCTAAGGGTAGGAACACGACAACGTTAGTCCCAACACCTGCCAAGACGGATACCGTGACCTTTTTTGTACCGTCAGTAGCCGCGTTTTCTGGATCCTTGCCCGTTCGCATTTCTTGCAAAGCTGATTCTATTAATATGATTGCATTTGATACTAACGTACCCAGCGCAGACGAATATGCCAATAAAGTCATAGCATTTATTGTAAAGCCACTGCTGTTCATAAAGAAGAACCCCGCAATCAATGAAGCAGGAATAACAACACCCGCAATTATTGTTGAACGCCAGTTACGCGTAAATGCCAATAATACCAACACCGTAAAAAACACGCCTAAAATGATACCCTCGATAGTGTTATAAGTATCATCGGCAACTGCAATGGAAGAATCAGAAATTATCTTCATTTCTGCGCCGGGGAAGCGTGTTTCTAAATCTTCTTGTAATTCGGGAAGTTTTTTACGTAATGTATCTGAAATCTTTATTGCATTTCCATCCGAAGCCTTTACAACAGAAGCAATTACAACCCTTTCACCGTTATATCGTGCACCAGTTTCAATATCACGAACAGCATCGATAACCGTTGCAATATCACTAAGTTTAAAATTTTGCCCTTCGGCTGTTGTCAGACGTAAATTTGCGATTTCGTCTACGTTTTGAAATTCTCCTATATATCTGACATTTGAAGAATCTGTTCCTATTTCAATTTTTCCGCTTGGGACATTCAGATTATGCATTCCCAATGCAGATACCACATCCATAATTGTAACCCCCCGAGCAGCCATCATTTCTGGGTTCATCTCCACACGAACAGCCCGTGTTTCACCGCCGAAAACAGACACACTGGCGACACCTTTTATAGCTGTAATTTTATTAGACAATACATTATTAACGTACTCTTCTATATCTCTTGGCACCCCACCTCGCAAGACGACATCAACCACAGATTCTTGTAAAGGATTTAATTTTTCAACAACGGGTTGTTTCAAATCATCTGGGAATTCCGACGATAACGCATCAAGTTTAGCCTTTACTTCTGTTGCTTTATCATTTACATTTACTCCAAGGTTAAACTCTGCCATAACAAAGGCACCGTTTTCAAAGGCCTGTGATGTTATTTTCTTTAATTCCGATACTTCTGACATTGCGTCTTCGGCTTTTTTTACGACCTGTGATTCTATTTCTGCAGGAGAAGCCCCAGGATAAATGAAAGTCGCAGTTACCATAGGGAAATCTATTGCCGGCGTACGTTCTATATTCATTTTTGGGAAAGACACAAAGCCTAATACTACCCAGAACAAAACAAACATTAATGTTGTAATCGGTCTACGAACAAAGAATTTTAACATTATTTTACCTCTATAATTAAAAACATACTTTCATTATTTTATCTGAACTTTATCACCATTACCCACTTTGGAAAGGATGACTTTATCACCGTCGTTTAATCCATCGGAAATAAACGCATTTTCAGAATCTTGTCTTGCGACAGTTACATGACGTGGAACTGCAACACCTTTTTCAGCAACAAAGACCTCGTTATCTTTTACGGCATAGGCCGGTATAAAATATCCATTTGCAGTAAACTCGGCATATTGCAAACCATCATCTGTACCTTTAGTTTTTATGATATGCATACCAGTATTTAAATCTATTCGGGGTGAAACAGATACAATTACTCCGTCACCGATTTTCTGTCCCACATAAAGATTGCCAACACGTGCGCTTGAAACATAAGCACGATTATTTTCTATTCCAATAGGTTCTTTTATTACGCCATCGGTTTTATAGACTTCTATGACATCAACAGGTACTCCAAATTGATTGGAAATTCTTGTAGCGTTAAAAACATTTAAAGACTTTTCTGCACCGATTGCGGAAAAACGAAATATTACCCAGAACAGCAATATTGCAATACATAACAAGTATATATACTTTTTCCCATTTGATGATGTGATAGTTTCTTTTAATTTTTTCATATTTTTATTCCCCTAATTTTTTCACCGATTCCGCCGACATTAAAATATTATATTTCGTATTCAGCAGTGCCATATCTAATTGATACAACCCTGCAGAAACTTCTGCCAACTCTACTGCAGAGGTTTGTCCAGAAGCAAACCTCTCACGAGAAAATTCGTACGCTTTTGCAGCCAAATTTCTGGCATTTTCAAGTCCTTTCAAATTACCGCGCAAATGGTTATATTTTTCAATTGCGCGATTGTATTCTTCGGTTGTCATTTTTTTTGATTTATCTAAGTCTTGACGGGCAGCCTCAGCATTCATTGCTTCAACAGTTGCATTTGCTCTATGCAAACCGCCACTAAAAATCGGTACCTGTAAAGCGATTCCCCAATAAGCAGATTGACTATTATTATTTTCGAACATATTTTCAAAATCTTTATCTAAACCGAAATAATTATACGAAGCCGTTGCCGCTAATGTTGGATAAGCCCCAGCACGTTTTGATTTTGCATTACGTTCATACATTATAATCTGCTGATTCAGTAAATCCCACTGAGGCGTATTCTTTAATTCTCCTGCATCTAAATCACCAAACGTTTTAGGGAAATCATCAGTTAGATTTAATTCTTCGTTAATATCTATACCGGCAAGAATCTTTAACATTCTATGTGCAGTATCTCTGTTAAATTCCGCGTCAGATAAATTTATTTCTTTTGTTGCAATATCAGATTCTATCTTTACAAGATTACTTCTGTTTACACGTCCCGCTGATGTAAGGCTTTTTTTTGCGGCGATCGCTTGATTTAAATCACGTCTTGAAATTTTAACTATATCATCTGTCATTTTTGCGGTCCAATAAACGTTAGCAGCCGCATAAACAACCTCACGACGAGTAATTTCACGACCTGTTTCAGACATTTTTATTGCCGAACGAACGCTTTCTACCGCGTTACCTATTTTTCCGAAAGTATATATAGGTTGCGTAATAGAAATTCCCGCCAAAAAAATATTATCTGGTATTTCTATATAATTACCAATTTTTTGCTGAGTAACCTGAGCAATTATACCACCTAATTCTGGAGGTAAATCAACTCCGTAAGATTTTGCAGGGTTTTCTACGTTTATTAAGTTCATATAAGTTGCGGTACCCTCTATGTTAAACCAACGATTAGCATTAACCGCATCCAGAGACGCTTCGGCTTTTTTCACATTTGCTTCGGCTTTTTTTAAGTCCTCGGACTGTGCCAAAATTTTCTCGGTTGCCTCATTCAAAGACAAATTCATAGAAAAAGCGTTTTGACCGAAACAAATTAATGATGAAAACAATAACAGCGATATTATTTTACGCATTATTTAACTCCATATTTGCTAAAATCTCGTTTATAGTTTTTAAAGAAGAAGTTAACCTTTCTTCGTCTTCTTTGCTAAGTTTTTCAAAGAGTTTTTCAATGGCGTCGCACAAAATATCCTTTGCTTTTTTTGCGACCTCTTCCCCTTTTTGTGTACAAGAATACCAAGTATTTCGGCGATCTTCTTCATCTACGGTTCGGGCAACCAGACCGTCTCGTTCCAGTTTTCTGAAAGTAGTGCAAAGATTAGGTGTTGTGATAAATTCTCGTCTTGCGATATCTTTTAACTTTGCTCGTCCACCGACCTGCAAACGAACCAATACGCTTATTTGTTGGACAGAACACCCACAAATTAAAACATGTTCTTTTTTTAATTTATCTGCCAACCTATCGAATATAAAAATATTTGATTCAAACAAACGAATAAATTCCTTGCGCGACATAGTAAACTCCTTTATAGTAAAATAAAGATAGGTAAAACATTATAATTTTTAATTATTATATAATTTAATAATTAAAATACAAGCAAAAAAATACACATTTTTTATTTTTATTGCAAAAGAATTAAAGATATTTATAATTGAGTTTGTTTTTGGGGTGTCGTCTAATGGTAGGACAAGAGATTTTGGTTCTCTTTATCATGGTTCGAATCCGTGCGCCCCAACCAAAAATTAAATCGTCCTTGTGGCGATTTTATTTTTGGGCGTGGGTTATCGGTTCGGCCACACAACGAAGTTGTTTGGTTCGACAATGAGTAGGTTTGAAAAGCAGGCTTTTTCAAACCGTTACGAATGCCCCGCAGGGCAACGCCCGAGGGAATTGAGTGCGCCCCAACCAAAAATCAAATTGTCCTTGTGGCGATTTTATTTTTGGACGTGGGTTATCGGTTCGGCCACACAACGAAGTTGTTTGGTTCGACAATGAGTAGGTTTGAAAAGCAAGGCTTTTTCAAACCCTTACGAATGCCCCGCAGGGCAACGCATTTTTATTCTAGAATAGAATTCATCAAAGTTAAATTCTATCGCATATTTAATCCTTTATAATTTTTATGACAAATCCTAGAAATTTTTATTTTCAATCATTTAAAACAGTTGAAATCTTACTTAGGAACATATAGAATGCGATAACACAAGGTCCCATCGTCTAGCGGTTAGGACGTCAGATTCTCATTCTGAAAACACGGGTTCGATTCCCGTTGGGACTGCCATAATTTGTATTTGTTGGGAACCAGCAAATACGAATTATGTGAATGCC
>CALXPB010000009.1 GCA_944390225.1 uncultured Alphaproteobacteria bacterium
CACGATAAAACCCGTCATTACATACCCAAGGACAATCATTACCACCCGGCGAACCGGCACCCGTGTAATACGAGTTCTCGGGTCCGTTAGTACAAGATTTACTGTATGTGTAGTAAACTATTCCGTTAAGAATTTTTGCTACATCCAAGTAATACCCAGTATTCGCTGAATACCAATATTTAGTCGCGGTTGTGTAATCTAATGGATATTTTGAACCGTCGTAGTCCTGGCTTCTGAATATCATATACTCACCTTCTGTGGTAGAAACATAAATATATAATACGTAACAGTTTGATATACTTGACGCGTTTGTTTCTGGCGATGTATATGTATAACTATATTTGATAAAATTATGTCCTTTTGGCGGATTATCCAATGTTTTTCCAAGAATCACCTCAGGACATTCATAACGGATATTATTATTACAATAAACCCCGTAATCAACACAACTACTACATAATTTACCATTCAGATAATACCCGTCAAAACATTTAATCTCTGTACTGCCGGCAGGGCAATTCGAATTATTGGGACAAACCGTGCAACTAGTCCCATTATTATAATATCCTGCAATACATTCAAAATCTTCCGCACTGCTACAAGTGGAATTTTCAACACACTTTGTACATATACCACCTGAATCATAACAACCCGAATTACACTTTGGCGCAGTTCCACAATCATCTTGTGCATAAGTCAGACAACGTCCGTCATCGTGTTTGTACAGGCCGTCTGGACAAACTATTTCTTCTATCTTACCCCCAGGACATACAACATCGTCATCACACTTCGTACAACTGCCACCTGTACGATAATATCCTGATGCACAATAGTTATATACATTAGAACTTGTAGATTCCCCCAATGGACAATAGTATCCCATTGGACAAGATTTGCAACCTGCTCCCGTTTCATTATAATATCCCTCTTCGCATTTATATTCTGTTGTTCCTGGTGGACAATATTGATTAGTAGAACATTTATAACATCCGTGAGTTGAACTTTTATAATAACCTGCGGCACAACTTATAAGGGTTTCACCGTCACATACATGACCTGAACAAGAAAAACATTGTGGGGTATTATCTTGATAAATCTGTTTATAATACCCGTCCTTACAACGAAAATACTCATTACCACCGGCACAAGTTGCGTTCTCTGGACATGCGTTACACGATTTGCCGTCATCATAAAAACCGCTTAAACAACTGTAATCTTCTGCACTGGTACATGTTGCATTTTCTACACTGCACTTTGTGCATACGCCACCGCTGTTATACCAACCGTCATTACACACGAACTTTACACCGTCATCACAAGATGCATTTGCAGGGCAAGTATAGCAATATTGACCGTCGGTATATTGCCCGACATCACAAACAACCGCATTTGCAGAAAAAAACGGCATAAAAATAAATATGAATAAAGCCAAAATTCTCCGCATTTGCACCGACATATCCCCCCTGATTTACATAAATTAAACGGTGGTTTTTTTATGCAATTTTTTTATTGAAAAAAGTCTGGAAAACTGGCTAAAATACATTCAAGAAAAAAGAACAAAAAAACCACCGCTTAAATTATGCATATAAAAATCCTAGGCAGACGGCAGAAAACCAGTACTTTCAGGAATTATTTTTTATATAAAAAACTTTTATATATTTGATAAAAATATGGTTATAAAACTTTTAATTATTTTCTTCCCAAGTACACATTACAAAAGCGTGTTCTAAGGAATCACCCGTTAATATTTTATGTCGCGACACCAGACCGTCTATTGCAACACCAACAGATATTTCAGGGGTATCAGGGCTTATTTCTTTTTTAAAATTTAGTTCTATACTTTTTAACTTATGCTGATTGCGGTAAACATAGCCGACGCTTTCCGTAGCCCAAACCGCATACACTGCGTTATTAATATGCTGATTAACATCTACATCATCAAAACGGCACTTCATAGTATGATATCTTGTAGGTTCAAAGTCTGGATATTTTTGAAAATCTTTATTCCATGCGCGCTCATGAATTATATTCCACGTAGCCAAATTATCGACCAACCTTAACGGTCGTCTGTTTTCCATATTCATTAGTATCCACTGAGAAGTTGCACGAACCATTAAACGCCCGTCACTGCCACGAACCTCGAAATCACGCGTTGCGCGAACACCGTCTTCATTGGCTGGCCAAGTTATAAAGGACAATTCTTCTGCTTCGTGTGGCATCTCGACAATATCAACAAGGTAATGCGTCACAACCCAAGCCATGTTATGCGCTATTAAATAAGTACGACCGCACCCCAAAGCCTCGGCATGCGTATCCGCAACACCCTGCAATTCATTCATCAATATCAACGGTCGGACATTACCATACCTATCACATTGATATGCTTGAAGAACTCTTTTTGCTATATATTTATCCGGCATAATTTATCCCTTGATTCTTTTAAGACACCACGTTTTCTGATTATCAGGAACATCTGAACTTCTATTTTTTTATGTTAATAAGGCTAACATATTAAAAAATTTTTTCAAGTTTATCATATTACTCTGACAACCCGACAAAATACCACACCATAAACAGAAACCGCACCTGCTTTCATCAATACACGCCTTAATTCCGCAAATGTAGCACCCGTCGTCATAACATCATCTACAAGTAAAATTTTCTTACCCCGAATTCTGTCTGGTCTGGATACTTTGAATACACCACGAATATTTTCTGCGCGTTGCACCGCGTTCTTGTGCCCCATATCAGGACGATAAATTCTGCGAATACTATCTAAATCCATTTTGACATTCATCGCCTTTGATATCGGACGCGCTAATAAAGTCGCCTGATTATACCCACGATGACGCAACCTGCGCCACGCAAGAGGTACTGGTATTATTATATCCGGTTTTAATTCCATATCACGCATAGACCACATCATCGCACGAGACATAAAATTTGAATATTTTATCCTGCCACCGTGCTTAAAAGGCAATACCGTTTCTCTGGATACACCGTCATAAACACACGCAGAACGAATCATATCCAACGGACATTTACCAGAAGCGCAATTGGGACATATGGGATTTAAACCTAAATCTAAATTTGCAGGAAAAGGATAACCGCATTTCGTACACTTCGGATTACTGATCCAATTAAAAGACGCCCAACAATCTGCGCATAACTCGCCATGAACAGAAACAGGCGCTCCGCACAAAGGACAAGACGAAGGAAATAAAAAATCTATACAATTATTTGCAAGTTTTAAAAGCAAATTTTTTATTTGCCACATTACGCAACTTACCAAGACATACTTTTATATGTTTTCTTATTGACCGTATCACCAAACATATTCTTTTGTTTCTGAGTCAATGTTTCGTATTGCTCTAAAGATATCATGCGCAAAACGAACCCTTCCTCGTCGCGTTGCGAAAGAACCGGTAAAATGCGTTGCTCGGACACACCGTTATCGCGTAGAACTTGCTCTACAATTGCCAATCTGCGTGCCGCCAATTTTTTTTCGTCTGAATTACGAGTCGCGCTTTCCGGTATAGATATTTGTATCGCGCGCGTAGGATTACTAACTATGATACTGGCATACTCGGACAACAAAGTATAATTAGCACGTGATAACGCAGAATCATCATTACGGAATTTTATCTTTATTTCTAACGGACGAATGTCGTTTGTTTCAGATAGATCGCGTGATGAAGTAAAACCTTCTATATTCGTCGTCATATCACTGGCAACATCAAACCTGTCATCTATTTGAAAAGTAGATAAATGCTTATTTTCTGATAAAAATGTTTTTCTAAATGCTTTGCGTAATTCAGTCGGGCTCATCTTTGTCATATCCTCGCGCACAGACATTATCCGAGGCGATTCCGCTTTTTCTATTGCACGAACAACCACATCTTCTTCCATAGGCACAACCAAACGACTTAATTTTATATCCTCTTCGTTACGTACATAATCATCTGAACTTTTCTTAGAAAACTTATTTTCAGAATTATAAGATTTATTTACCGCAACTTCTTGAACCGGAGCAAAATTTTTCTGTACGCTTTCTTCTGCACGACGCTGTAATTCATTAAGCCTTGCAATTCGTGCCTCTATTTCAGACAAAGCACTATCTATACCTTCAGTTTTTACTGAGTTAACAGTGTTTTCTGACACGGCATTACGCGCAACTATTGCACGACCAGACGTACCATCTAAACTTTCTTCGGGTAATTCAAAGTCAGATTTTATAACTGAAAATTCCTCTGGCTGAGGCAAACGTAAAGGCGCATCGTTTTGTGCCCATAAATCATAACTTGGTCTACGAGGAACCAGAACATCATTTCCTGCAACAATTTTGTCGCCATTGTCTTTTTGAACGTTGATGTTTTTATTAACACTTTTGGTTGACGCCGTTCGCGCAACAACCGAACGACCTGATTTATTATCATTCTTACCGGCATTTGAAACAACCTCTGCATTACTCTGTGAGGTTTTCTTTACAGGTTGAACGATAGGCTCTCCGAAAGCGGCACGAGCAGAAACACCACCCGCAGCAAGATTTACAACTGGCAACCGTGCATCCGCAAACGCGGGTAATATCAAAAACATTGCCAATACAGAAATTTTTATCTGTCGCATTTTCCTTTCCTTCCTTCTTCATCATAGAACAAATCGCGAATCGCAAGCAAGAAGAAAAACGCAATTTATTTCATTTTGTTATTTCGTCAGAAATTTTTTTTACCGCCTCGTTTTTAACCAAAGATTTTTTCGCCATTTTTTCTAGTCTTGAAGGGTTATCAAATAACTCTGTCAGCGTTGCAGAAAGCCACTTTGCAGTAAATTTATCTTGTGACACAGAAAACCCGCCACCTAATTTTGCAAAACTTGCGGCATTGGCTGCTTGATCTGGGTTTATACCAAGCGGAACTAATATCGCACCACGTCCTATGGTTTCCAATTCTACAACTGTACTTGCACCACTGCGCCCTATTACCAAACTGGAACTGGAAATCGTACCTGCCATATCATGAATAAAGGATAATACATTCGCCTTTATTTTATTATCCGCATACAATTTCTGTAATCTAGAAACATTTTCAGGACGCGTCTGATGCGTTACGAAAATCTTTTTATTTTTCATCTGCAATAACGCCGCAGGTACAACATCGTCTAATATCTGAGCCCCCTGAGACCCACCTGTAATAAGTAGACTTGGAACCTTAGGCAATTCTTTTCCTGCCATTGCCAAGAACTCTTTTCTTACAGGCAACCCCGTATAAACTATTTGCGCATTTGAGCCGACAGGAACCCCCTCTACTTTTGGGAAACTTGTCATTAAGGTTTTTACCCACCTAAGTGCGAATTTATTTGCACGTCCTATTGCAGCGTTTTGCTCGTGCAAAAAAGTAGGTACGCGCCAAAAATGCGCAGCAAAAACGGCCGGTACAGAAGCATATCCCCCAAAAGCCACAACCCTATACGGACGAAATATTCCAAATCTTAATACCAACGCCACAGAAGATATCATTATTTTAAACAAAGCCCATAACTGTTTTAACTTGCTTTTAGCCCCCACACCAGAAGCCCATATATGTGCAACACCTGCACCTTTGGGGCGACCGTCCCTGACCATTTTACTAACGCGCCCATCACAAGAAATTGTCACACGATACCCACGAGAAACAAGTTCTTCTGCGACACTAAGAGCAGGAAACACATGTCCACCCGTACCGCCTGTTGCAATCCAAATATTCATAGCATTTTCCTTATTTCCATTTATCCTCTCTAACAACAGCCAAAATCATACCGAACAACAAACAAAACGCAACGAAAGAACTACCACCATAAGAAATAAAAGGTAAAGTCATCCCCTTGGGCGCAAAAATATGCAATGTTGACATCAGGTTTATACAAACCTGAGTCCCAAATAACGCTGCCGCACCACCGGCAGCATAAACCACAAATGAATCACGTGCATTAATTGCATCTGTCATTAAACGTTTTAATACATATAACAACAATGCTAGTAATGCACACGCCATTATTGCCCCCCAGTCTTCCGCAATAGCCGCAAATATAAAATCGGTATGCGCATCCGGCAAAGACTGCTTAACAAAAGCATCATCACCACTACCTAACAATCCGCCATGTTGAATTGACTGTATAGATTGCCTGACTTGATAAGTATCACCTGTACCGGAAAACCATGAAATAATTCTATTATGAACGTGCGGCATCGTAAAAAACGCGAACAGACCGACCACCGCCATAAGTCCAAATAATGCGGGCAATACTATTATCGGTAACCCTGCCATAAAAACCATACCTGTTAATACCGTAAAATATAAAATAGAAGTACCAAAATCTGGATGTCTTAATATTATTAGAAAAGCTGGAACAAAAACAGCAAGATAAGTCCACCAACTGGCCCATTTAAATTGCCATGCTTCTTTATTAAAGAAAATATCATAGCCGTATTTTTCTTTCATCATAGCCAAAAACCACGCTGTAATTATTATGAAACCGGGTTTCATAATATCCGACGGCATTACATTAAACGGCCCCAAAGCAACAAATCTGGCGGACCCCTTGATTAAATGAGGCGAAACAAGAGTGACCAACAATAACAAAAGTCCGGCAACAACATTCAAAGCAGATATACCAAGTACCCATTTTTTATTTAACATGCTGGTTATAAACAGAGTCACCAAACCGATAAAATAAAACGGTAATGCTTTTACTATAAAAAAGTACCAAGGTTGCCCGATTCTTTCTGCTGCAACAGACCCGGCAGAAACCATAAATAAAACGCCTACAAAAATCAAAACCAACAGAGCCCACAGCAGACGTCGATCTACTTCAAAATACCAACTTGTAATTTTACTTTCTTCCGTTCGTTTAAACATATCAAATTCATTATATCATCTTTTTTATGAAAATATACTGATGAAAAAAAATTATTTTAAAACCCGGTTTACCGGGTTTCGTGTTAAGCAAATTTTAATATTATCAGTGCCAATCCAGAAAACAATATTGAAATTATAAAAAACCTTTCAACTATTTTTGTTTCGGGCCACCCCAATTCTTCAAAGTGGTGATGCAACGGAGCACGCAAAAAGATACGACGACCTGTACCAGTTATCTTTCTTGTGGCTTTGAAATACATCATTTGCAAGAAAGAAGATAGCAAAATCAGAACCATCATACCCGCTGCTATTGCCATTATAATTTCTGATTTTAATAGCATTGCTACTGTTCCCATAAATCCACCCAGAGCCAAGGAACCTACATCTCCCATAAATATTGAAGCAGGTTTTGAGTTATACCACAAGAACCCCAAAATTGCACCAAACGCCGCTCCTAGTACGGCATACAAACCACTTGCTGTCGGCAGAAACATAACGGTATCCATAAAACCTATACGCGTTGCACCATATAACGCCACAACCAGAACTATTAAAACAGGCATATATAACTTTGATAGCATCCCGTCCAAACCGTCGGTAATGTTCGTAGCATTTGCACTGCCTGCAATAACCAAATAAGCAAATACATAATAAAACAAGCCAAATGGTAAAATGAAACCGAATGGTAAAGCCAATGATAACTCAGGAATATAAGGAGGCATTGTTTTATTAACTAAATAGGCAATTAAAACAACGCACAAGGCTTCTATTACCAACCGAGATATTGGCGACAAACCGTTTGAGGCTTTTTTAGACTGAGAAACAACTTTTTTATAATCATCGGCGAAACCGATTAAGCCGAACAAAAACAAAGCTAGCAATGCAATCCAACCCGTAGGATTAGAAATCGGCATAAATAAAACGCTGGGGATAATGATTGCTATACAGATTAATATACC
This sequence comes from uncultured Alphaproteobacteria bacterium, assembly GCA_944390225.1. Taxonomy (GTDB): domain Bacteria; phylum Pseudomonadota; class Alphaproteobacteria; order Rs-D84; family Rs-D84; genus Enterousia. The sequence goes on from CALXPB010000009.1 coordinate 7,853, forward strand.
TCCCATTGTTGGTGTACCGGCTTTTTTTATATGTTCCTGCGGTAAGTTCTCGTTTATTGGTTGCCCATTTTTTTGCAAACGATGCATTGCTTTTATGAAGGATTTCCCAAACAATAACATTATTAAGAAAGCCAGTCCAAAAGCAGCAGCGAACTGGGTCCAACCGCTTGCGAAAAAACTTACTCCATTATTTAACAAAAAAGACGTCAGCATAAAAAATCTCCCTTTTATTATGAGATTTTATCACATAAATCAAACAAAACCAAAATTATTTAGCGGTACAACTTATCGGTGTATTTTCTTCAAAATACAGCGTCCAATCGTCCCCCTTATTCCATAATACGATTTCTGTTTCGTTTTTAATACCGACATAACGAACACCTGATGCAGAAATTGCGATATTAAAATTAACATTTTCATCATTTATCGTCGTATTTAATTTTTCTCCGTCTTCTGACATATCAATTTTAACATCATAATCACCACAAATAACATTTATTGTGTTTTTTCTATCACAAGCAGAAAAGCAAACTGCACAGAACAGTAATAATAATATTTTTTTCATTATTTATTCCTATATTTAGAATACCCCACCGACAACAGGTCCAGACTCTTTTGCTTTAACCGCTGGTGCAGGATTTGGTTTCTGCCCTTGTTTAAACGCTTCTGTAATTATTACGCCATTCGGATCCTCGGTTGCGGCAGCACCACTGCGACGGTTAACTCGAACAAAAGTCATTCCATCTGGAACTGCAAAAGGTTGATCTTTTTCGTTTGCCAGCGCAACTTTCATAAAATCTGCAAAAACACGTGCAGCCATATGACTACCGGCACCCTTACCCAACGGAGTCGGTGTATCAAATCCCAGATAAACACCGGCAATTAAATTCTTTGAAAAACCAACAAACCAGACATCTTTTACATCGTTTGTCGTACCAGTCTTACCGGCAATAGTATGTCCAGGGACGCGCGCTTGCCTGCCAGTTCCTCTTTCAACAGTACCCTGTAAAATAGAGACTATTTGATACAGGCTTTGAGAATCTGACAAAGGTTCCGTCCCAACCTCTTCTTCCATAGGTAATAGGCCGTCATACCAATCTATCATTTCTGTCTTCTGTCCTCCCAGAACACGACCGTAACGATCTTCTATATAATCTACTAATTTCGGCTGAATTAAATGACCACCATTTACAAATGCGGAATATCCCTGAACAAGACGTAATAAAGTGGTTTCTCCGGACCCCAAAGCCAGTGATAAATTAATATTTTGCAAATCATCTGGATAAACACCGAAACGTTGTGCAGCCTCTATTGCGTTTTCTACACCAATCTGCTGAACAAGACGAACGGCAGGAACATTTCTGGATGTTTCCAACGCCAATCTTAACGGGACTTCCCCTAAGAATTTTCTATCATAATTTTCGGGTTTCCAAAGCGAGTTATCTTCACGCAAACCAACAATTGGTGCATCTAAAATCATTGCTTCTGGCGACATACCTCTTTCTAATGCAGCCAAATAAACAAAAGGTTTTATCGTACTACCTATCTGACGCATGGCCTGCGTTGCACGATTAAACGAACTTTCAGAAAAAGACCTACCGCCAGCCATCGCCAAAACATGACCAGTATGTGGGTTCATCGCAATTATTGCCCCCTGTAATTTCTCAGTGCGCCCCTCATTATAACTATCCAACTCCTTATTTAATGCCGCACTGGCAGCCCTCTGAAACTCTGGAACTATGGTTGTCTTTATATACAAACCTTCATTATACAAAGTTTCTCTACCCAAACTTTCCAGCAATTGACGACGTACATCTTCTGCAAAATATTGAAAATCTTCTTCCATCTGAGCAGTAAAACCGCTATTTATATTCAGCGGTTCCGCAGCCGCCTCGTTTGCCTGTGCCTGCGTTATAAAACCTTCTTCAACCATACGACGCAGAACATAATTTCTACGTTCTACTGCCCGTTCCCTGTTATTAGGTGCTTTTGGTAAAGATGCAAGAAAAGCGCATTCTGCTAAACTTAATTCCGAAACAGGTTTATTAAAATACATCAACGCGGCAGAACCTACCCCGTATGCACGCGCCCCTAAAAATATCTGATTTAAATATAAAGTCATTATATGTTGCTTTGAAAAAGTACGTTCTAACCGCAGTGCAAGTATTGCTTCTTTTATTTTACGAGAAATCGTACGCTCTGACGTCAGAAAAAAATTCTTCGCAACCTGTTGCGTTATAGTCGAAGCACCAGAAAAATGAGTATCAAAACCGAATAAACGCATACCATTGTTTATCAGAGCACGCGTTATTCCTTGGACGTCTATACCCGGATGAGTCCAGAAATTTTGATCTTCGGCCGCAACAAACGCGTTTATTAATTGCGGTGGCATATCAGAAAAATCTATAAAAACGCGTCGTTCTTCGGCATATTCAATAAGCAAACTACCGTCTGACGCATACAACCTTGTTGCAACAGGCGGAGCATATGTTGCCAATTTCTTATAATCTGGTAAATCATTACCATAAATTAAAACTAATCCCGCCAAAGCGGCTATACCCGCCGTAAAGCACCAAAATAATGTATTAAGTAAAACGCGTAATATCTTTTTAAATTTCATAATCAGAAATTTTAAGATATTTATTATGCGTTTGCAAGTTTTGTATTAAAAATAAAAAAAGTAACTCGGCATTGCAACGATCCAGAGGAGAGATTTTTCCGTCACGCTGATAACCGAGTCATAATCTATTCAACAGATACCATTTTATAAAAAAAACGATAACCTGCCTTAATGCGTTTTATTCGCCTAGGAACATAATCTTATACCATAAAATTCTGATTGCAAACTTATTTTTATCAAAAATGAACTGTGCAAAAGATTTTATATCTCTACCTTACCATTAGTTGCAACAAAATCGGTTCCCATTTCTACCTTACCGTCTGCCTCGCGTACTAATAAATCACCTGCGGCAATTTCTGCAAAATCTAATGGGTCAGAAACGAAAGCATCAAATTTACCTGCCGCAACCCATGCCAAATCTAGTGCCGGACAACCAGTCCTGCGAACATCGCCAATCGTCTTTCTTGTATCTGTTGTATTATAAGCGACGGTCAACTCAGACGGTTCCGATATATTTGAGACTTTTATTCTTGCAGAATGGTAAGTAGAATATATATATGCACCTCGTTCTGCCTCGGCGTAATATAATCTTTCATCTATGGGCGAATAAATCAAAGCAATTTTCGTTTCATCGCCACTACGTAAAGCCAAAGATATTGCAAAATGAGGATTTCCACGAACAAAATTCGCCGCACCAGATAAAGACAAAACGAACTCGTCACGACCGTCACCTTCATGACTAACATTCGGCGTCAGCAAACCCGCTGACGGGCGGACAAGCACCAAATCAGATAAAATACTTTCTTCTATTCGTGCGGACGCTTTTTGAACAAAATCGCGCGCACTATGTAATGAACGCTGCAGATTTTCAACCTCTCCAAAATCATGTCGCAAACCCGATGCAGTACGTTGCAAGGCCATAAACATCTTGTTTAATTCCGAAGAACCTTTTATCAACAGCTCCATTTTCTATCCCTCAAAATCCGCAAAGAATTAAAATTTAAAACCAGCGAATTTATCTTTGAATTGCGCTGCACGACGACCCTTTTCACCAACGTTGCTACGTTGCCCTGTCCATGCCGAATGATTCAAGTTATCCGTAGACAAAACCAAATCTTTCTTTACAGAAGAATACATTTTTACGGTATTACCGTCCGTCATCGTGACATTTATTTCATGATATTCTGGATGAATGCCTTTTTTCATCTTTTACCCTTTTTTATTTTTTTAGCCACAAAATTATACAAAGAATTTTCTATAAAGCAAGCATTTTAATGCGTCTAGTATCTACCGATGCACCCAAGATAAGAATTTCCGGTTGACTCTAAAATATTTATGAACTGGTTCTGATTTTTTCCAGAAAACAGTGCTAAAATAGTTCCTGCGTCTGTTGCCAACATATCTGCTATGGTTGCAATACCAGAATTCATCTTCTTAAAAAAACCGCTGGCCGGATAAATTTCTGCCGCCAACAGTTGATTCTTTCCGCTTTTTTCGGGTTTCAAAGACCTTTTTTCTGATTCAATTACCATTAACTGACATTCCGACGAGATTATTAATTTGTCGGTTACAACCGCACCACCACCCAACAGCTCTCCCCACCAACCCGTAGACTCACAGAAAACAGGGTAATAAACTTTGGCATTCTGATTTTCAGAAAAAATCTGCAAAAAATCCAAATTTTCTGTCACAACTTCTGGCATCACACCCGTTGCATTATTTATAACCTTGCGTGCCAGCTGATATTCTGTATCTGCTGTCGTTTTACGAGGCCAATAAAGAATCGGAAACTCTTTCATTGATATGAATTATATCAGATTCGGGAATCACATAAAAGCCCCCCTATGTAAATAAAGCACTTGATTTTTTATTTTTTTAGTGAGTCGTACAGTTTTGTAAGGCTTTTCCACATTGTTTTCATATCTTTTTTTACATTTTCATAAAAATCTGTAGGAATGATGTCAGCAAATAAGGTTTTTACCAGAACAGGTATCATCGACATAAACATCGCAATAAACAGCCCCATTAAAACTATTGTTATAAGGCTATCATTTCTCATCATAAGGCCGTCCATTAAAAAGGTCGAATCATTCTGTAATAAAGCAAGTTGTAACCTGGACGTTCCTTCAAATTTACCGAAAACAGCGTTTAAAAACATTATAGAAAAACTTACAAAAACACCGACCAAGGCTATACCGACGGTTCCTTTTACGACGTCATTTATTATTTCTTGTATATTTTTACCACCGTCTGGGAAAATAGACCCGTTGTCGTTTGACCACCCCTTAAACAACCAAGACAGCATCATAAAAGGCAACATTATTAAATCCATCGACAGTTTTATCAAAACTTCTAAGAAATATATCGGTATAGGTACTAACGCCAATAAAAATAATACAAAAATAAGCAACCCAGCAAAGAAAATGGGAACATTTGGAAAAATAGGAATATCCCACATAATCTTATGTTTATATTCATCATTAAACGCCATATTAAGCATAGTCCAACCGACAGTCATACCAAGCCCTGTCATTTGATGAACATTCGCAATTTCACAAGCAAGATTATGTCTTAATTTCGGTGAAAACGCCTCCTTGGGATTAACAGAAGCCGATTCGGCAATAGCGGTTGCAACGGTACATTTTGCAAAATCATCATTTCCTGCTACGGCTCTATTTAAAGATAGCCCCACATTAAAAACAGGTTCTACAACTATATCCGTTAATAACCTTGGCAACGGTATCACCAACAAAGCCCCGACAAATGCCAGTTTTATTAAATGGACCCCAAAAAAACTTGTCAGATTCCAAGGCTCTTCAATTTTAGCGTTAAAAAATCCTGAAAACAGTTTCCAAGCAAACCACACTATCGTAAGGGTTACCGCAACTGGAATTATAAAACTACCTATTGCGCTATATGCACGTGGCAATAAACCAGACATTGCAGAAATGATTTCTGAAAACATCTGACAAGACCAACAACTTGAAAAAAAGTTTAACGCGTCTTGAATATTAACAGGTGCCATATTTCTGTATATAGAAAAACCAGAAATCAGACCTATACCTATGGCAAGTTTTATGACAAACGGCGCAACAGCCCCAGCAGAAAGGGGAAGAAAAGATAAAAAAATTATCCAAAACTTTTTTAACCTGCTCATTGTTTTTAAGTATACCATATTTTGCAATAAATGTGATATAATTGATAATAAATTTATAAGCGAGAATGTATTTTATTAAAAATAATATTTTTAATTTATTAAAACGCGTAATTACATTGATGGTAATTACGGGATTGTTTTTATCACCTATCCCTGCTTGTGCTAATATTGTAGATGCTTTAAATCTTGCTCCTGTTATTCCTACAATTCTGGACGCTTTTATGACGGTTGCAACCGGCAGCTATGAATTTTTTGTCGGCAACGGAACAGGTATAATTTATATATTCATTTGGGGGTTTTTAATAATTTCTTTGTCTTTATACCTCTTAAAAATGTATTTTCCAAAAAACTGGCTATCCTTTTTCGGTTTTTCTGGCGGTGGCGAAATTGCCGAAGGAAAAGCAGACGCAATGACAATAAGTGCAAATGTACTGAAACCGATTATTCGTGCTTTAATTGCTGCTGTGGTATTATTGCAAATAAGACCAGTTTATTTGACGGAATTTTTAGTTAACCCTTTTTTACAGTTTGGTTCGTTGTATACAGAAAGCATCATCAGCTCCATAAACGAAGTGGGAATAAAAGCAGAAAAAATAGAATGCCCGCCTTCAATAACTGAAAAAGGGTGGCTAACGGAATCCAGTTGCGAATTTATGGTTCAACCCGTTGCAGACCTTTCACATGCAAACAACCAAATTATCAAACGCGGATTTGATTTTCTGAAACGTGGGTTACGCGGATTAATGACACTTATCCCACACGGTGGTGAAAATTTTCTTAATATAATAACAGGAATTTTTCTTATCGTCACATTCGTATCAAGTAATTTATTTATGGCTCTTCTTATTATTCAGGCAATCTTTAACTTTGGCATGTCTTTAATTTTATACCCCTTTCAAGTTTTAGTATATGTTGCGAAACCTAATGAAAAATGGTTTGATATTTGGCCTGCTTTTTCCGGCGTTACAAAAGCACTACAACAAATGATAATCACTATGATTGCGTGTGCTATTATTCTTTTTGTAAACATATCAATAATAAAATCTTTATTTCAGTGGAACTCGTCTGTATTTGTAATAGCTGCAAATGGAAGCGCGTCTTCTAATGTACCCCAAACCGTATCAAACGTTAGCGGTTTCGGCGAACATTCTATTTTATGGTTGTCATCAATATTAACCTTTTACTTGATGTTTAATATATTTAACATGGCCCGCGAACAATTAAATAAATACACCGGAAAAGGAATGGATAGCCTATATAAACAAACCATAGAAGATACAAAAACAATCTGGGAAAGCGCAAAAACACAGCACAAAAAAATAAAAGAAATAAAAGAACTTATAGGCAAAGAAAAAAACTGATGAATTAATAAAATGAATAACCTTCTTGACACTTTTGTAGAAAATAACATGCAGTGTTGGAGCTGTCCTATATTTGATCGCCTGTTTCAAATAGTTTCTGAAGCAGCAAGTGCCGTCTATAATCAATTTGTAATATTATGTGCGATTTTATTCTGCGTTTTATTTGCTTTCTTCGTAATCAACGCAGTTTGGCAGAATTTTAAAAACGACCAAAAAGACCCTTTGTATCAGAAATCTATAAAACCAGTAATTATAAACTCACTATTCGCATTAACTTTTCTAAGCATGGGTGTATATTTACCACGTTTCATAACCACCATAACTTTTGAACCGGCAGCAGAAATAGCGTTAATTTACTCCCAAAGTATACTAAGAACAGATAATCAAAAAGTAAATAAACTGGTACATTATAAACAGAACGAAATTTCAGAATCTGGATTTTATCGCCCGCAATTACGCGATACTATAATTATGCTTATGAAGACGACGATTACACAATTTCAGTCTTACATAAAACTCGGAATTTCTGTAATGGATAAAGCGTTTTCTTTAAGCGCATTAAAAAGTATCAGTGCATTTATCAAACATATAACTTTATTCCTTATCGGATTATACCTTGCGTATGCATTCTTTAAATTATTTCTTAAATTCTGTTTTTATTTCGTAGATATAATTGTCGCAATGACCTTTTTTGCATTCTTTTTTCCTCTGTCTTTGATGTTAGTATCTTTCAAAGGTGCAGATAGTCTGCCATCTTGGATTTCATCTTTGGGTAAAAATATCGGAACAAAGCAATTTAAAGATTTAATAAACGCAATTATTACTCTTGCCGTAGCAGTTTTAACATATACGGTAATTACGGTTATAATTTCTAAATTCTTTCTACCTGGGCAATCTGTAGAAGAAATTATGACAATGATTACAAGCGGTGATATATTCGCAATCGATTTATCAGAAGAAAACCTTTTTGATTATACATTAGTTGAATGTATAATTTTAGTATATGTATTAAATTTCATATATGATCAAATTCCGAATGTTACTTCTATGGTACTTCAAACATTTGGGGTATCAGAGAAAAAAGAAATGGGAGAAGAACTGGCAAATTCCGCAATGCAGTTGACTAAATCTACTGTTAATCTGACAGTAAAAGTCGGGCAAAGCATACTAACTAGTAAAGACTCGGGAAAAGACGATACGAAAGATAAGAAAGAAGAAGATAATAAATGAAAGCAAAACTTATAATGCTTGGGATACGTATCATAATGGGTGCAATTGCGCTTGGTATCGGCATATGGTATTTGTCTTCTTCTATAAACGGCGACGCAATAACCTATACCAGCATGGACGGATTCATGAAAGCAATTGGGGTAACGAATGGCGACATTGCCACTGCGAACGGTTGCTTTATGTGCGGTTATGTATCAGAACTATTTGGTGTTATAAGCCGAGCGACAGAAATGTTCTGGACTGCGATGGTTGATAATATTTGGATACTAATGGCACTAGGTTTTGGGTTATACCTTTTCATTCACACGGCAAAATACCTTTTTAACACAAGCAAAAAAAACGCAGCGTTTGACGAAAAAGAAAACAATTTAAGTTTCAAAGAATGGTTTGACCCAATCTGGCGACAAGCAGCAAGAGTCATGATTGTCGGGGCAATGATGGGTGCACTGGGGCTGGGTGGGACCACTGCTTTAAGAACAGTAGCAAATATTACGATTACACCCGTTCTTTTTGTCGGGGCAGAATTATCTATGGCAGCAACAGGGGTTTCTGATGCGGCAAGTTGCGGTGCACTGGATACAGTAAATACCGACGATAATTTATTAAACCCGATTTTACAACCATTTATGTGCGTAATAGGTAATATAAATAGCGTTATGCTGGCCGGTGCTGCGGGTGGTTTTTCATTGATGAACTATGCTTGGCTTGGTATGGGAGGCGGGGTATTTACATGGCTGGCGGGGCTTGGTCTTGTCATAATGTTTCTAATAATCGGGTTTAATTTATTCTTTCAGTTTTTATCCGTCATATTTAAATTGGTTTTCTTAATCATTTTTTTACCTCTTATATTGGCTGCGACCGCTTTTGAAAAAACATGGAAACTTGCAGAAAATGTTTTAAAAAACGCTGTCAATAAAATATTAGTAAAATCTGCTGTTCAAATTATCGGCATAACATTAAAGACAATAATAATATACGCAACAGTTTCCTTTGTTGCGGACGAGTTTTTTCCTGGGCCAAACGACAATTACAGCGCAATTCTACCGCCTATGCTGGGGCAAACAGTAGAAAATCCTGATGCTCAAACGCTGTCCGTAATAAACGTATTTTCTGAATGCGAGAAAGTGGCATTAATAGACGGTAAAATTGATGCCGATAAATTCAAACCGTGTTTTACGGCCAAAAGAGCAGAAGTAGAAAGGAAATATCCAGGTGCATTTGATTTTATGGCCGACGGTTGGGACTTCTTATTAATGATGTTAGGTTTATTTCTTGTATATTTTTATGTGGTCAGCCCAAAAATCGACGAAATTCTTGGAAAAGACAGTCCAGAAGAATTTGACTTTGGCGGTTGGCTAAAAGATTTAGGTAAGAAAGTTTGGGGTTTCCCGAGACAAATATTCGGGGCAGTATCAAAAGCGTTTGGAAAAAAATAATATATGAAAGTATGTAAATGGATTTTATCAAAAATTATGATATGTATTACGGCATTTCTGCTTGTAATTCCGGCATACTCTGCAACAAATTTACCTATGTCTGAAATCGGTGATTATGGAACATGGTTAACAGAAACAAATAACGAATTATTTACAACAAAAATAAAAAATGACTTAACAGAATTTCAATCGACTTTTCAAGCGAACCAACTTGTAAAAGACTATGTCCCAATAGAAGCAAAAGTCGGGTTAGCATTAATGAACGCATTATCAAATGTCGGAGAAATCTTAAAAGAATCTTTGGTACGCTTCATCATAATATTTATTATAATTGCGTATATATTTTGGATCACGTTTGAAGCATATAACATGATAAAAAATGGTAGCAGTGCAATGGAACTGGGCGAAAACTTGGCCAAGAAAGGTTTCGTAATTGCTATCTGGATTATAATTCTTACTCAGGATCCTGCAAAAGTTTTTATGTGGGTAGTAAGTCCCATAATAAGACTGGGCTCGTATTTATCAGACTTGATTTTAAATTCAGTTGCAAACTTTTCCGGCGCGAAAATACCCGATACATGTGCCGCAATTCACGAATATGCCGTTGCACACACTTCTAGTAATATGTTGGTTGACGCAAACACAGCCGCAGATATTCTCTGTGTTCCGACACGATTGTCTGGTTTCTTTTATACGGCAGTCTCTGCCGGTTGGCACTGGGTCATAGCAGGAATAGGAAGAAGCGGTCTTACTATATTAGTAGGTATTATCTTTATATACATATTTATAAAGAACATTTGGAAGTTTGCTTTAATGGCACTGGGGGTAATTACTGATTTATTCCTGTCCATATTATTATTACCTTTTACAGCAATTGCCGAAACGCTTGGTCAAACATCTTATAAAGGAGTTGCAGGAGATATATTTAACAGTTTTCTTGGTGTTTTTAATGCGAAATCTTTTTCCTTATCAAACCAGATTCAGAAATTCGTACAAGCAACGATTTATTTCGTATCTCTTTCTATTGTTATAGCAATATGCGCTGCTTTGCTTTCCGGAGTAGTTGGTACAAATCTTGCCGCAGAAGTTCCTACCCTAGAAAATAACGATTTCATTGCGATATTATTAACGGGATGTTTAGTATCGCACTTTGCAAATAAAGCAGGAGAAATTGCAAAAGATATGGGCGGAAGCGTAAACGATAGTTTTGGAAATGATTTAAAATCTCATATTACTGGTCTTTGGAAGAAAACAGTTGGTTACGGTAAAGATTTATGGAAAATAGTCAGAAAGAAAAAATGACCTGTTTTTTCATTCTATAAATGTTATAAATTGACGAGCAACTTTTTTAATCCCCTTTGACCTAAAAGCAACGGTTAAAACGTCTTCATTTTCTTCTATAACGACGCCACGTCCCATTTCTGCATGTTCAACTAACCTTCCTACAACAGATTTCTTTTCTTTTACCACGGTTCTAGGGCGAGACTGATACAAAGTAGGCATGCGCGCATAAGAACGAGGTGCTCCTCCTTGAAAGTCCAAGTACTTACTGTCCATTTCTGTTATAAATCGGCTTGGAGAATTATTCTGTCGCTGTCCGAAAACCATTCGAAATAGAGTATTTATTATTATCGCACGACGACGCGCACGAGTAATTGCGACATACGCCAGCCGTCTTTCTTCTTCCAGACCACCTTCATTTACTGCTTTTTCGTTTGGGAATATACCTTCTTCCCACGCAGGCAAAAATACTGTATCAAATTCTAACCCCTTGGCCGCATGTATAGTCATTATACTTACCGTATCAGAAGATGAATTTATTTCCTCTGCATCATTATCATCGGTCATCATCAAAGCCGCATGTTCCAGAAATTCTGGCAAGGAATCATACTTAGAAATAACATTTGTTATTAATTCTTTAAGATTATCTAATCTATCGGCAGCGTCTGCATCTTTTGAATCGCGCCACATTTTTAAATACCCAGATTTTTCCAATAAGTTCTGTGCAACGTTCATAGGTTTCATTGATTTCCAATCAAAATTGAATAAATCCAGAAATTCGTCTGCCGCAATACGTTGTTTACCTGTAAAATCAATTTTTTTTAACCCGTCCATTAAATTTTTACCGTGCATTCGTATTTTAGAAATTGCAGAAGTACCAAATCCGCGTCTTGGTTTTCCGATTATACGAACAAACGCTAAATCATCAAAAGGGTATACCAACAAACGTAGATACGCTATTGCGTCACGAATTTCCATTCTATCATAAAATCTGGTTGCCCCGATAAGTCTAAAAGGTATTCTACGAGATGTAAATTCTTCTTCAAACATACGCGACAGACTGCCGGCTCGGATAAGAATCGCATAGTTAGAATAAGGTTCAGAAACATCTTTTCTCACGATTGTTTCTGCGATTATACGCGCTTCATCCCAGTCCGTCGGCACAGTCAGAACATAAACGGGTTCTCCGGTTTCTTTTTCCGATATGCTACGTAAATCTTTTCCCAATCGGCCTTGGTTATGTCGTATTAAAGAATTTGCTGCACCAAGTATATTAGGTGTACTTCTATAATTGGTTTCCAGTCTGATTATTTTTGCACCGGCAAAAGTTTTCTCGAAATTTAAAATGTTTTTTATTTCTGCACCGCGCCACGAATATATAGATTGGTCATCATCTCCGACACAGCAGATGTTTGGAGAATCTAGACCTTGCGTTAATAACTCTAAAAACTGCATTTGGGCTTTATTAGTATCTTGAAACTCGTCAACCATGATATACCTAAATTGACGCTGATATTTATCCAATATATCCGGATACGAATTAAACAGTTTCAATACCTTTAATATTATATCTCCGAAATCAACGGCACCCAGGCGGTTTAGTTCTTCATTATATGCAGTTAATATACGTTCTGCAATTTCAGAAATACTGTAATCTGAATTCAAACCCTTATCTTTTATTGCCGAAATTCTTTCCAACCAATCTGCCGGATTAAAGTCTTTTATATCCAAGCCCATATTATTAAATACATTTTTTAATACCGCTTTTTGTTCGTCTTCCCCGTATATCAAAAAATCTTGTCTTAGTCCTGCTGCCAAAGCATTCGAGCGTAAAATTCTTAAACATACAGAATGAAAAGTCCCACACCAAACATCACTTGCATACCAACCTGCTCCGTCTATTGCGAAAGCAGACAAACGATTCTTCATTTCATTCGCTGCTTTGTTAGTAAAAGTCAGTGCCAATACCTGCCAAGGTTGTGCCAAAGCATTATTTAAAATGTAGGCAATTCTTGTCGTTAAAACGCGCGTTTTTCCTGTTCCTGCGCCAGAAAGAACCAGCAAAGGACCTTCTGTGGTTTCAACGGCTTTTTTTTGTTCTGGGTTAAGATTTTCTAGCATTAAATTCACCGCTTTATTATAATACACAAAGTTCACTTATCAAAAGCATATTTTAACAGGGAATAACATGAAACGCATCATCTGTTTTGACATTGAAACGACCGGTCTAGAATTTACACGTGGCGACCGTTGCATAGAAATAGGCGCAGTTGAAATGATAGACGGCAAACTGACGGATAATAACTTTCATGAATACATAAATCCAGAAGGCAAAATCATACCACCCGATTCGTATATGGTTCATAAAATATCAAACGCTTTTTTGGAAGACAAACCAACAATGGCGGTTGTTGCGCCAAAATTCTTGGAATATATTGCGGACAGTCCTGTTGTTGCTCACAACGGTCTGGACTTTGACTTTCCATTTATAAATTACGAGTTATCTAAACTTGGTTTATCGCAAATACCACGCGAACAGCAACTTGATTCCATAGTAATTGCAAGAAATCGCGTATTCGGCCCGAAAAGTTATTCCTTGGACGCACTGGCAAAGTGGTATGGAATATCGCTTACTACACGCGCAGACGCGCACGGTGCTTTGATTGACGCCGAAATCTTGGCAAAAGTTTATAAAGAACTTGAAAACACTAACCCTGCACCAGATATCAGCGAAGTTATCGCAAAACAACATGACGCCTTTTTAAAACATCCTAAGATAGGCAAAAATTTTCCTTACCGAACATTTTCTGCACACGAAGATGAAATAAATGCCCATACCGAATTCATGGAAAAAATTATGAATTAAAACAATACTTTTAATCTTGTGCTACTGGTGGAGTTATAGTTCCAGTTCCAGATCCAACATCTTCTCGGCAAACGCCATTTACATTTGTATAACCCGTATTACACACACAAATACCATTTTGATTACGTGTAGAATGCTCTTGACACTCTGGCAAACACTGCGTACCAAATACTTCATAGCCATCAATACATTTACAATGTTCATTTACATATCCGTCTTCTGAATACACACCAGAATTTATTACATACACAGAATTTTCTGGACATAATAATGACTGATAAAATACTTCTGAAACCTTTTGTATACACATATCATCATTATCAGGTGGGCAACTTGTTTGATCATTAGCAAAAACAGCATATGCGCAAGTTAATGCAACATTTCGGCAAGCACCCCTCATTACATTATATATGCTATTAACGCTTGCACTGGTAGACCATGAATTAATCTGTGTTACCTGCTGATTATAACAAGATGCAATATCCACCATACAACTGGACGCATAATCAGAAATTATCTTACGCTGTCCCGATTGAATATTTACCATTGCACGTTGTATATAGTTAACGACAACATCGTTATACGGTTTATAATTCCCGTTTGAATCGTAAGTATAATATTGACATTTATCCAATACGGCACGACATAATCCTTCGTCTGTTACCTTTTGCTTGGTTCCTATTTTCTGTAATAAATATTTTGCAACACAAGACCCATCGTTTTTATCTTCCGCACACGTTTGGGTATCCATGCTTACTGTATAAGCATCCTCTAAAAAGCCTGAATTTATCGCTGCGTTATTATAGTTGGTCATAAAGTCTATTATATTCGTAATATCTTGACCTAAAATGACCTCGCCGTTTTCATCGATATAACGCTTTGTAGGATCCAGACATTTCGTATAGTCTGTACCGCAAACCATGTCATCTGTCATGCAAGTTTCCAAAGCCCCTATACATCCCCTGGCATCATATTGATTTTTATTCTGTAATACCGCAAGACGCGCTTTTTGCAACATCAGATTTGCACTACGGACGTTTGAAACCAGAGTTTCATTCATTTTGGTTAAACCCTGTTCATAGGCAATACAATCTTTATCAATCGCTAAGTCATAATTACCGGTAATTTGATCAACGTTTGCCCCGACCTCTTTGCATTGCGTCAGAACTGTATTACAACGTTTTTTTGCAGCATTATATAAATCAGTGCCTCGCAAGTTAGAGAAACTGGTCGTATTCGTATTCAAGAAATCTAAACTAAATATATCGGACATTTCCGAAGAAAAGTCCAAATTCATATCCAAACCAGTGTAAGTATTAGAAGAATACGAAGTAGAACTTGTCGGGTCTTTTATTAACTTTTCGATTTCATCCAGCATATTTCGGGTTTCCGTGTTATCAACGGCACCAGAAAGAGCCTCTTCCGCTTCGGTTTCATTCATTATCGCCCGAATTTCATCTGCGGACAAACCGACATAACGTATCCTTTGCGCGACCTCGTTTAATTGAGTATTTGCATCTTTTACAGCATCTTCTACTTTGGTATAATTTGATAAATTTGCAGAGCAAGAACAACGTTTCTGATTAGAGTCAATAACCGAGCAGAACTGATCCATACAATCATTATATTGTTGCTGACACGACTGATTTAAATCTGCGGTCTGCTCTAAACGAGTCTTTGCCTGCTCTATCGTCTCAGAGTTAGTGGTTGTAGTACTACTGGTTGTACGTGCCTGCAATGCCCTAACTTCACTAGCAATATTTGACCCAGTCTGAACGTCCGTTTCCCCTATTGTTGCGCGACCACCAACCTCTGCCGTAGACGGTCGCAAAGTTAAACCGGCACGACGAACAACAGGGTTATTATTTATACTGGCCTCGCTTACTCTTGCGTTTCTACCGACCGTGTTTATAGTTGCTTCTAACTTATCGCGTGCCGTACTTGTTGAACTGGAAACATTCGCTGAACGTGATACAACCCCAGAAGAAACAACATTCCCAGTTCCACGTCCAGAAGTAGTTAAAGTTTTACTATTATCAACATTCAAAACACGACCGATTGTATTATCTTCACTAGTTTTTTCGGCGACGGAAGAAGTCGTGCTACGACCAACCACACTTCGTGATGCTTCTGTTGAAACACTGCGTGAACTCGCCGTGGCATTTCGTGAAGTTGCAGTAGTGGATTTTGTACTGTTACTAGAAGGCACTACCCTTGATATAGCACCAGTTCCGTCTGCAAAAGCAAACGGCATAAAAAAAGCCATTAAGAAAAAACAAAGCGAAAGTTTTTTCATCTTTTTATTAATTATATCATAACGCAAAAAAACAGAAAAGATTATTTTTTATAAACAACCTAAAAAAGCACCCGAAGGTGCTTTTTTTACTTTGTTTCTTTATCTTCTGGTACAACAGAAACCGTTTTTCTGTCGCCCAAACCCCTTTTAAATTTAACGATACCCGCAATTTTTGCGAATATTGTATGATCTTTACCCATACCAACATTTTCGCCAGGATGTACAGACGTACCACGTTGACGAATAATGATATTTCCTGGAATTACGCGACTGCCACCAGATTTTTTAATACCTAATCTGCGACCTTCTGAATCGCGTCCATTGGCTGTTGAGGTACCCGCTTTCTTATGTGCCATGATTAAACTCCTTTAATTTCTGATTATTCTGATTTATACACCAGAAATTAACCTTTGATTTCCGTTATCTTTAAAACTGTTATATACTGACGATGCCCGTGCGTACGACGATAATTCTGACGACGCTTTTTCTTAAATACCAGAACCTTGTCAGTACGTTTCTGTTCCAAAACTTCTGCAACAACCTTGGCACCTTCAACAAAAGGATTACCAACTTTATCACCGACCATTAATACCTGGTCAAATTCGACTTTACCTTCGGCATTCAGTTTTTCAACTTTTACAATATCCCCCGTCTGAACGCGATATTGCTTGCCACCGGTTTGAAAGATTGCAAATTTGCTCATTTTCTTTCTCTTTGCTATTGTTCTTGTTCTATTTTGTTTAAAAGTTTCTACAAAAATAACATTTTTTAGCAAAAAGTCAAGCGTTTTGCATATTTTTTTCTACAATTATAATTAAACAAAATAAAAAAACCGCCCATAAGGGCGGTTATTTAATTTCCTGAAACGGTGCTTGGCGTCCATTCACGTATTGCCTCTACACCATTGTTCAACAGGCACTGTTCGCGCAATTCCGCAGAATTACACTTTCCAACATTGGTACCAGTACACAAATCTGAACCAGCACCAACCCCTGTCGCACCGTTAACACCGTTCAATATTTCGTTTAACGTCACGATATTACGGCAAGTATTTTGTGTGTAATCCTGACTATTATTACATTGTTCGCTATCTTGTTTGTCTATAACGGCCTTGAATTGTGCGGTAGACGGATTACATATCATCGTTTCATAACAATGTGGAACGTTCGCAATCTGAGCACAATAAGTCTTTATACGCGCCTCTGGCCAATTAGGATTAGAAGACGCCTGCGTTTCATAGCAATCATATATTTCACTTAAACATTCATTAAAGTTCGTACCCGCTGAAATTGCTTCGCTAAGGACAGTTTCTCTTTCTTCCTCTGCAAACTCTAAGCGCTTTTGTTGCAGAGCCTGTTGCGCGGCGACTTTCTGATATCCGATATTCTGCGCAGTTGTACGCAACTGTTCCCCATAAGCATCACAATCTGCGTTTGCGTCTAATGCATATTTCTGCATAATGCTACGACGCGCATCTGCAACCGGACCACGCAAAGAAGAATATGGATCCCCAGACGCCGTTGTATAACCAAAGCAAGTTGCAGAATTAGATGCTGTATATCCTGTATTAGGCTCTATAAAATCTAACTCATATGTTCCTGTATTAGACACAGAAATATAACTATTATAATTATAAGGACATTGAGAAGCACCATTTCCACACTTACGCCCATTTGACGGTGGTGTTCCGCAGGCCTCGTAAATACCGTTAAAGCAAGAGTCTAATACGCGATTACATACATTATTGTGCGCATATTCAAATAACTCGTACCCCCACGTTTCTGCCAAAGAATCTTTTAGATTTTCAGAATCTGCAAATGCGCCGTCTATACCTGCCAGATTACCGACAACATTGGTTAAATTATCAAACGCACTTAATAAACTATCAGAATCATCAGAAATTATTGTCAAAGTTGCTTCTTTGGCATTGGCCCAAGACTGTAAAGATGCCAATATATCACTGCCTGTCCCATCTAAAGAAGAAACATCAAAGCCGAAATTATTACCAGATTCTTTACAGTATGACGGAGGTGTATTATGACTGCAAGTACCGTCAAATATAGCATGTTGTTCGCACCAATCACCGAAATCAGCCTCCGAAGCGGTACCGTTTTCACTGGCTTCTTGCCAAGATACGCAGTTCATAACTTTTTCTGCGTCTGTTAATTGGAACGCCTCGCTAACGTCCTTACCTTTTGTAGCAATTAACAAAGCCAATTCGCCAGACACTTTTATCAATTCTTCGTTCGCCGTTTCCAAAGCGGATTCCGCTTCTGCAAAAGCCTTTACACGACCAGCGCAAGCGCAACGACGTTGTGCGGAATTACGCGCGGTACAAATTTCATCCATGCAAGCATAATAAGACTCTAAACAATTATTATACGCGTCCGAAGAAATTAATCCCGTTGTAGAATCAATGATATTAGAATAATTACCTGTATACAGTTTATTTGACAGGTATGTATAAGTATTAGAATTTATAGCCGCTTTACTACCTCTAATTGCACTACCTTGCAGGGAGACGCGTGACGGAGTTGTAGTTGTACGAGAACGAACCGTACGATTATTATTAACCGCCACCCGAGAGGTTGTATTTGCAGTGCTACGAGATACAACATTTCTGCTTGTATTTCCGGTTACCGTTGCCGTTTCACGAGAAACCGTAGTACTTGGTCGGGCACTGGCAGTCGCAGCAACACGTGAAGTGCTAGTTGTCGTAGGCGTAGAAGTTGCCGTTCTGGTTACAGCGTTTGTTGTTGCCGTCCGAGAAACAACTGCCCGAGAGTTAGTCGTAGTAGTTCCAGAAGCAGGTCTTGCCACTGTATTATTTGACGTTTCACGCGTCGTTACCGGACGCGATGACGCACGCGGAGAAGCGCTGGTACGCGCAGATTGCGTTGTTGCAACGGACGCCTGCATTGGTGCAATTGGATCTGCCAGCACGGAACGCATCGATAAAAGCGTAGAACAAACAAAAAAAGCACCTGCCAGTAAGAAAACTGTTCCAATAGCGTTTTTACAACAATCTGTAAAATTACGGCTTTTCATAAATACTCTCCTGTATTCCGGAAACGACCGGAAACCCGTTGTTTTATAGTACTACTTCTCACAAGTTATACTATTATTTTATATAATTATAACATTTTTGTTGCGTTCTGTAAATACGGAATTTTTTATTATTTCTTATTTAATAATATTGCTGTATAATATCGTAGTTATGAAAAAATCTTTTTTATTTTTTATTGTTTTGCTTTCTGTCCCTGCGTTTGCAGAGGTAAATCCTATGTTCGGTACAGATACACGAAATTCTGTAAACTTATATATCGGTCAAGGTACAGGCAGTGGTTCTTTATTCAAACTAGTTGACCCGTTTTTATGGGAGTTTGAACCAATAACTATATTAATGGCGCAATACAGTCAACCAATGGAAATTTTCAGATTGCCGTCCAGAATAAATTTGAACTTTGTACAGAATTTCGGTTATAAAAGTAAGCACGGTTTATCTTTTATGGCAATCGGTATCTCTTGGGATGTCGTAATTGTGAATTGGAACGGTTTTTACATAGGATTTGGGTTGGGACCGTATATGCGAGATTCACGCGATTATTACGTTGACAGCCGTCTTGTTTTTGGCGAAAGATTTTTTATCGGTAAAAACATATCAAATAATTGGCATGTAGAATTATTTACACAGCACTTTTCAAACGGTGATTTCACAGAAATAAATCAAGGCTTTAACTTTACCGGTCTTGCAATAAATTACAGTTTCTGAAAATAAAGAAACAACCGTCAAAAAAGACGGTTGTTTCTTTTTCCCAAATATTATTTATTTCTTGGGAATTTAACTGCGGCCTGCGCTGCTGCCAAACGAGCAATTGGCACACGGAACGGACTGCATGATACAGAGTCAAATCCGACCTTATGGAAGAATGTAATAGATTCTGGATCACCCCCATGCTCACCACATACACCCAAGTGGATATGTTCGCCCTTTGTTTGACGTGCTTTTCCAACAGCGTCTTTAATCAAGATACCAACACCTTCCTGATCAACAGATGCAAATGGGTCCGCTACATATACACCACGTGCACGATATTCATCCAAGATTTTACCGGTATCATCACGGGACATACCCAAAGTTGTCTGAGTTAAATCGTTCGTTCCAAACTCAAAGAATTCGCAACTTTCTGCAATTTCATCGGCCAAAACTGCGGCACGAGGCAATTCAATCATTGAACCTACTGTATATTCAATGCTATCACCTGTTTCTGCGAACAATGAATTTGCCGTTGCGTCGATAACCGCCTTAACGATATCAACTTCTTTCTTAGAACCAACCAAAGGAACTTCGATTTCTGGGAATACGCGAACGCCTGCGTTCTTGCATTCCAGCGCAGCCGACAAGATTGCGCGAGTCTGCATTTCACAAATCTCTGGATATGTAATAGCCAATCTGCAACCACGATGTCCCAACATAGGATTCTGTTCATGCAACGCTTCTGCACGAGCCTTTACAAATTCCACAGATTTACCGATATGTTCTGCCAATTCTTTAATATCCGCTTCTGTATGAGGCAAAAACTCATGAAGCGGTGGGTCAATTAAACGAATTGTGACCGGCAAACCATCCATAATTTTGAACAATTCAACAAAGTCCGCTTTCTGATATGGCAATAATTTTGACAATGCAGCGCGTCTGCCTTCTACATCTTCTGCTAAAATCATTTCTCGCATATCTTGTATACGATTTGGGTCAAAGAACATATGTTCTGTACGCGCCAAACCAATACCTTCTGCACCAAAGTCACGTGCTTGTTTTGCGTCTTTCGGTGTTTCTGCATTTGCTTTAACAGTCAAATCTTTGATTTCATCGACCCATTTCATCAATGTACCGAAATTACCGGTTAATTCTACAGACACGGTTGGGACTTGCCCTTCAATGATTTGTCCCTTGGCACCGTCAATAGAAACCCAATCGCCTTCTTTGATTGTAACGCCGCTGGTCGTTTTCATTGTCTTGGTTTCATAATCAATCTTGATATCAGGTGAGCCAGATACACAAGGCGTTCCCATACCACGCGCAACAACCGCCGCATGAGACGTCATACCACCGCGCGCCGTGATAACCCCCTGCGCCGCGTTCATACCCGCAATATCTTCTGGGGACGTTTCAACGCGGATAAGCATGACTTTCTTGCCTTCTTTTGCCCACTTTTCTGCGTCTTCGGCATTAAATACAGCCTGACCAACCGCAGCACCTGGTGATGCAGGCAAGCCAGTCGCGATAACTTTCTTTTCTGCCTTTGGATCCAACATAGGATGCAACAAATGGTCTAACTGGTCTGCACCAACACGCAGTATCGCTTCTTCTTTTGTCAGCAAGCCTTCTTCTACCATTTCAACAGCCATGCGAACAGCAGCAGCAGCAGTACGTTTACCGTTACGGCACTGCAACATCCACAATTTACCATGTTCAATTGTGAACTCCATATCCTGCATGTCTTTGTAGTGCTTTTCCAACTTTTCACGAACGTCGCACAATTCTTTATAAACGTCTGGCATTGCTTCTTCCAAAGACAGGCGACCAGAATCATCTTTGCTCATAGGCTGTGGTGTACGAATACCTGCAACAACGTCTTCACCTTGGGCGTTAATCAAGTATTCACCATAGTATTTATTTTCACCTGTTGCAGGGTCACGGCTGAAGCAAACCCCAGTTGCAGAATCATCACCGGAATTACCGAATACCATCGCCTGAACGTTTACCGCAGTACCCCAATCTCCAGGAATATTATTTAATTTACGATATGTAATTGCCTTCTTTGACATCCAACTGCCAAATACCGCACCGATACCTAACTTCAACTGTTCCCAAGGGTCTTGTGGAAATACTTTGCCAATCTTAACACCGATTTCTTTGAACTTTTCTACCAATTCTTTCAAGTCATCGGCTGTTAATTCTGTATCTACTTTATAGCCTTTGTCTTCTTTCATACGTTCCAAGGTGTGTTCAAACAAATCAATATCTGCGCCCAATACAACATCACTGAACATCATGATAAAACGACGATAAGAATCATATGCAAATCGTTCGTTACCAGAATGTTTTGCCAAAGCTTTAACTGTTTCGTCGTTCAACCCAAGATTTAAAACAGTATCCATCATACCAGGCATAGAAACGCGAGCACCAGAACGAACAGAAACCAATAAAGGGTTTTCCATGTCGGCAAATTTCTTTCCCATAATCTTTTCTATATGTGCGATACCGTCGCGAACTTGGTCCATTAAATCTTCAGGATAAGTTTGATTGTTATCATAGTAATAAGTACAAACTTCTGTTGTTACCGTAAAACCAGCAGGCACAGGTAACCCGACTAAATTCATTTCGGCCAGGTTTGCACCTTTACCACCAAGCAGATTTCTCATATCTGCTTTACCTTCAGCGTTACCGTTGCCGAAAGTATACACCCATTTATTACTCATATTGGTTTCTCCTTATGTTAAAAACGCGTAGGCATTCTGCGGTAAATCAATCAAAAAAGCAAGAAAAAATCATAAAAACAAATAAAAATTTAACTTTACAGATAATATTTATCTTTTATACTTTTCTTATTATGACAGATTTAAAAAATCTGGGCTTTATAAAAAAATTAAATGAACATTTATCAAGTGGTGGCGTTATCGCTTTCCCAACTAGCATAACAGTCTGGAGACGAGAACCATTACCAACATGCACAATGACAGATGAAATCAAATAGGTTTACTTATAAAAGGGCTACCTTTTATGACAAATCGCCACGGTAATTCTGCATCTAGCCCGGCATAATCTATACCTATTCTTTTACCTGCTGCAATTTCTAGATCAAAATCACGTGGCTCTATCCACATTTTTTCGCTATTACATAAATCTATCTTATTGTCTGAACGAGTAATTCCTAAAAACCGAGTAAGTTTACCAGGACCTTCACAACCTTTGTGTTCCAGCGCACGAATTAAAACAGCCGCTGCGATACCCTCTTTATCAAGCACTATATTCAGCATATTATACATACCATAGCAGAGATAAACATAAGTATGCCCGCCAGACAAAAACATAGCGTCATTTCGCTTGGTACATTTACCCCCAAAAGCATGACAGCCCTTTTCCTTTTCGGTATAAAGTTCTAATTCGCAAATTCGCGATCTGAAAATCGAACCGTCCTCCAACCTGCAACACAAATTCGCACCAACTAACTCTAATGAACTTTGGAAAGGGTCTTTTGTAAAAAATTTTTTATCAAGCCTCATTTACATATTCCATAAGTTAAACATATAAATTATAAAAAAACATTTTCTAAAAAACAACAAAAGCCCCACTTTATTTAGTGGGGCCGTTTCATAAATCCAGCAGACTATTTAACAAATATCTTTTTCCTTGCGATTATTTCAGAACGCGGATCAAAATATCCCTTTTGATGATTTTTTATATTTTTAGCAGTTTCAGATTTAAAGTAATAACCACTTGGAAATCCTTTACCCTCTTTTTCATATGCAGGTACTGTCATATTTTCTACAAAAGCACCGTCTGCCATTCTTTTATAAAGATTTAGCAAATACATATTTGCACAATCAATAGAATCAAATTCATTTTTTTCACAATTGTCTATCGAGATTCTATTATTTATCTTAAAAAAATATGGTAAAGATACGATACAATATCTACCTTCTTTCGTACGATAACTGCAAACATAAAAAATTTTTCCGTTTTTCACGACATATCCTTTTGTATTTTTAATGTTGATTTTGTTTTTTAGTTTTTATTTTTTGCATTTCGTCATTATAACTCTTTGCAAAACTTTTTTGTACACAATTTTGAGACAAAAAAGCGTTTTTTTCGTCATAATATTCCGCCCAGAAAGTATCGCTATAATTTAAAGAAATATTATCTTCTTTTTTGTCATCTTGTTTTTCACCAGGTACCAGATTTTTAAAATCTTCTGGGTCATAACCGAAACCAGTAGTCAAAGCCCCTTCATAACCGTTAATTTTCTTTTCCGAGTCGACTTTTTTGCAAGAACCAAACATTCTAGGAAGTTTTTGATTTCCATAACAAAAGCCACCGTATAAAAATTCTGTTTTCTGTTTCATTTCAATTCCTTTTTATATAAGAACACGCATATAAATAACACACAAAAATGTATTTGTCAACAAAAAAGACAATTGATACCCAGTTTTTTATAAAGAATCTACCTACCTTATAAGAGGTTTTTATATTATTATATTCGTGCGAACTGTATTTTATTGATTAGAGCGGTTAGATTTCGGACATATTCTTTTTATTAAAAATCATCTAGTTCTGAAAAGACAGACTTCACGAAAGATTGCCCAGTAATCTGATCCTCCCAGTTTTTTAGGGCAATTATTTGGTTTACAACTACGACTTTTGGAATAAAAAACGCACTTATATAAAGGGTTACGCCCATTTAATATTTCTATATATCCTTTATATTTATCAAGTGCCAACTCGTAATTCTTCGTTGAAAATGTTTTACAGCGGTACACCCCTTTTCTTACACACTTCCCCATCAAAACGAAAAAAGAGTTCATTCCTTTCACTAAATACGCTTTACCTTTATCGCATTCATATGACGCTATTTCTTTTAACATAAAACATCCTTTTTATAAGACATTTTTAACATAGCATCTATAAAAAAGGTTGCAATAAAAAAAACGCCAAAAGGGCGGCTTTAGTCGTTTTGTTTTATGAAGCAGTTTCTTAAATTCTTCCAAAAATTAATTTTACTTTTACCATTCTCAAAATCTTGTTTTTTACCGTTACTTCTATAAATATATAAATCACGAAGTTTTTTATAAGTGTTCACTTTTGCAAACTCTTGTGGTGTTAAAATAGCAGTAATACGGTGCGGTACAACCTCCCCATCAAAATAAAAGTTAATGATATTACCGACTTGAATATCTGATTTAATATATCTTAATTCTTTACGTCCTGGGTCAAATGCACGCAATTTACCGTTTTTATTATATACAGCAATAATCTGATGTCCGCTTATGATACGTTCTTTTCTACCGCTTGTGCGGTCTTGCTCTGCGTCATTTAAGTTTTTTTCACGTGCAGTCGTTAAAACGACATGTTTTAAGCCTGCCTCCGTTGCAAGTTTAGAAAAAACTTTTGATATTCCTGTGCATCCTGCAACCGCACGCGGTATTCTTTGCTTTATGATATCATCGGCAGATAAAGAAAAATGCCAATCTATGCCGCTAACATTATGTTGCCGCATATAATTACTACGATTATTGGGGCCTGCCGCCTTATCAAACATAGCGTGCATTTTATCCAGTAAAGATTGAATTAATTCATCTTGATTCACGAAAGGCATTATACCATAAAAAAATAAAAATTCAAAAAAAACCGCCCGATTGGGCGGTATAATTTTATAATTTAACTTTTTTGATTTGACCATTTATAGAATAATAAACCGGCACCCCCGCGCGACGGGCTTTCTCTTGGGCTTTTCGAGTTCCACGATTGGCCAAACGTAGTATTTTTGCCGACAATTCATAATCATTTTTTGTCATATTTTATACCCTTGTTAAATTTATTATAGGTTGCCTCGTTCGTGATGTCAATATTTTCACCACGACCTTGGGCTATTGGCTCAAAATTATCTTCGCCATTATAGTATAATGCCCAATGTGATGCTCGCAATGCCGTTGGCCAAAAATTAGCCATACTACGTTCATATCTGCGTCGAACATCAGTTTCTGGAACATCGTGCCCACCAACCGCCACACGTTGTTTTATACGCAATAAATTTTGTTCCACAGAATCCAAGAAAATATATATAAATATTATTTCATACTTTAACCGCTTGGCACGTTCCATAACACCAAAATGATACGCACCAGATATTGTGGATTCCAAAACAATAGTATCACCAGCGACTAATAATTTATCCAATTTTTCTAATAAAATCCGTCCAGATTTTATTCCGATGGTATCTGAACGTTTTTTTGCGATCTAGTCCGCATTCAAAAAAGCAATTTTATCTTCTTTGACCAATTCATTGGCTAGCGTGGTTTTCCCACTGCCGTTTGGCCCGGCAATAATGTATAATTTCTTTGTCATAATGATGAATTATACCATAAAAACCACAAAAAGAAAACCGCCCGATTGGGCGGTTAAAATTCGGTTTCCATGTCGGACTGGATTTATTTTGGCGACGACCTACTCTTCCGTGGCTTAAGCCAAAGTACCATCGGCGATACGGAGTTTCCCTGTCTGGTTCGGAATGGAACAGAGGGTGACTTCCGCTCTATAATCACCAGAATAAATCCAGCGAACATTCGTAAATTCATTTCAAATCAACATGCTTTGAACTTACTCTTCAAGCATACGTCTGACTTAACAAAAAGTCAAACAAAAAGATAAAATGTCAACATCCGCGACATAACTGCGCGCAGGCAACCATGAATTGGTAAAAGACGGAACCTGGGTCGGGACGCCGGCCAAAATTAATTTCTGTTGCAACCAAGGATACCAGTACGATGCGCAAAACGGTAT
>CALXPB010000010.1 GCA_944390225.1 uncultured Alphaproteobacteria bacterium
AATATCAAAAATAAGAAATATGAATCATATTTAAAAAATTGTGATGAATGTGATTTGTTGGTGGTATCAGATGATCCACAATTAAATTTTACACGAGATATAAACAAGAAAAACTTTGAATCAGAATTTAGAAATATTTATTTACTAGATTTGTGTAATGGTTCGAATGTATTTAAATTAAATCTATATAAGAAAGCAGTTGATGCGAACTAATAATAAATTATAATCTTTTTAATAATGTTGAATTATAAATTGGTTATAGGATCGCATGTCCATAAGAGGGTTTAAGTAATGAATAATAAATTTATGTTAAAAA
Source organism: uncultured Alphaproteobacteria bacterium (assembly GCA_944390225.1). Lineage (GTDB taxonomy): Bacteria > Pseudomonadota > Alphaproteobacteria > Rs-D84 > Rs-D84 > Enterousia. The sequence continues at coordinate 317 of CALXPB010000010.1, forward strand.
AATTAAAAGTGGACTATTTTAGGCATATGCATAATTTGTCATTAGAATTCGGCGACAATTTAACGATAATATCAGGGTTAAATGGTACAGGTAAATCTTCTGCTTTGGGGCTGTTGGGTCATTTGTTTAGTTTTAGAGGGGATACCGAACAGAGGACAATATCTGGGAACCGTTATGAAACAATATATTCTGAAATTTTTAGATTTTGTACAGAGCATGATATTAGTCAAAAATACGAATATTCATTAGAATTTTTGGATGCGGATGGTAAAGAAGAAAAATTATATGCTCATTCTAGATATGATAAAGCTGAGTCAAGATTTAGATTCTATGTAGGGCAAAAACAGGGGAAGCATGGTAACAAATATAAATGTCCCGTCATCTTTCTTGGTTTGAATAGACTTTATCCGACCGCAAAAGAGGAAAATAGTGTAAAAATAGAGGCAACCAGACTAACGTCCAAGGAGAAAGGCAGGTTCGCTAAGTTAATGGTAAATATATTGACGTCTTTAGATAAAGGGGTAGAATCAGAAAATGTTGAAACAAAACACAAAAAGTATGAAGGCTTAAAAACTGAAAAATACGGTTTAAGGGGATTGTCTGCGGGTCAAGACAATTTAAGTCAAATAGTAACGGCATTGTTATCTTTTGAAAGGCTTGATTTTGGTTCGGGCATTTTGTTAATAGATGAATTGGATGCGACTTTATTCGCTGCAGCACAAATAAATTTATTAAAAGAATTATATGGATTTTCTAAAAAGACAAATGTAAAAGTTGTTTTTACAACACATTCTTTAGAGATAATAAAATATTTGATAGAATCTAACTGGCAAGAAAAAGATTGGAAAATAAATTTTTTAGAGTTAAGAGATGGAGATGTTGTAAATACTGTAAATCCTGGATATGACTATATAAAAAATAGAATTTACTTAGAAACGGCACAAGAAACAAAAATAAAAAAATATACAATATTGTGCGAAGATGAGGCGGCCGCAAAATGGTGTAAAAATCTTCTTTCAGGAGATAAAGATTTAAAAGCAAGTTGTTCAGTATATTGTTTTTCTGGCTGTGGTTCTGTATCGGATATGGCCAAGAGTCGGTTAAAATGTTTTGATGATTTTGTGTTTGTATTAGATGCGGATTGCAAAAATAAAAAAGAGTATAAAAATATCAAAAATATAGTTTTTTTACCTGGGAAAAAGGCACCAGAATCTGAAATGTACATATATTTACAGTCTCTTTGTGAAAGGGACGAGTTTTGGGGTAAAAATAATTTTTATAAAGATACGTGCTTCAATGGTTTTGTTGATGCGGATTCAGAATTTAAACATAAAGACTGGGTAAGCAAAAATAATAAAAATTTTGGAACTAACTGGTCAAAGTTTTTTAGAAGATGGTTCAAAGATCATATTGAAGAAAAGAAAGAATTTCAAGAAAATGTTAGGCGGTTGTTAAGATAAAAATTTTATTATTTTTTTCTAAGAATAGAAATAGGAATGCAAAAAATTATGTCATTTTTGTGCGGAAGCAGGATATAGTTTAGGTGTTTAGAAAATTCTAGTCGTTTTGTTATATGATATAGCGAGTTGGTATTATTTAACAACTTCATAGCCATCTGATAATAAGTCTTCTAGGCAAAATACATATGGCTTTTCAAATTGACTTGGGGTATCTGTTAGTCGAATATGGTGTTTTTTTACTTTAAATATCAACGCTTGTGTCCACTCCAGCACAAAGCAAAAGTACTTAAAATAAAAAAGTTATGGAAATGAAAGGAAATCAAAACAAAAAGTAAGAATTCTAATAGGAAAAAAGTGGTCGGTTTAATCATTCCTTTTGACAAGTGTTTCCCTTTTTATCGTTGAGACTGTAGTCTTCTTACATGTGTATACAATTAATGATAAATATCGTTAATTGTATTAAACTTGAAAAAAGATTAAAAAATAAGATTGTTCGATTATTTAGAAAAATACGCAACTGTAAAAATCAAAATTATTGAATGCAGATAAAGTGCGAGCAATTCTAACAAAAAAGTCTCTTGACGACCGGTTTGTAAACTGTGGCTATTATAAAAAATATCGAAGTATGTTGAATGTTGATCATAGTAAAACAAAAACACTCTGACAGAGTGGGCTGGAATTTGTGACTCGGATAAACTGGTTAGCTACGTGCAGGATATTTATATCTCAATATAAGATCGTTTGATAAAAAAGATCAAATATATTTCCTATAATATCAATTGGTTGAGATCTTATAATAATAACTTAATCTGTCTCTGTTGGCAGATCGTGTTTTATAACGCAATTCAGCAGATGTAGCATTTATAGCTGAAATATACGTTGGATAGTTAAAATAAGCATCTTCAAGTTTCAATAACATTTCATTAAACGAACAAAAAATAAGATTCTTATCGGATATTAAGTCGGTAATACCTGTAGTGTTAGAGATAATGGTTGGTAGTTTCGAATATATAGCTTCTAGAGCTGTAAGACAAAAACTGTCAAATACAGATGGAACAACACATAAATCATAGTTTTTATACTGTTCTATCATTTGGTTCCTTGGAACAGCACCATAAAAATGAAGCCATTTATAACCGTTATTTTGTAATATTGTTATGGTGTCTGTTTGCTTAACAGGTGTCGTAGCACCAAAACAATAAAGTTCCAAAAATATTCCATGGTCTCGAAGCTGTTTTACAGCTTTTATCAAATCAAAAATCCCTTTTCGTTTCTCTATTCTGCCAGAAAAGATAATTTTCATTGGATTGTTTTTTGAAAATTTATTCTTGTACTTTGTTTTATGCGCAGGGTTTGTTTTCATTGATAATTGAATTAAAGTAAACGGTAATTTCTTGTGCAACACACCATTTATTTTTTGCATCAAATTTTTACTGTTTGAAACAATGTTTTTTGCTTTTAATAATGTTTTTTTTTCCAGTTTTTTCACAAAATGACTTAAATATGCTGGATTGTTTGGGTTGTATGATTCTGATATAAAACTTGGGGTGTCGCATTTTATAATAGTTCTTTCTGGGAATTTTTTTACAAAAAAATAGCCTTCGCCCCCCCAATCACTAGTTTCTATGACATCAAAGTGTATATTAGTTTCTTTCTCTATCTTTTTTAAATATTTGTATGCTTTGTATGAGTAAAAATATGCCCCATATTTATTAAATTCTAACAATGTAAATAATTTACTGGTGCGCGGTAAAAAATGTGGCAGGTATATAATCTGGGTGCTTTTTATACTTTTTTTTATGGGACGCAATATGCCAGGTGTGCGTGAAATAACAACAACATTGTGTCCAGATGTGGTCAAAAACTTTACATTTTCTTGAACATATGATGCAATTCCCCCAGATTCTCGTTCGTATGGAGGGTAACCTGGATATACCAGGCAAACGTTAAGCTTTTTTGAAGAATTTTTTAAGTGTGTCAATTTGAAAATCGCCTCCGTGACCACGCTTGTTTAGTAAGACTAATTCGGTTTGCGGTAAATACTTTTTTAAGAGATGTGCTTGTTCTACATTACATATTGGGTCATATTTATTATGTACCAAAAAAACAGGCTTGGCTAATAACTTTGGTAATTCATTTACAACACCACTATTCGGTAAAAATAGATTATTACTTAAAAAATGACAATAAAGACGTTTTTGTAAAAAAGCTTTATCAATCAAATTTGTTTTTAATCCATCGCTTTTATGAAATGTATATTTATATATCTCATAATCATTATATTTTGATATAAACTCAACATCGTTATTCTGTATTGCTTGTTTTATTTTTAAGAATATATTATTTTCGTCAACATCATAATCTGATAGTGCCTTAAATTTTTTTAAATCGCACATCAATTTTTTTAAATCGTGATGACGTCCCAACAAAACATTTGATAGTACCAACGATTTTGTTGCGTCTGGAAATTTTGCCCCAAACTCCAATGCTAAAGTACTACCCCAAGAACCGCCAAATAAAATACATTTTTTCTGAACCCCGATAAAGTCAAGCAGTGCCTTTGCATCATCTAAAATTTTTTCAATTGTGTTATCTTCTATACAACCGAAAGGTTCAGATTTTCCACAGCCACGTTGATCAAATGTGATAATATTATACTTTGTTTCGTCCAAAAAATCATAAAATCCCGCCCATGAACAATCACCAGGGCCAGCATGAAAAGATAAAACAGGTATGCCTTTCGGGTTACCTAATAGCATATAATAAATACGATGTTCTTTACTGGTTTTTAACCAGCCATCTCTATATATCTTCATAAAAATATTCCTTAACGAGTGTTTTGTATAATATTACATTTATTGCGTTCTATCAACACTTTTGTATCAGTCAGACGGTTAATGTTTTGCAAATTATCACAATTATAACAATAGATCGTAACTTGACTGGCGCAAACATTTATTGTTCTTAAATTTTGCATTTCTGTACAATCATAGGTTCCAGATTTCGTTATGTTTATACTATGTTTATTATCAAAAGGCTCCACCCTTATCGGTTGAGTTGTCGGCACAAATATATCATATGATGGAATTACAATATGATAAAAACCTTGTTGACTAGCTCTACGCAAATCATCCTGTGTCTGAACTCGTACAGAATATGTTGTTGGCATATTAATCGTATAATCTTGGGTCAAACATGTTGTGTACTTTCTTTCTCCGCATATTATCAATTTGTTTTGCATGAAGAAGTTTGTTAGCGTTCGTTGTAATTCGGCGTCCCGATATGCGATTTCTTCGCTTGATACTGATGTCGGATGAATATATGGTGGAAATCTTCCCTTCCATGCGTCTTGTTTATCCAATTGGTTTTTTAGATAATATCTAACTTTTCCTGCGATATGTCCTTCAATAGAAATTACATTACCGGATATTTTCCCGTTTTGAAGTTTTTCAAAACGATCTATGACGATTGAAGCAAAAGGTATCGATCGAACCATATTTATCCTGGAAATACGTTCTTTTACTAACATATCTTTGCGCAAAGAGCAAATTGTTATTGTTGAATTTTTATCGTTAATTTCTTTGTCTAAAACGCCCTCGCCAATACAGTGTCCGATACACAACCCTTCGTAATCTAAATCGTATACTGTATTCAATTTTACAAGCTTATATCCATTATCCAGATGCATCAAGATGTTTTTTTCATTATCTATCCCTAAGGCAGAATTTCTTTTTACTCTTTTTTCAAATTCGATATTTGCTTTGTTAAATGCTGATTCAAAAGTTTCCGATGTAAATAACGCTAATTTCAATTTATAGCTCATATTTTTTTCGATATAAAAATCTGTCATATAGTCGAAATAGTCTTTGATTTGTAACAAATGTCCATAAAGTTCTTGTTTCGGGACAAACTCATAGTCGGTTTTATTTCTTATGATGTAATCCGAATTTGGATTTAACAATAAGGATTTCATGCCGTTTGTATAAATCCATTTATAAAACAATATATTTTTTATTTGTTTTATAGCCTCATCTGATAAATGAGATTTCAATGTATCTAGAATAGGGTTCAGTACACTGTTTGGCGTATGTTGCAATAAATATGGCTGGTTTGTGATGTCGGCAAAAAAATGTTTTTTGATATAATCAAAAAAAACATCCATATTGGCGATTTCCACCTTGTTCATATTAGACATTATATTCCTTTTTTATGTGTCTGACAAATTTTATAAATTTTTTTACTTTTTTACGAAATATTTTCTTGGAGCTTTCTAAGAATAAAGTTTTTTCACCATTTGCAATAAAGTTTTCCCAAAAATCAAGCGTGTCTTTGAGGTTGAATTCACCGCATGAAAAACCAGCAGAATACAATTTTATCAGTTTTTTTGACCGCGGTATATTTAAGATGTCTAATTTGTCTGCATCAAAAAAAGCTTTTTGTAATAATGTGTTTGGGGAATATTGCTTATTTGCACCACGGTTTCGATGACACAAAATTATATTCACAACAATATATGAATGTGTTTGTTCTTTGGTAAAATATTTGAATAGTCTGGCGGAATATATATGATGATTTTTTGCTTGTTGTTTAAAGTCGTTTTGTCCGACATCATGCCACATGGCCGATAACATTAAAATACGAAGATTTGGTAAAGAGTTAAATCCTAAAATACGCACATTATTAAAAAATACGCGTTTGCAATGGTTAAAATTATGCACAAAATTATTACGCCGTTTCAGAATACTGTATCCAGTCATTAAAACAGAAAAAAAATTATTTCTTTTTATCATTTTTGAAACAGTTTCGTTTGGTGCCCGATTGAATAACTTAAGGAATTTTGAATCTCTCTTACTTTTCCTAGCATTTGCAATCTATCAGATTGTGTTGGTATAAAAATATCCTGCCCGGTATGCGTTTTGTGCGATATTTCGTACAAGTCTTGCAAAAACAATTGGTAAAAATATTTTACATATTTGCAGCCTCGTGTATCTATAGCCAACATATCTTTATTGTTTATAAATGCATCATATGCACAGCCATTTCCGCATATACCGATACTTTTGCAAGTTTGACAGGGGGCAAAATGAATTGGTGAACGCTTTTCCCAATTTGTAGATACGATATCAGTATATTCTTGGAGACTTATGTTCTTCATCGCCATTTTATTTAACAATAAGAAGGATTTGCATGGTCCGACATTTCCTTTTGCATCAATATTTAAATTTTTACTAGCTGCAGCACCGCAATCATGAAATCTGAAATCTTGTTGTACGAATGGTTCCAAGTGTCTGAAAATCAATTCAAAGAACACACCACGATTTCTATATTTTTGATGTAGTTTATACATTGTTTCTGCATATAATTTTTCATCAATTAAATATTCGTAGTCAGCAGAATTTGTGGTCGGTGGTTTCATAAAATTAATTCCAAGACCTGTTGGATTGTATTCGTTCACTAGGAAAGATATGTTTTCATCTGCTTTATAAATCGTATGCTTCCCCATAACCGCTGAAATAGATATTTCAACACCATATGATTGTAATAGTTTAATATTTTTATCAACAGTTGCCCAGGTTCCGTGACCTGCGTGATTTTTTCGTAATAAATTATGTGTATTTTCTGGGCCATCCATTGATACAATACATTTTATGTTATTTTTAGCAAAAAATTTTGCTTTATCTGGTGTTATGGCTATAGCATTTGTACCTACCACAATCCAACAATTTTCATTTGGACGCATATATTTATTTTTAAATTGTACTATCTGTTTAATACTATCAAAAAATAACGTTGGTTCGCCGCCAGTAATATGAATTATTTTTGGCTCATTTTGTATAGAATTTTCAAAAAAGAACTTTATTGCTTCTTCTAACCGTTCTTTTTTTGTCGGTTTTGCTGATGGAACATCTATCAACTTTACGACTTTGCAATAATCACAATTTAAATTACAAACATCGGTCAGCAAAATTCGCAATAAATTAAATTCTGGTTTTGTGCTGTATTTTAAAGAATCTTGCAGTAATTTTTGTTTGTATGCATCTGTCGGCTTATCAGTTAAGAAATTATTTTGCAACAATATATTGTACACATCTGTATCCACAGAATTATTTTTGCATATTTTTTCAAAATCTTCTTTAAGTTTTCTATTTCCAAAAATCTGCGTTTGTCTGTAGGCATTATTCAAACAATAGACATTGTCTGATAATTGTATTAAATCAACACCGTATTCAAATTTCATACTATAGCCTTTGTGATTGATTTTTTATAGCACAAATAATGTAATTGTCAAGATTTTAATAACAAAGGCGCAAGCATTTCTGGTATAATTTTTTTTATTGCATCTTGTTCTTTTTCGTTTGTAGTTATGAAGTTTAAAATCTGTCTTCTAATTTTTTGAATGTTCTGTTGTTGAATGTCTCCCATTTTGATTGAAATGTTGTTTCCATGCCACCTGTGCATTAGCAATAATTCTTGCAGGTTGGCAATTTTAGATACTTTTATTAATCTGAACCATAATTCTTGGTCTTCGCATGCCAGATAATTTTCATCATAGCGTAAATTGTATTTATCTATGACTGATTTTCTAATCATCACAACAGGCTGATCTACTGGGCAATCCTTTAATAAGTAGAACAAATCGATGTTCTCTGGCCTTTTGGATATGTCAAAACCTGGAAAATACTGTGTCCACGCCCCTAGTAAGCCGATGTCTGGATGTTTTTCCATATATTTTATCTGTTTTTCGAAACGTTCAGGTAGTGATATGTCATCACTATCCATTCGAGCAATATATTCTCCTTTTGCAAGTTCAAAGCCTTCATTAGCAGTATAAACAATACCTTTATTTATGCATCTGGAATATGCACGGATTCTGCTGTCTTGTTTTGCATATTTTTGTATTATGTCCCAAGTACGATCGGTAGAGCCATCATTTATTATGATAAATTCAAAGTCTTTAAAAGTTTGATTTAAAATACTCTCTATTGCTTCTGCTATAAATTCTTCAGAATTGTACACAGGCATAAAAACAGAAATTTTTGGGATCATTGTAAAAACCTCTTTTTTTTATAATTGTATACAAAATATCAAATATCAAGAAAAAGCTTGAAAAATTAGCCTCATAAATTACAATGCTGTGTGATATGTCAATATTTAATTCAAGAAAGTTAGATATAAAGGGAAAAAACAACATTGTCGTCGCTGTTATAGATGACAAACTTTTTAAGCTGGGACAAAAAGAAATTCGAAAGTTAGGCAAAATTAAGATACATGGAAATAATAATAGGGTTTATATCTATCTCCCGTTAAACCAGTCAAATATAAATATTACTATATTATCTGATGATAATGTTGTAAGTCTAGGACAATCTTGCATGTTTAATGACACAAATATATTAATGGAGCGAGGAAATAGTAATTATCTTTATATCGGCGATAATACATATATAAGCGAAATTCATATTTATATATCTGCTGGAGCAAAATGTTACATTGGTAAAGATTGTTTGATTTCAAAAGGTGTGCAAGTTTGGGCCTCTGATTTTCATGCCTTGATGGATAATGACACTAAACAAGTTATAAATATCCCAAAAGACGTTTTAACTATCGGCGACCATTGTTGGATTGGTGCAAACACCATCTTTACAAAACGGGCAAAAATTCCAAATAATACAGTTGTTGCGAATTCAGCGGTTGTGTCAAAGGATTTTAAAGAGAACAACGCTGTTATTGCTGGCAATCCAGCAAAAATTGTAAAACATAATATAGATTGGGATAAAAAAATAGAAACATACTAAATATTACACGGGTAAATAATGCAATATGTGCTTAAAATAATCTCTTTTTTTATTATATCAAAAGACAAACGTCGCAAATTTCAGAGAAAACATGGAATACTGCCAAAGTATATCCCTGTATATTCTGATACGGATACAATTTGTAGAAAAATGTCTTTGATACAAAATGGGGATATTTTTACAATGCAAAACTCTATAAAAATGTATTGTCCATTGTATCCATGGGATGTGATTCAGCGTACCATAGTGAATACATCTAATTTTTTTGAACGGGATATTCTTTATAGTCTTTTAAAATATTTGCCTAAAAATGCTACCGTCCTGGATGTTGGGGCAAATATTGGTAATCATTCAGTGTTTTTTGCGACAATTGGTGGAGCAAAAAGGGTTATCGCTTTTGAGCCGATCCCTGAAAGTTTCAGAATGTTAAAAAAGAATATCAAAATCAATAAGATTGACGATATAGTGACGGCGTTTAACGTAGGTTTGGGGAGCTGTAATAGTGACGGTGAAATTGATTTCATGGCATCAAATAATATTGGGGGAACTAGTATAAAGGCATCAGAGACGAAAAATAAACACACTGTTTCAATAGTGGCTCTGGATCAGTTTAAACTTGATATAAAAAAACTAGATTTTATAAAAATAGATGTAGAGGGGTTCGAAATAGAAGCATTAAAAGGGATGATAAATATCATAAAAAAATACAAACCAATTATTTTTATAGAGAGTTTTCCTGCGCATTGTCATGATTATTTGCCTTGCCACGCAGAAGAGGTTATGCGTATTATGAAAAGTTTGAGATATAATCAACCAATATCTTTTCCAGAGTATAATTGGTTGTTTTTACCGTATGATGTTGGCGTTTAAGCCATATAATTAGTACCTTCTTAAGGCGTTATATTTTGCTATCATTGCGTATATTTTGCCAATTGTATAGATAATAAGCTGCGTGCAGGCGTTGTTTTCTTTAGACAATTTGCGGTTTGTTTGAAGTGGCAAAGAAGATTGCAGATACAAAAAATAAGAATTATGCAAAATCTTGTATGGAGGCGATTTTAAATACCCCGAGTGGTCTGGTTGATTTCCCAAAAAAATAGTGTATCAATTCCCTGTTATTCGCTGATAATTCCCTGTTGTGTTCCAAAAACTTCCCTGTTATTTTAGCGGGGAATTTTTATGCGGGGCAGGGTAAAAATACCGAAAATCTGCGGACGCGTTCTAGTCTGAGTTGTGTAAAATTGCCAAAAAATACCGTTTTTTGCAGAAATTCCCTGTTTTTCCCTGTTTTTTATGATTTTGGCTGTTTTGATTGTGTCTTGGACACAGGTCTTTCATAAGCCAAAGGTAAAAGGTTTCTTGCACCGCCAGGAATAAGTCATTGTTTTTACTTAAGAAATTTAAAATAAACTTAGGTAAAAACAATGACTCTTTTTTTATCGTTTTTCATTATTTTTAGGGCATTTTTTGCGAGAATTATGGACGTGTACGCGGTAAAAATAAAGTGGAGATAGTTCTTCTAAAAGAGAACAGTTCGCACGTGTGGGCAAATTTCTCGTTTTTCGAATCCCTTTTTTGACCGCCAGGAATATTGAACATCCCGTGGAATTACCACGGGATGTTGTTTTTTGCCCCATTTCCGTCAGTTTTTATGGGCGACATTTCCGCTGTATATAACCAATGCCGCCCAATATCCCAACTTTTACCCAAATAATATACCTTGCCAAAAACCCCAATGCCAGTTATGTTTTAATTTATATGATACAGATATATAAAATAATTCTACAATTTTTATTATAAATGATTTATAATTAATGGATTGGAAACAGATATGAAATCAGTAGTTGAAGCTAGGCATATAAAATATTTATATCATTTTACGAATATTAAAAATGTTCAAAGCATTTTGAATAATGGGTTGTTGTCCAGAAAGTTATTGTTATCCAATAACTTGGAGTATACCTTTAATGATTCTAAGAGATATGATGGTTTCTTAGACAGAATATCATGTTCAATTATGTGGCCAAATTACAAAATGTTTTACAAAATTAGACAAGAAAACCCATTCGAAACATACGTTGTTATTAGGTTGTTACCAGATATTTTGTGGGATTTGCCATGCCTGTTTTGTCCTTCAAATGCAGCAAGTGTTGATATGGTGTTTAATAATGTTTATAACCACAGCTCTAGAGATGATTTTATAGCAATGTTTGCAGATTCAGTGAATGGTTTGACTAGATTAACAAAAAAAGGATATCCACTCCAAAGCTTTTGGCCAACGGATCCTCAAGCAGAAGTATTGGTCTTAGAACAAATACCAATAAAATATATTTCTGCAATAATTTGTGAATCTGAAGAAATTTGTAAACAAATTGCAGATTTGTGTAAATCCACAACTATAAGGATTATAGATGATAGCAAAAAGTGTTCTGCTTATTTTCCTGTGGAATGTTCCATGTTTGGACCAAGACCAGATGCGGGTTGTTTGCCGAAAGGAGTAAACAATGACAACAACTAGATATGTTTATATACCAAAGACAAAAGATGTGGGAGTTATGTTACGAGAAATACAATTTGATTGGTATCCTGGCTTTTCTATATCGCAAAAACAGAAATCTATAAGGTCTTTACATGATAATATACGAGCTTTAGGAATACAAAATATTTTAGAAGTTTCAAGTAAATCAGAAAATGAATTAGGAGTGCACCTGAGTGCATTTAATATGTTTTTTACAACAAAAAAATTTGGTAGACAAATTTCTGTGGAATCTGCTTTTCAAGGTAGTAAAGTTTTTGATAGAGGAGGGCCTCTTACAGATCTGTATAGCAAAACCCCAATAGAAGCTAAAAAAGATGAACGTTTACAAAATTTAGGAAATATTATTGGTTTTAGGTTTTTTGAGTATAATTTTGATACAAAACCAAGAACGTTGTTTTATGATTGGTTGTATATAAATGCTTTAAGCCAAAATAAAAAGGCGTTGGAAGAGATTATAAAATATGAGGCCTTTACTGATATTGAATTTAATCCTGCTAAGTCCATAAATTGTCAGGCGTATTCTGTTGCTCTGGCAGTTTCGTTATTAAAAAACGGTTTGTTTGAACGAGCTTTAATGTCGCTTGATATGTTTAAAAAAATCATGAAAGAAGAATATATTAAGCAAGATACGAATAGAAAAATACAATTAAAATTAATATAACATAAAATGTGAGAACGCACATTGTGTGTAAAATTTAAGGGTTTAATAGATTTTCTTTTGCCATCTGAAACAAATCGTTAACATTGATTTTTAACCGTCATGCATGATTCCACGGAATTCTTTGCGTATAATTGCCCCCGGTGTCAGGTTGTATTTTGTTCGTGCAGCACGTGTCAGGCACTCGGCTGGATTGTCCTTATATCGCTTGATTTTAACCAAATGCTTTTTCTCTATTCGCAATCCCAATCGGTCGCATTGAATATAGTACCATAATGAACGATTTTGTCGTTTGAACGGGTGAGGCGAATACCTCGCCCATAACTTTGCCCGTTCTGAATAAGGTAATGCCTTTAATACATCAATGGTTTTGGGTAATTCCCTTTTTCTCATTTTTGCGCCTCTATTTCAACATTAAACCAAGCCTGCACAGCCGGCACTAAACCCATCTGTGCGATATCGTTTATAAACTCTTCGGCCTCGGCCTGAATTTCGTATTTCCAGAACATATCAAGACACTGTAAAACCAAGCGGGTATTGTCAGTCGGTTGGGTGATTTTAATAGTAATTTCAGGATGTTTTGGCATGTTTAACTCCTTTGCTTAACATCACGCAATTACTGCTTACAAAGTGGCATTAGTCAAGTTATTTAATTGAAATGTATGTGAATTTTGTTTAGCCTGGTTTTAAGATGAAAATGGATAAAAAAAATGAAAGTAACTGCTGCGATTTTTAAGCGTGGGGACAAAGTGCTGTTGATGCGACGGGCGACGGATCAGCCACTGGCGGGCGAATGGGAATACCCAGGGGGCAAGTTTGAAGATGGCGAAGACGGCCCAACATGCCTGAAACGTGAACTGGCCGAAGAATTGGGCATAGACGCACAAATCGGCGACTTGATTACAATTGCAAAACATACAACGGATTCCGGCAAAGTTATCGAACTGCACACATACGAAATCAAATCCTACACCGGCGAAATCCAACTGCACGTCCACGACGATATGCGCTGGGTGCCAGTATCAGACCCGCCATCCCACCCTCAATTACCAGCAGATTTAATCGTGTCGCAAATCTTATCCCCAAAACCATATTGATTTATGAGGATTTATTCATTAGACTCTATATAAATACGGAATGGAGTCGCACATGAAAAAAATTATATTTTTACCAGTTGTTTTAGGATTGGCCGCTTGTCAAACGCCGGTGGCACAACAGTATGTTGCCAATATGTATGCCAAGGGCACATTAAAAGGCTATGAAAATACGGGCGTTGCCAATGAGGCAAATACCAATTGTCCTGGTTGTCATGTAAAGAATTATGACCGTGTTAAACTGACTGTTAATGAAATTCTGTCAAAGGTAGGAATAGAATATTTTGTAGAGGGATGTCGTGTATCGGTTGTTGATTCCCTGGGGCTGATAAATGTGTCGGCAGAAAGATATATCCCAGCGACAGATAATTCAACCTGCATCACTGTTTTTGAAAAAGAAAAATCCTATCTGAAATCTATGGGCTTTGCGGAATAACCATAAGAAAAAAGGAATATTCATGAAAAAGTTTGGCATTTTACCCATTTTATTTGCTTTGTCGGCATGTGGCACATTGGGTATCGGCAGCAATCATGAAACCCGTCTGTATAACAATTCCAAAGATACGATAACCGTATCTGCCGATAGCGGTGTGTACAAGATAAAGCCAGACCAAGATATGGTTATATTTTCAAATAATGATTTGACTATCAAGTCATCTAATTCGGCATGTTCCGAAAAGACAGTTATGCGCCAGTTAAATACACCTGCGGTTATTTTGGACGTATTTCCAATTGGATGGATGGTTGGTATTTTGCCCGTATTCATAGATGCGATATCTAATAATATGTACAGAATGCCAGAAGCGTATTCGTATTCATGTGTAGAATAATAACCGATGAAATTCGCAATAGTTGGGAATAATAAACATCAAAAACCAACCAAAGGCGCAAAGGGTGTTTGCCCTGTTTGTGGGGAAGAGGTGCTCGCTAAGTGCGGTAACATAAAAGCACATTATTGGTCGCATTTGGCAGATTCAAAGTGTGTTTATAAAGGCAATAAAGGCGAGTGGCATATAGCGTGGCAAAATGAATTCCCAGATGATTGGCAGGAAGTTCTTCTGATAAACACGGAAAATAACGAAAGGAATTTAGCAGACGTTAGGACGCCAAATGGTTTAATTCTTGAATTTCAACATTCGCATATTAAGGATGAAGAAAAAACAGCCAGGGAACTGTTTTACAAAAACATGTGCTGGGTTGTTGATGGGACAAATTGGTCTAAAATAAGGACTTATTTTGAAAATAAATATAAGGATGCATCAGAAGAAGAAATTGAAAAAAGAGTCGGAATAGATAAATATGACTATGAAATGATTTTTTCAGCTGTTTGGGCTTCGTCATCTGTGCCAATCTTTTATGATTTTTATGGTCAAAATACTTCAGAAGAACGAACAAGATGGCAAGAATATCTTTATTGCTGTTTCCCGTACAGGGATTGGGTTGGTTTTTATGCTGTGCCAATAAAAAGGCAAAATTTTATTAAAATAGCGAGAGAAGACAGATTGCAAAAAATGATGCATGACATACAACGCAGCATCGATAAAAAAAGTCGACAAAAACAAGAATCCATAGAAAGAAAAGAGCAGAAAAGACAGAAAAGATTGCAAAAACAGAGAGAAGAAAAGCAAAAACAAAAGGAGATTACGCGACAAAACGCAAGACCAAAAGAGGCTCTACTAAAAGGCTTCTTTGATGCAGTAAAGCAACAAAACCAGTTTGTACATCCGTTCTATGATAGGTCGGACACACTGATAGCAAAATTAAACTTTACAAATGGTTTAAAGCGTCATTTTTTAGAAGATGTATACAATCCACAATACAAACAATATAATAGTAATGACTGGATTGAATGTACTGATAATGCGTACCTGTGTGTGGATAATGAAGACATAAAAAACTGTAATATCAGAAATTTTACGTGCTGCCCAAAAGGGGGACAAAAACTAAATGATTATTATAAAAATATTTCCAAAAATACTGTATTTTTTGCAGGAGACATAGGGAAAGAGGGTGCAAAAAGAGCTTTTGCGGGCTTTCCTAGGGTCATCTTTGTTGATAAGGGAAGTAAAACGATGTCGGTATTGTGCAAAAACTTCCTTAATGGCAGAGAGCAAAATAGTTTTTCTATTGTACATGTGGTATTTGTCGACGGTATTTATTATCATTATCAGTATTATTCAACTAAACATATAGAGATATTCCTAAAGATGGTTTGCAATAATAATTCTATAACCGTTCAGGATATAAAGTTTCTATAATTCTTTATCCATACAATCCTTTTTGACATCCTGTGAATTCGGTTTATACTGATTCACGGAATGGCGGAAAGGTTTTATCTTTGCATTGATTTAAAGAGTTTCTTTGCCTCGGTCGAAGCGGTTGACCGTGGCCTGGACCCATTTACAACAAACCTGGTCGTGGCGGACCCGTCACGGGGGCGGGGTTCGGTCTGTCTGGCGATAACGCCGGCGATGAAGGCCCTGGGGATTCGCAATCGTTGCCGGGTCTTTGAAATCCCGCGTGGGGTCGAATACATCACCGCCATGCCCCGCATGAAAAAGTATATGGAAGTGTCCGCCCAGATTTACGGGATTTACCTGCGCTATATCTCACCCGAAGACATCCATGTCTATTCCATTGACGAATGCTTTATCGATATCACGCCTTACTTGAAAATGTATAAACGGTCGCCCAAAGAAATGGCGATAATGCTGATGGATGCGGTGCGGTCCGAGACGGGCATATGCGCCACCGCCGGCATTGGTACGAACTTGTTCTTGGCCAAGGTTGCGCTGGACATCACGGCCAAGAAAGTTCCCGACCATATCGGATACTTGGATGCGGAATCTTTTCGCCAGCACCTGTGGCACCATCGGCCAATAACAGACATATGGAACATCGGGGCGGGTATTGCACGGCGACTGGAAAAATACGGTGTGTATGACCTGTATGGGGTGACGCAAATGCCGGCCGAAACCCTGTATAAAGAGTTCGGGACAAATGCGGAATACCTGATTGACCATGCGAACGGCATAGAGCCATGCACAATTGCCGACATTCATAACTATCAGGCGAAATCCCATTCCCTGTCCAACGGCCAGATTCTGTTCGAAGACTATAACTTTGACGACGCACAGATTGTAATGCAGGAAATGGTGGATAACCTGGTCTTGGAATTGGTGGAAAAGAACCTGGTGGCGGATGAAATATCTCTGTCGGTGGGGTATTCACGTGATGTTCGGCGGGCAAGTGGGGGCAGTCGTAAATTGCCAGCGCATACATCGTCCTATAAATCATTGGTGGCGGAATTTGTGCGACTGTATCGGGAAACGACCGACAAACGCACGCCGATACATAAATTGACGGTTGGGTTGGGGAACCTGGTCGATGCGGATACGGTGCATCTGCAACTGGATTTATTTGTGGACACAACGGCGGATGAACGCGAAAGCAAACTGCAACACGCATTGCTGGATATCAAGGGCAAGTTTGGTAAGAACGCCGTTCTGCGTGGCATAAATTATCACGAGAAATCCACCGGTCGTAAACGTAATACTTTGGTTGGGGGACACAATGGTTGATAATACCGCACGTGCAAAACAGTTTATGCCTTTTGCGGCCCTGCGTGGGTACTATGCGATGGTGCTGGCAAAAAATCGGGTGGTTGAGCCACGTCGGGAATTGATTGGCGATGCCGTAGAACGACTGTCCCGGAAACTTGCGCTGGTTAAAAAGGGCATGATGATAACGGTGCGATTTTACCGGACCGATGCCTATGACACCATAACGGGCATGGTCACCCGCATAGACCCAGAATACCGATACATCACCATAGTCAAAACCAAAATCCCCTTTGATGATATTGCGGACATATATGGCGCCAATATTGTAGATGTAGAGTAGGGGCTGTAGCATACGGATTAATAGTCAAAAGACGGCAGTTGTTGCAAAAACGCTGTGAACCAATGTGAGTAAGGGATTGCGAGTTTTTGCACAAATCGCTTTTGGGGTGCTTGGTGTAAGATTATGTGTTTTTATAAAAAATATTTTGAAACTCAAAATGCAAGCGGTTAAAAGTTGTAAAAAACATTTTTTTTCCAAAAATTAAAAATTTATAAAAAGCCAGAAGTCTGCGTATTCCAAAGCCTCGCAGTACCTCTGCCATAGAAATCAGTGTAGATTTCTATAAAAACGCTATTTTCACTACATACAAAATTGAATTTTTAATGATGTGTTCAAAGAGACTTGATTTGATATTTTTTGTAATTATACTATAACACAGATAACCAATGCATTAAGGGGGTATATATGAACAACGACTATGTTGGTAGAGGGGTTTATACTTATCCTGATATTATAAGAATTGTTGGTATTTCTCGTTCCAGAATTAAAGGTTTGGTTGATGGTCACACGAAACAAAACAAGACAAAAACACCTGTTATAACAAAAAGATCATTTATATTCGAAAATAAAGAATACTTCTCTTTTTTAGATTTAATTGAAATAAAATTTATAAAACATTTCCTAGACCAAGGAGTTCCTAGAAAGAATATTATTCAAGCATACAATAAGATTAAAGAGGAATTAAAAAAAGAGCATCCTTTTGCAACCAAATTTGTTGCCAATGTTACACATAATATTTTTATGGATAATAATAGAGATTTAGTTAGTTCGCTGGATAATCAAGTTTGGATGCGAGAACTTACAGAGGGAGAATTATTAAAAGGAATTGATTTTGAACATGATTTAGCAGCTCGCTGGTATCCATATGAGGACGAGCTCCCAGAAGTTGTATTAGATCCAGAATACAATTATGGAATGCCGATATTAAAATCTTGCAATATCAAAACTTCGAGTATATATGATGCATATGTTGCAGAAAATTACAATGCTGATATTGTTGCGGACTGGTTTAATATACCTGTGGATTTTGTGAACCAAGCTGTAAAGTACGAAACAAGGTTGGGGATATAAATGGTATTTGTGTTTGATGAAAATATACCCGGCAAAATAGTCGATACCTTATCCGCATTATATAAGGACTGTGGTAATGCTCATGAATTGCATTCTGTTTATACACTTGGGTTGCAGGGAGCAAAAGATGTGGAGTTAATGCCAGCAATCAGAGCTAGGTTCCCAAACGAACAATGTGTATTTATTTCCGGAGACGCACGTATTTTAAGAAGAGCTCTTGAGATTGAAACGGTAAAACAGGCGGAATTTATCGGGTTTATTTGCTCACCAAAGTCATGTCAAAAAAGTTTTCTAGAAAGAGCTTTATATATCATGAACCTTTGGCCGGCGATTATAAGGCTCGCAGAAAAATCAGTTCCAAAAACAATCTACAAAATGCCCGCAGCAACATTTGTGCCTTCCAATAAAGATTTTAAGAAACTTTAATATGATAGAAAGTTAAAATTATGATTGTGTTATCCCATAAAGCTGCTTTATCTCATCTAATGTAATATTAAACCCAATCGCAGCATACTTGTGGCGTATTTTATTGTATAAATTTTCTATCATTTGAGTTTTTACCTCTTCGGTTCCATAGTGGAATGCTTTATGACAATTTGGGCAAAGAGAAACTAGGTTCTCTAGGCAGTCAATATTGATATTATATTTGTCCCACATAGCTTTTTGATTAGCTACAGGTACCAGATGATGAGCTTCCATATATTGCTTTCTTGTCCTATTGGATTGGAAGGTTTTGTGCTCTGTATTGCATTCGCATGAATAATATGCATGTTTTATAGCTATTTTTCCTAAAATCGGATTCGTTCTAAAGTTGCGACCTGTCGCGTGCTGCTTTGTTACCGACATAGGGGCGATCGTATAGGCCCCTTCAGCAACAGCGTCATTAACATTTTCTTCATGAATAGAATCGACTTTATCTATATATGCTCGCTCCTTTTGTTCGTCTGTTTCTGGAATTATTTGAAAAGTTTGTTGCGTTGGTTTTTGTGCAACGGATGGAACATCAATCAAATTGATATTGAAGTTCTGATAGTTGTATAGTAGATATGAGTAGTCAATATCACGCAATAATTGTTCGTGCAATTCATCTAGAT
This sequence comes from uncultured Alphaproteobacteria bacterium, assembly GCA_944390225.1. Classification (GTDB taxonomy): domain Bacteria; phylum Pseudomonadota; class Alphaproteobacteria; order Rs-D84; family Rs-D84; genus Enterousia. The sequence goes on from CALXPB010000010.1 coordinate 19,932, forward strand.
CATGATTTTCTATGAAGTGGGTGTAAAAATATTCATCAAAATCGGGATTAATTGAAATTTTTTGGTTTTCAAATTTAAATAAAGCAATATTATTTTTTATAACAGTTAATACTCTGCTGCGATCCTTATATCTTGCTACATACTGCGAAATAGGACCGTTATGAGCAATATAATCAACTACTGCATCAACATCAGCATATGATTCGCTGGTCATTATGTAAGTATATAGCATATCTTCAGACACAGAACTTATACCATGAAGTGTTTGTAGTTTTTTTAGAACCTGATAAATAAAGATCACCGGTAATATATTGTAATTCTCGTTGTTGCCGGCAGTGTCAATAATAGCATGAATCTTTAATTTTAGAATTTGTTCAGTTTTTATTACATTGTACTCTTGAGAGTTGTGGTCAAACTGTTTTATTTTGTCGTATATTTCTGTGGGGCGTTCGTTTGTATAATGTCCACCACGTCCATAAAAAGGGGTCTTTGTAATTAAACCAAATAGCTGTGCAATTACTAAAGCACGATGTCTATCTGTTTCAATTCCGTAATCTAGATGGTGTTCAGTAAAATAGCGTTCTACATTTATTGAGTTGTCATAACAAATGTCAGCAAATAGCTTTGAGGACAATATAGCGTCCTCGAAGTTCGTGGTTTGCTTAGTAAAAACCCAAACGGAATTTTCGTTTAATTGATTTACGTATTCTTCAGCTGTCATTATGTAATAACCTCTTCAATAATCTAGCAAAGAAATAGGCCAATTTCGGAGGAACCGCATTGCCAATCTGTTTGCATATACTAGTTTTATTCCCTAAAAATTCGAAGCTGTCGGGAAATGATTGTAGCCTCGCTGCTTCCCTTGGGGTAATAGTTCTGTTTTTGTATGGATGGGTAAATCTGCCGCCAGATGGTGTGTCAAAGCGTGTTGTTATGGTAGCGGCCACATCCGTTGGTGCTAATCTACCGTATGCCCCACTATGAACGGATTTGATATTTTCTTTCAAAACAGAAAAGTTTTCTTTTTGTTTAACTTTTTTCATACGAGAAACTGCTATATTGGCATGTTTTGTAGCGATATGATTGAAAATTTTATCAGATGTGGCGGCAATATATTTTGTATATTCATTATTTGCTATGGGTGATTTGATTTGTCCAGTAATCGACGGACTAGGCATATTTCCAATAGCGTCCCATACTGTTACACGATTAAAGAAAGTCGGTATTTCAGAAAGAATCTCATTCTTTGTTTGTTTTATTTCTTCATATAAATCGAAGTCGAACAATGAGCCAATCAAAATAGTTCTTTCTCTAGCTTGAGGAACACCAAAATCAGATGCCTTAACAATAATATGTTGCAGTTTATAGCCTTCCTTTCGGAATGCTTTTTCTATTTCCCTAAAAATCTCGCCTTTTTGATAGTGGACAATCCCTTTTACGTTTTCAAATATGAAAACCTTAGGCTTGACCAATTTAACGATATTTAAGTAGTGTTTAAAAAGATAATTACGAGGATCGTCTACAAAATAGTGTCTATTTCTAGCTCCTGCGGTTGAAAAACCCTGGCAAGGAGGGCCTCCAATAATAACGTCAGCTTGATCTCTATGAAAATATTTTGAATTGTCAACATTTTTTATATCTTCCGCTAACATCAGTGTGCCTGGATGATTATGCTGATATGATGCGGCAATAGATTTATCAAATTCTACTGCTGTGTCTATAACAAAACCAGCTTGTATAAAACCACAAGAAAACCCACCACATCCAGCAAAGAGATCTATAGCTTTAAGAGTCATTATTATCGCCAATTCTATATTTTAATGCAAACGATTTGATATAATCCAGTTCCTTTGTGGTAAAATTATATACTTTTGCAATAGCTGAGTCAATATCGTCAATTTCTGATTTGCATAACTTATGTTTATATTCAAATTCTGTTTGTGCCGTACCAACGTATACTTTTGTGTCTTCTAACTTATCTAATAGATTTTTGGCCAGTTTCTTGAATGTGTTAGCGTTTTTTAGTGTGCAAGGTACCGATACAGCTTGGAGATCTTTGGAGGTAATATGCCAACAATCGGATAAAAAGATCCAAAATATCCAAAAGGCACTAGAATTTAGCAAGCACAAGATAAAATCACCAATTTCATTAGGGTACGTGATTTTCTTATATTCCTTGGATCCAGGGGAGTTGAAAAATGCTTTTGTCCAGAAACAAGCTCTCATGTTTAAATAAATATCAACGCCTCCCTGGGACTGTGTGTTTACAAGATTGTTTGGGAATGTGGAAGATATTTTACTATAAATAGACGTTTCTATATCGTTGCCGATTTTTGGAATTATATTTTCCTTCTTGAATATATTTTCTACAATTGATTTGCTCCCCAATAGACGGGATCGTTCACTCTTATACCAATATGTATAATTGCTTGTCCAGTTCCTGCACTGTTTTGCAGGAGCTTTTTTGGCAAATACAATGTTGATTTTTTGATGAGCCCCAACAAACAGACAGTCAGGTCTATCGGCATAACTTAAAATAATTTGTTCCGCACATGCGTTCTCAATAACCTGTCTGATTTTGGCCATTCTGTTAGTTGATATATAAGACAGCGGTACGATTAAACCAAATGCACCTGTCTTATTCAATAATGGTAACGAATTTTCCATTATATTTGCATATATGTTGCCGTATTTATTAGTAATTTTTGAGCTTTTAGCATATTTACCGTATTCAACATAAGGTGGATTTCCAACTATGTAATCAAATCGTTTGGTGATTTTGTTCGAGTCTATAACAAAGTCATAATTATAAAAATTGGCATTCAATATTTGTGCCAATTTTATAAAAGATTCTTTCTTATTCAAGAAAGGGCATGCCGCTAAAAACAGTCTTAATTTGGCAATGTCTACAGAGTCCTGTTCTAAGTCGTTTCCGTGTAAGGTTTTGCAAATATTTAAATAGTCCACATCACCCAAATTTTTTTTGAGCAAGTTCGATAGTCTTAACTTGATATTTAATATTGCTAGTAAAAAATCACCCGCACCACTAGTTGGATCAAAAAAGCTTTCTGTGTATAACAGATTTTTAATATCCTTCTCGTTATTTAGAATATGGGCAAAGTCGTCTGTTTTATGAATTGTGCCACCGCCAAAGTATTTTAACATAATGGTATTGCAAACAATGTATTCACAAACATCCATAGGAGTATAATAAATTCCCTTTTCTTTACGATGTTGGCTAGAAAATATATTATGAAAGGCATCAGGCGTAACACCTGCTGCGGGAGAACATATTGTTTCTTGATCTAAATTATATTTATGATAATTGCCGTTTAGCAAAACATGAAGAGCATCAAAAACATCGTCACAAAAAGCATAATTGTGACCCAAAGTGCTTTTGATGGTCTGGTTTATAATGTGTTCAGCAGAGCACTGCACTTCATTTTTCTCCTTCGTTAAAGAATATTAGCGTGAAATGGGTAAAAAAATCTAGTGGTATTTTTTATATATTGTCTTTCTCAAATTTAGACTCTATCTGATTCAATTTCTGGCGGATTTTAAGTAATTACTTCAAAATGACGAATGGAATACGTTTGCCGTATATTTTGTGCAAACGGTATTCTAGTCGCAATAATGCTCGTCGGGCGGCATTATAAGCCATAACAAAATCGACTTTGTTGTTTGGTTTAATCTCATGGTATTTCCAAATATTCATACGCAACCCCTTAAAAAGTTGTCGTATTTGTGCTTATCTTTCCCGGATTGTCCAGTCATTTGTTCAATGTAACAAAAATAAAAATATACAATCTTACACCAAGTGTGTAAATTGAGTGGTTTTTGACGATAAAAAATCCCAGATTTCTGCCTGTTTTAGAGTTTTGCAAACAACGGAAAATTCGTCCGTGTGTCGTAAATATGTGGTTTTGTGAGTTATTTATTGAAAATACTTGGTTTTTTTGTAAGGAAAACACACTGTTTTTCGACATGGATTAAGAACCGTTTCTGTGTGTTTTGGTGTATTTTTATTAAAAAAGGGGATAAAAATGCCCATTTTTTATGTTTTTATGTATTCTATACAGGAACAAATTGCCGCTATGAAAGTAAAGAAAAATCCCGGAAAGCCGGGAATTTTTGGCTCGGTGCGACTTGTTTATACCGGCACGAAAATCCAGATGAATTCAAGCGTCTGTCAACCTTTTGCGAAATATTTTTGCACGATTGATTAACGACATCTGTTTTAATTCAGGATTCCAGCTATGCCCTTACTACACAGTTTTGTATAAATTGGTCTATCTAAACCATATGCTTTTATCAGGTTACTTGGTTTTTGATTACACCATAAATCGTGATAGGAAACAATGCCGTTTTTAATCGTTTTTATCAGTCCACTTGGCAGTTCGGCACGTCCAATGCACGAAGACAGGTAAACAAAACATTCGTCGTTGTCGGCCAAGTTTTCGCAGGCTAAAATACGGGCATAGACATTAAGGGTCAAATCTGCCTTGCTGGCATCCTTTGTCCATGGACTGCCACCACCAATCGGGCAGGCAGTAGAATAAAAATCACAGGCCAATTTACGTCCTGTAATGCCACAGTCTGCGATGGAACCATGATATGTATAACGTCCGGTACCATTTATAATGATATGCGCTGGCTTTTCGCCTAGGACAGAAATCACAAAATCGGTCAGATCTTCATCGTGCAGCATTGGTATTGCCACGATAGCGGTTTCAATCTTATCGTCATTCAATGTGATTTGCGTCTTGATATCTATACCAAGATTATCGGATTGACGGGCTTTATCGTACAGGGCTTTATTCAGCTTTCTTGCTAGGAATAATTCCCTGTTTATCTTACCTTCACCTTGGCAGGCATATCCAACGAAAACACCTTGGTCACCCCAGCCGTCAGCAACAACCCCACGATTGATATCAGCGGATTGTATGCCAATTAAATTGGTAACCTTTATTTGCGCTGGGTTAATGGCAAGGTCGCCCCATATCGATGTGTACCGGTCATCATACCCGATTTCGGCAAGGGCTGCCTTAACATAGTCGGTCAAATTACCGAGTGGGGCCGAGGTGGTAACTTCGCCTCCAAGGACGACATTGTTGTCTTTTATTAAGACCTCAACGGCATATTTGACTTGTGGATCTTGCTCGATTAACCGATCCAAAATGTAACTGGAAATGTAATCGGCTGTTTTATCTGGATGTCCCAGAGACACTGCTTCTGCTGTTTTTTGCATAATTCACTCCTTTGGTTTTTGCAATAAGAACCAAAGGTGGATTCATGTAGCTACCAACACAGGTGCAAAAGCACTGTGCAAAATGCGGCATAAAGTATAGGAAAATTTGCATATAACAACCCCTTGTTTAGTCCATTTAGAGGTAGGACAAGTCAGGTTAAATCCACCTTTACTGATCCATATTGTAAATCATTTGAAAAAAATGCAAGCCAGATCACTACAACAAGATAAGCCACTCAAAAGAGTGGCTTATTCATAATAGATCAAACCGTTTGTTTTGCACCGTACGAGATCAATAATTTAGCAATATCTTTATCAGAGTTTTTCTTGGCATGTTTGAGGGGGGTATAGCCAGACGTGTCGGCCATATTGACATCTGCCCCAGCATCCAATAGAACAGTTATCAATTCAAGTTTAGCCTTCTTATCAAACTTTGAATTAGGATAAAGCTTACGATTTATAGCGTAAATGAGAGCTGTAGACGTGTATGTGTCGGCATTAACATCCGCACCAAGTTCTATAAGTTTCTCTATTACTTTAGGATTTGAATTGTTTGCAACAGCATTCATTAAAACTGTGCGTCCTGTTTTTGTCGCATAATTAGGATCGGCACCGTATTTAACTAATACAGCAAAAATTTCTGGGTTTGTGTTGTACGTCGAAGCTTCCATCAGAGGAATAATTTTTTCTGTTTTTTCCAATTTAATTGGTCTTATTGCATGCTTTAATACTTCTTTAGGCAATTTGTGTACTACTTCAACAGAATTAGGATCTATTCCTTTTTTTAGCAATTCTTCAACTTGTTTAGCGTTACCAGAATTTTGTATTAAATGTACAAATGCTTTTACCTTGTCATCGCTAGCTGGTGCTAATACTTCTTCTAAACCTTTTTCCCAGGAAATCATCCGAGAAGAAATAACTGCCCCTTTATCAACAAAAAGGCGAAGAATTTCTAAATCTTGTTCTCGTTCTTCTTTGCGTGCGCTTGTGTTTCTAACAATACATTCTATAATTGGTTCTCCGTCTATTTTGGCATTCACATCGGCACCTAGGTCGACAAGTTTTTTTACTGAATTTGCAGTATATTCAAAGCTATCGATCAAATCGCACAAAACTAGAGTGATGTCTTGTTTGTCCACCAATCCCTTTTTGTTGAGCTGTTTATAAATCTTTTCAATCACGTCCGGGTTAGGATTGTGTGTAGCGGCATTCAGCAAGGTTTGATTTTCGGGACCAGCAAAAATCCCACCATCTTCGTTGATAGAAACCCCTAAATTAGCACCGGCTGAGATCAGATAATCAACAACCTCTAATGATGGGTTATCTCTACATGCTACATATAAAGCTACGTCTAGCTTGTCTTTGGGCATCCCATTATCAAACAATGATTTTATAATCAACGGATTAGGGTTGCATTGTGCGGCGATAATCAATGCACTACGGTCTTCTTCATCGCAGGCGGACATATCAGCACCGTTATGTAAGAGATAATCAATAATTTCAACATTTGGGTTAAATTTTGCTGCATAAAGTAATGCACTACCTGCAACAATGCTATCTTCGCCATAATCATCGCGTTCATCAGATAAGAACAATTTCTGTGCCTCGTTTACTATCGAATTTAGTACGGATTTCGGTATGTTGTCGGGATCCTTTATTTTTGCTGCATAATTCTTTTTTTTCATGACACATCTTACTAAGAAACCAAAGTAGTCTTTTGTTTCGGCATTTATGTCGGCTCCAGACTCTACTAAAGTCTTAATAGCATCTAAGCAGGCCCCGGATTTAACAGCTATAATAAGGGGGGTGGAGCCATTTTTTGTTTCGCAATTTACATCGGCACCTAGTGATATGAATTTTTGTATTTCTTTACTAGATATTTTACTGTTTGAGCAAGCAGTAAGTAACTCTAAATCTATATCAACAATATTTTCAGAATGTGACATGAAAGATCCTTTTTGTTACATGATGGAGTTTAACATATGACGAGCTTGATTAACAAGATAAAACTATAAATTTAGGAAGTGTATACCGGGTTCCATATGTTTCCGTATGTCAAATATATGTCATTATTTTGGCATTTTGAGGGGCTTTTGTTAAGGGGAATTAACACCCGAAAAAATAAAAAATACGCAGATTTCTGCGGATAATTCGTGTCTTGGGCAACTGGACTCGAACCAGTGATATACGGATTAACAACAATTCCAGTAGCAAAAAAATCAGCTATAATACGCAGAAATCAGGGCTTTTTATTGTGTGCTATTGTATAAAAGTGGAAAGTAGTATGCAAATATGTACATTTTTAGATTGGTCGAAAACAGCATTCAATAGTACAAAAAAAGAGTACATTATATACATTATCTCGTAACGAAATCGAGTGAGAGAGTATGTTTCATTTTTAACGATATCGTTACGATTTAGTTAATCAAAATCAGTTGCTAAAACGCCGGCTTTATACTATGGTTAAAATAGAAAAAATTATAAAACAACGAGGTATAAAATGGCAACAACAGAAAGACTGCTACATAGTGTTGGAAAACAAACCTTTGTGAAATGTTTCGAATTTTTTCGTGAAAACTATAACAAGTTGAACCGGTATGAAATGGCAAAAATAATGCCATCATACAATCCTATGTTACAAACAAATGATGGTGATACTAGTGTTCCCCGTATAGCAAGTTTCGCGATCCAGATTTTTAAAGAAAACAAAGAAATAGAGGCTCTGGAGATTTGTGCAAATGCAACCAATATACCCGATGATGTCATTGAAGAGGCGAAAAGTCTTTTAACAAAATATAAACACAAGAGTCAACCATCATGGACACCATATGAATGTGCGTTATTGCTAGAATATACACAACTCGTACTAGCTGGAAAAATCAACCGAACAGATGCAACCCGCGAACTGTCCGAAAAATTGCGTCAAATCGCAATTGATAATGGCGACACTATCGATGAAAAATACCGAAATGTTGGTGGCGTTTCCTTGCAAATGTCATGTATGGAATACTTGTTGACAGATGGGCAACAGGGAATGGACAAGGCAGGCAATAATTTCAAAAGTATCGTAAAAATTTATCAAGAAAATCCCGATGTGTTTAAGGCCATTTTGAACAACGAACAAATTGATACAAATAATGTTTTAAATCAGGATTCAATTCAATTAAGTGGTATGGAAAAGAAACAAAAAAAATTACATTTTGTTTATGAAGGCAGATTGAGTGCATCAGATGTTAAAAAATCAAGGATTCTCGCGGGTATAAATGCGAAGCGTGTGGTATGACATTCAAAGAAAGGTATCCTGGTCTTGATGATGATTTTATAGAATGCCATCATAAAATACCATATTCACGCCTGAAAGAGCACGAAGAACGATCAATGAAACCTTCGGATTTTCTTATATTATGTCCAAATTGTCATGCAATGATACACCGTTTGCCTGATCCTGGTGATTTGGATACGCTGAGAGAAATTTTGAAAGAGGGAAAAAATAGAAATTCATAAACATGAATATAATAATTGCATTGAGAAAAAAAGATGACAAATATGAAAGGAACTGAACCTCGGCAAGCAGTATTCATCAAAAAGGGCTGGTTTATATTTTGGTGCTTGGCATGTCCGCCAATCGCCTTTTTATACGTCGTATGTGCAGATAGTATGGAAATATAAATGGTGGACACAAAGAGACAACATTATGTGCCAAGGTTTTTGTTGAAACACTTTTGTGCGAATGGTCATACAATAAATGTTACGGACATTATTGAAAATAGGACCTATCTTGCAAACATTATGAATGTGGCACAAGAAAACTATTAGGTTTTTGTGTGTTTGCTGTATTCGTCCTGAATTTCTTCGGGAACATAGATGCATCTATTGGGGGACTGCAACATGCGAGCTACCTGCCATTCATGTCCTGTACGTGGAATGAATTGTTAGCGTTCTGCATCATGTTTGGTTTCTTGTTGGCCAAGCCAGAGAAGAAATAAAAATCTGTAGAAACTTTGGATGTGTAGCTCAGGATACCGGTTATATGTGTATTAACGGAAAGAAGCACATAATGTTTTAAGTTTATGTAATTCTGCGCGTATGGTTGGGTTGTTTGACCATGCAATTAGCGCATCCCAATCTGCTGAATCAAGCGATTGCTTGATGGTGCGTAATTTATCATGAGTTTTACTGCGTTCTGCCTCGGTTAAACTGGTGTTTGCCAATCGAACCGCCACTGATAAGTATTCTTGTGCTTTTGGTGTCATGTTGTGCTCCCTTATTCGTCATAGAAATATGTCCAGCATGGACGCAACATCAGTAATGCCGTCACATAGTCTTCGCCCCAGACGTCTTTGTTCAGGTAATCACGTGCGTCCTGCATATGGATGTCCGTTGTTTCACTGTTTATTCCTGCGATAAACAGTTCGTTCAACAAATCCAAACTGACATAATTCAATACGCAGTGATGCAGGGCTGTCTGCCCATTTTTATCACACCCATTTATGTTGTCGCACTTTGATATCAGGTATTTCAGGATATTTATATCCACCCCCGCATCAATTGCCGCAATCAGGTCCATATATGCGACCGGCCCACCATTCGCAACACATTGGCCAATGCGTTGCAAAGTATCTTTGTTGGCCGTCCGCCATTGTTGTTCATATTTGTCCTGTATCGGCTTTATGTGTTCGTGCATATTTTTAATCAGTATTTCACGTATATATGGTGTTGTATGATTTCGTATCAGGTATTCCCAGTCAACTTTGCTCAGTTTTTCTGGGTGCGCCATATACAAATCCCACAGCACATCAACCGCACTTGACACTTGTGTCATGCTTGCCTCCTTTGGCTGTTGTTCGATAAAGCTTGGAAAATTTAAATACTGTCCCCAACGGACACTATAAACATAGGTCATTGGGGACTTTTTTCAAGGTTTATAGTATTAAAAATATCCACGGCGGGCACTTAGGTACAAGCCGTCAATATGGCCGATGCCTTGGGAAAATGCATCACATTGGTCCTTGAATGTTGAAGCAGGGAATGTCAGCAATTCGTCCAGAAAATCTGGCCACCATGCGCCGGCTGTATTCGGAAACACAATCGTCCCGTTTTGAATATAGGTCGTTGTTGCGTTTAAACGTGATTCTTTATCTGATATCGGTTTGATTGGTTCAACAGTCATTCTGTGTTGGGCGCGTAACTGTTGTATCAGTGCGGTGCCAGATGACGCATCTTCAATCAGTGTTGTTGTCGGGCAGTTGCCATGCGCTTGTTGTGTTTGGGTGTGTAATTCCGCCACACGCTTTAACAGGGCAGGGTATTCCAGTCGTCCGCGCTCCACGGCCAGCAGGTACACACGATTATCAATTCCGACCCCAAATACTGCGCATGCCGAATATGCGTTTGTAATACCGGTCTTAGACACAGTATCCCATGACAGAAATATATGCTTGAAGCTCTGGGGCAATTCGTTATAAAAATGTAACCAAGACCGTTTAACCAATCCACCATCCTTGGGAACGGGGCGTTGTTGATATTGTCCTGCAAAGGCATATTCGCCCAGTGTCTGACGCAAATGTGCGACAGAGTTCATATCTTCACGTTCTGGATGCAGCAGTTCACCCACGCGTCGTGCTATGTCGTGCCTGTATCCAAACTTATCTGTATATGACCAATCTTCATCGGATTCTGCAATCATGGGTATTGTGATATGGCGAAACCCCGCTTCTTTTTCCAACAGATAACCAGTCAGGTCACTTTGGTGCAGTCGTTGCATAATAACCAGTATTTTGCCTGTGTTTTTATTGTTTAAGCGCGAATAAAGTGTCGTCGCATACCAATCGTTAACCTTGTTGCGCAAAACGTCTGACAAACCGTCCGATGCCTTTAATGGATCATCAATGATAATCCAGTCGCCACCACGTCCGGTCAAAGTTCCGTTTATGGTTGTTGAAAATCGTCCGCCACCACGTGTTGTTTGAAAGTCCATGGTTGCGCTGCGTCTGTGATCAATTTTAGTACATGGAAACAGGTTCACATACCAGGCGGTTTCCATTACTGTACGACAGTCGTTGGCAAATTTCTTGGTTAGTTCGTCCGCATAACTGACACATATAATTTGTGTTTGCGGATTCAGCCCCAGTAAATATGCTGGTAATGCCACCGAACAGATAATAGATTTCATATTTCGTGGTGGGATATTCACAATCAGGCGATTGTTATCGCCACTTATCATCTGTTCGATTTCGTTACATACAACATCTATATGCCAATTATCCAGATATTGTGCGTCTGCGGACACCTCGTTAAACACCTTAATCGCAAAGGATTTAAAGTCCGACCGCAACAACGCGCACAAGAATTCTAAATCATTTATTCTTTCGTCCATTTATAAATCCCCAAATAATTGCCTGATCATCACTGGAAATGGCATTGTGTTGCTTGTCCAGTGATTCATTGCGTGAATCAAGCTGTTGCATCAATGGTAATATTTGGGCGGTTGCTTTCAGGTCGCCTTTGGCCGATTGATTAACCAGTCGCAACATAATTGCCTGTTTTTTAGTAATTTGTCGTGTGCCTGCAACTGAATCCACATTTACTTGTTCGTTCAACGCC
>CALXPB010000011.1 GCA_944390225.1 uncultured Alphaproteobacteria bacterium
CCACCGACACACTCCATACCGTCCGGACATACCAGACAAGAATTTCCATCACGATAAAACCCGTCATTACATACCCACGGACAATCATTACCACCAATTGAACCAGAACCTGTGTAATACGAGTTCTCGGGTCCGTTCGTGCATGGATAATTTTTTGTATAATAAACTGCTGAACTAATTGTTGTTGGACCACTTAAATAACGTCCTATACCCGCAGTTGCCCAATATTTTGTTTGAGAATAATTTATCGGGTATTTTGAACCATCATAATAATCCGAAGAATACATTAAATATTCGCCTTCAGGTCCAGAAAAATGCAAAAAATAAAGTTTACAATCTGTGGCACTTGTTGATAATATCCGACCACGATTTAAAAACATTTCATATCTTAAAAAAATGTGTCCTGATGGTGGGGTATCTAATGTTTCCCCTAAAACAGCCTCAGGACATCTATAACGAACATTATCCTTGCAATAATATCCATCCTTACAAATAAAGCAATAAAGACCGCCCGACAAATAATAACCACTCATACAATTCATTTCTGTACTACCAACAGGACAATCAGAATTATTAGGACATAATATGCAGGCGTTCCCATTATTATAATATCCTGCCTTACAAGTAAAATCATTCACACCAGTACATGTGGAATTTTCAACGCTACACTTTGTACATATACCACCTGAATCATAACAGCCCGGATTACACTTTGGTGCTGTTCCACAATCATCTTGTGCATAAGTTAAACAACGTCCGTCATCGTGTTTATACAGGCCATCTGGGCAAACCATTTCTTCTATCTTACCCCCAGGACATACAACATCGTCATCACACTTAGTACAACTGCCACCTGTACGATAATATCCCGATGCGCAGTAGTTATGTAAGTTACTATAATCAGATTCTCCTAAGGGACAAAAATAACCGGTCGGGCACTCATCACAAGATGCACCAACATTTTTAAAAAAACCTTCTTTACATATACTACCTGATCCGACTGTTCCGGCAGGACAATATGCATTTTGTTGACACTTATTACAATATTGGTTATATAAATAATATCCATCTATACAACTGACTAATTTTTCACCTTCACACTTGTGTGCACCACAAGTTTTGCAAGAAACATTTTGAAATTTATAATATCCATCTTTACAATAAAAAAACTCTTTACCACCGGCACAAGTTGCGTTCTCTGGACACGCACTGCACGATTTGCCGTCATCATAAAAACCGCTTAAACAACTGTAATCTTCTGCACTGGTACATGTTGCATTTTCTACACTGCACTTTGTGCATACGCCACCGCTGTTATACCAACCGTCATTACACACGAACTTTACACCGTCATCACAAGATGCATTTGCAGGGCAAGTATAGCAATATTGACCGTCGGTATATTGCCCGACATCACAAACAACCGCATTTGCAGAAAAAAACGGCATAAAAATAAATATGAATAAAGCCAAAAATCTCTGCATTTGCACCGACATATCCCCCCTGATTTACATAATTTAAACGGTGGTTTTTTTATGCAATTTTTTTATTGAAAAAAGTCTGGAAAACTGGCTAAAATACATTCAAGAAAAAAGAACAAAAAAACCACCGTTTAATTTATGCATATAAAAATCCTAGGCAGACGGCAGAAAACCGATACTTTCAGGAATTATTTTTTATAAAAAACCCCCGTAAACGGGGGATTTTTCTAAGCGGCTTTTTTGCTTTCTTTTAATATTTCTATTGGTCGCTTTTTTCCAAGGACAACATCTTTATCTATTACAATTTCAGCCAAATCCTCTTTTTCTGGTGCATCAAACATAGGTTGCAGCAACAATTTTTCCAGAATGCTGCGCAAACCACGTGCACCAGTTTTTCTTGCAACTGCCATTTTTGCTATTTCGCGTAAACCGTCTTCTTTTACGGTTAATTTAACGCCGTCCATTTCTAGCATTGCGGAAAACTGTTTTACTATCGCGTTTTTCGGTTCGGTCAGGATTTTTACCAATGCGTCTTCGTCCAAATCCTTTAAAACCGTTACAATCGGTAAGCGCCCGACTAATTCAGGTATAATTCCAAACTTTACCAAGTCTTCTGGTTGGACGTCTGACAAATTATTCTTTTCATCACGTTCTTTTTTAGACTCTACAAATGCCCCAAAACCGATACCAGCCCGTTCGTTCATACGCGCCCCGACGATTCGACTAAGCCCATCAAAAGCCCCACCGCAAATAAATAATATTTTACTGGTATCTAATTGAACAGTTGCTTCACCCGGATGTTTACGCCCTGCGCCTCCGGCGGGAACGTTGGCAACAGTTCCTTCAATTAATTTCAAAAGAGCCTGTTGTACACCCTCGCCAGAGACGTCACGAGTCAAGGAAGGATTCTCTGATTTTCGAGAAATTTTATCAATTTCATCGATATATATAATTCCACGTCCCGCACGTTCTACGTCAAAATTTGCGTTCTGTAAAAGACGCGTCAAAACGCTTTCAACATCGTCACCAACGTATCCCGCCTCGGTTAACGTAGTGGCGTCGGCAATCGCAAAAGGAACGTCTAGTATTCGCGCCAAGGTCTGCGCAAATAATGTCTTACCGGTCCCAGTAGAACCGATTAATAATACATTTGACTTCTGAATTTCTACCTTGGAAGATAGCGCAACACTGTGTCGCTTATAGTGATTATATACGGCAACCGAAAGCGTCTTTTTCGCATCGTCCTGCCCAATTATATACTCATTCAAGAAATTATAAATCTGTCGTGGAGTCGGTAATTTTGATGCATCCTTGTCTATTTCGGCGCGAACATCGTCAGCCATAATATCGTTGCATAAATTTATGCACTCGTCACAAATACAGACGTTTCTGCCACTGACCAATTTTTTTACTTCGTAAACCGCTTTACCGCAGAAACTGCAAAATTGCGGATTATTACTGTTTTTTTGCTCGTCAGAAGATTTAACTTTGTCTTCGCTCATATCAAATTCCCTAGACTTCTTGTGTAAAATTATTTCCTTTTCAATACACCGTCAATTAAACCGAACTCTTTGGCTTCGTCTGGATTCATCCAATTATCACGTTCCATCGCGTCAAATAATTCTTTCTCTTTCCTACCGGTAAAACCAGCCATCTGCTTTATCAGTGTCTTTTTGTTTTTCTGGTACTGAGTCATACGAATTTCCATATCCGTAATCTGCCCTTCTGCACCTGCCAAAGGCTGATGAATCATAATCTGTGTATTCGGTAAAACAAAACGTTTACCCTTTTCACCCGCTGCCAATAATACAGACCCCATTGACGCAACTAAGCCCATACCAATGGTAGATACCGGAGACTTGATATATTGCATAGTATCCATAATCGCCCAACCCGCAGAAACATCCCCACCAGGTGAATTTATATAAACCGATATATCTGCATTCGGATTTTCAGATTCTAGAAATAATAACTGAGCAACAACAGAATTTGCCATATTCGGTTCAATCTGCCCGTTTATCATCACAATGCGATCCCGCAATAACCTTGAATATATGTCAAAAGAACGTTCCCCACGGGGTGATTCCTCGATAACCATAGGAATTAAAGCCATAATACAATCCTTACTTTTATATATTTTTAACTATATCACACAAAAACCCGATTCGCGAATTTATCATATATATAAGTAAAAATTCGTAAAAAACAATGCAAAGTAAATAATTTTTAAGCCGCTTTCTTCATATCGCGTTTTATACCGCGAATATATTTGCGCAATTCATCAATCGGAACCAAGGAACCGTCACGCCTTTCCGCAGACCAATAGTCCCATCCATTAAAACTTACGCTATGCTGTAATTTTGCCGCCATAACATGAATCGACGCCTTGCCGTGCAAAGAATGGGCCAACATACCATCTCGGGTTATCATTACACGCTCGCCCCGAGGGCTCACCAACGTCTGCCCGACATATAATAAACCTGATTCTATCAATTCCTTGAACGACACACGTATTTCTTCACGTTTTGGCGTACTGACTTCTATCTCGGACAAATCAACAGACACAACGTTTCTCAGACGCGCACGCGCCGCATTTACATATTCTGGTTCTTTATCTATCCCTATAAAATTACGTCCCAACTCTTTCGCTACTACGGCAGTTGTACCGCTGCCAACAAAAGGATCCAATATAATATCCCCGACTTTTGTAGAAGACAGAATGACCCTTTTTAATAATTCCATGGGTTTTTGCGTATTATGTAAACTTTTCCCGTCTTTACCTTTTACCCTTTCTTCTCCAAGGCAAATGTTTATATTCCAGTCGGATCGCATCTGCTTTCCGCCGTTTAGTTTTTTCATTGTCTCGTAGTTAAATGTGTACCTACCTGTTTTCCTTGGAGTTGCCCAAATTAAAGTCTCGTGCGCATTGGTAAATCTTGTTCCGCGAAAGTTCGGCATAGGATTTGTTTTTACCCATACTATATCGTTCAAAATCCAGAAACCTAAGTCTTGTAATATTGCCCCTACTCTAAATATATTATGATAACTACCGATAACCCACATTGATCCATCCGGTTTCAAAACGCGTTTGCACTCTGCCAGCCAAGCCCGAGTAAATGCGTCATATTCTTCTGAACTTTCAAAAGAATCCCACGCATCTCTTACTGCACGTGCCGCCGTTTGATCTTCTGGACGATATAAAGTCTTGGTTCCTAACTGTAAATTATATGGACTGTCGGCAAAAACCGCATCAACAGATGCATCTGGTATGCCACGCATAACCTCTATACAATCACCTGTCAAAATATGGTTTAAAAACTTTTCCATCTCTCTCTGGTCTCAGAAAGCATTTTATCATAAAAAAGCCCTCCAAAAAAGCCTATGTCAAACGAATTGGCATAAATAAATCACTTGATTTTTATAAAAAAGCATTTTTTTACCGAAAAATTATAAATGTAATTTCTGCTTTACTCTTGCGGAATTGATTGCTACCGTATAGTAATATGAGATGCCCATATTGTAATTCTACTGACAGTCGGGTTACAGATTCCAGACCCGATATTGAAGACGCAATTATCAGACGCCGCAGAGTATGTAATCAATGCGGCGCTAAATTCACAACGGTCGAGCGCGTTCAAATGCGCGATCTTATGGTACGCAAAAACAGCGGGAAACTGGAAGCCTTTGACCGTGAAAAATTACGGCGCAGTATAAAACTGGCGTGTCGAAATCGTGATGTCGGCGACGAACAAATAGAAAAACTTGTTACATCTATTCATCGCAGGCTTGAAACAGAAACCGCAGATGATACGGTAACCAGCGCAATGGTCGGGCAAATGGTATCTGACTCGTTATTAAATCTGGATCCTATTGCTTTTGTACGTTTCGTATCAGTCTATCGTAAGTTCTCAAAGATTTCAGACTTTAAAAAAATTCTTGAAAAAATTCCCGAAGCAGACGAAGGGGCCGCCGTTTGTCAATTACCTAAAACATCACTATTTTAACGAAACATGAAAAAACTATTCTCATTTTTAATAGCAGTATTTTTGCCTCTGTCTGTTTTTGCGGCAGATTTACCGAAAATTGACGTACTAAGCGATGCGGATGCCAGTTTATATACTCAGATATTCTTGTTGCAATCAGAAGAAGAAATCAGCGCAGCACAAAAGTTAGAAAAACAACTTACAGACCCGTTATTAATGAACGAAGTTTTATATCAACGCTATATCTCAAAGACATATCGCACTAGGGGTAAAGAAATTGCCTCTTGGATGGAAAAATATTATGACATGCCCGGTGCCGACAGAATGGTAAAACTGGCAAAAATAAAGCAGGCCACAGTCAGAAGCGCGAAAATCCCGCGTACAATAAGCGGTGGGGCGTCCATAGAAACCGCACAATCAGAAACATGGACAGAAAAGAAATACACCGGTGAAACAAATACTAAAATAAACAAATTTAAGCGCGCAATACGCAGCGGTTCTACTAAGACAGCCAGATTAATACTTGAAGATCCTGCGTTTAAGAAAAAACTTACAGAATCGGACTATGGTCGTCTTGCGGGTCGTTTATCTTATATATATTATACAAACGGAGAATTTGAACTGGCAAAAAAGTGGGGGTTCGTGGCATCAGATGCAAAATCTGAATACGGTTTATGGGCCATGGGATTACTATATTTTAAAGAAGAAAAATTTGATGAAAGTGAAAAATATTTCAGCGAGATACTAAAATTGGAGCAAATAAACAACGCCAGAAAAACCGAAGCGGCTTTCTGGGCCGGACGTGCGGCCTATGAAAAAGGCAAACGTAGCGAAGCAAAAAAATATTGGAAGATAGCAGCGACTCATCCGATGGCGTTTTATGGTGCATTATCATCTATAATGCTTGGTGACACCCCAAAATATGAATTCTTTGAACAAGATTACTCGGACGAAGACATTGATGAACTAAGAAACAGCAAATACGGGAAACATGCTCTTGCTCTATTACAGGTTGGGAAAAAAGATCGTGCGGAACAATATTTAAAGTATATGATAACCTCAAAAGTTTCAGATAAAACATTACACGCAATTAACTCTATTGCAACAGTTTATGGTCTGCCTCGGGTATCTATCCAAGCATCCAGTGTAATTCAAGATCGTGGAATACTAGAAATTGATGATGATATAATTTATTCTGCTCAATACCCGTTACCAGACTGGGAACCTATGGGAGGTTGGTCTATTGATAGAGCCTTATTACTGGCAATAACCAAGCAAGAAAGCGGGTTTCGAACTACTGCTAAATCGGACGCTGGCGCAAACGGTTTGATGCAAATAATGCCGAACACAGCAAAAAAAGTTGCAAAGGAAAATAAAGTTAATCTTTCTGAAATGGATATGTCTAACCCCGAACATAATATGTTTTTGGGGCAACAGTACATCGTAGATTTACTGTCTCATCCTAATATTAATAATAATATAATCAAGATGCTTGCTGCATATAATGCCGGAATGGGAACTTTGGTAAAGTTTGAAAAGTATTTTGAAACATATGATCCGCTACTTTATATAGAAAGTTTTCCTACGTATGAAACACGTAGTTATATAAAAAGAGTAATGTCAAATTTATGGTTATATCGTGCCAGACTTAATCAGCCACTTACATCTATGAAAGCGTTAGCAAATTCAGAGTGGCCACTATACAACAGCGAAGACGAATACGTACAGAAACAAATTGCTGACAGAATGTCTATATAAAATAAACAGTTTTATTTCATTATAAAAAATGTTATCTTTTACTTGTCATGATAACCATACCAGATTTTTCTCTGGAAACAGAAATCGGATGCGATTTTGTTGCCGGCGTTGACGAGGCTGGTCGTGGTCCTTTATGCGGTCCGGTTATTGCGGCAGCAGTGATATTTCCAAATCGAGATATTAAGATTCCTGTGATAATTAGAGATTCTAAAAAAATGACTCGTCATATGCGTGCAGATGCATATGATTGGATTACTAAAAACACGATATGGGCATACGGAGAATGTAGCCCAAGTGAGATAGATGAACTTAATATTTTATGGGCATCTATGCTGGCTATGAAACGCGCCGTAGAAAAATTAACTTCAACACCAAAATTTTGCTTAATAGACGGGAATCGCTTACCAGATGGTATTATCGGGAAACCGATTATAAAAGGAGATGCAAAATCTATGTCTATTGCGGCCGCATCAATAATTGCGAAAGAAACGCGCGATAAAATAATGCAAGATCTTGCGAAACAATACCCAGAATATGGTTGGGATAAGAATGCCGGTTATCCGACTGCATCTCACTTACAAGCAATTGAAAAATACGGTATAAATCAACACTACAGGAAAAGTTTTGGCCCTATAAAAGAAAGGATAAAAAATGGAACTAAGGTCGATTAAAAATGTTGATGTTCGCGGAAAATTCGTTTTGCTACGCGACGATTTTAACGTTCAAATCGTAGACGGTAAAATAACCGACGCTTTCCGAATACAACAAAGTATGCCCACAATTGATGATTTACGAAAACGAGGTGCAAAAATAGCAATTTGTGCTCATCTGGGTCGCCCCAAAGGAACTAAAAACATGGATTTTAGTTTAGCACCTGTGGCAGATTATATGAAAATACCGCTTATACCCGACTGCCTTGATAAAAGTTTTATGAAAAACATGAAAGAAGGCGATGTAGTATTATTAGAAAACGTTCGCTTTTATCCAGGAGAAGAAGAAAACGATCCTACGTTTTCGGCAGAACTTGCAAAAGGGTTTGATATATTTGTAAACGATGCGTTTGCGGTTTCTCATCGTGCTCATGCCAGTACCGTTGGTGTAGCAGAAATACTACCTTCATATGCTGGGAATCTATTAGCATCAGAAATTGCGCATCTAAGTAATGTCATGAAAAACCCGAAACGTCCTTTGTTATCAATTGTTGCCGGCAGTAAAGTATCCACAAAAATAGGCGTATTAAGGGCTTTGGCAAAATTATCGGATACTTTGATAATCGGTGGAGCTTTGGGGACAACCTTTAACTATGCTTTGGGCGGGAAAGTCGGAAATTCTTTATATGAAGCGGATCAGAAAAATAATGCGCTGGATATATTAGAGTATGCGAAGCAAAACGACTGTGAAGTTTTATTACCCTTAGACAAGGGCGTTGCAAAAGAATTTACTCGTGATGCAAAAAGAACGAATAAAAACTTTACAGAAATAGAAGACGACGACATAATAATTGACGCAGGCGAAGAAACGACTGCTCGAGATGTTGCGGCCATACGTTCTGCGGCAACGGTTATATGGAACGGTACCGTCGGTATGGCAGAATGGATACCTACATGGTCTTATGGTTCTTTTGCTTTAGCGCAAGCAATTGCAGAACAGACACGTGCAGGGAAATTAGAAAGTATCGTAGGCGGTGGTGATACAGTTGCTGCCTTGGAGGCTTGCGGAGTAAAAGACGATATAACCTATGTATCAACTGGTGGAGGGGCCTTTCTAGAATTTATTGAAGGAAAAACTTTACCAGGAATAGCGATACTGGAAGACAAATAAAAAAATATTTATAAAAAATAACTCGCCTAAATTGGCGAGTTATTTTATTACTACTTTGAAAAAGTTATTCTTCGTTCAAAGCTTCATTAATCTGGGCATAAGGCACAGCACCTGGGAATGCCTTTTCACCGACGATCAAGAAAGGTGTGCCATTGATTTCAAAACGTTGTGCCAAATCACGAACATTTCTTAATTCACGAGCAACAACTTCACCCTTCATATCTTCTTTCAGTTTTTTGGTATCCAAGCCTGCTTCTTTTGCCATTTTCATGACATTTGCTTCAACTTTTTCGGCAATTTTTGACTGATCTTTTAAATCATCCTGAGTATAAAACTCGCGAGTCATCAACATATTAGTCAACTGTTCCGCTTTTTCTGGGCTCTGCAATTTTGCAGCGATAACCGCTTTTGCAGGTGCGTCAGATAAAGGTCCATGGATAGAGAAATTCTTTACAACTACGCGAACATCGTCACGGTCTGCCAATACGCGTTCCAGTTCACCGTGTACACGACGGCAATATGGGCAAGAGAAATCTGTCCAAACATAAATTGTCTTTTTCGCGTCACGATTACCCAAAACAGGTGCGTCCGCCATCATTTTTTTACCTTCGGAACGAACTACCTTGCGAATTTGTTTGTTTTTTTCAGCCTGTTGCTGTTCTTGCATTCCATTTACCATTTCTTGAACGATAACAGGATTTACCGCAGTTAAATAATATGGAACATATAAACGGCAGATACTACCAGAAATCAAAATGATAGAAATCAATTTGATCGATTTATGCAACATTACATTTTTTGCAGAAGGTTTTTTCCCGTCGCCTTTTGACAACCACATGCCACCAAAAAGGAACAGAAGAATACCCAATACAAGAATCAAGATTGTCCAAGTCATAGTTTTCTCCTTTTTTGTTGAACGAATTAACAATAGTCAAAAATTCCGCAAAGTGCAAGAAAAAATAAATAAAAAATCATAAAAATTTTTTCATTAAAACTTTTCTTGCCAACGGCAATGAAATTCCTTGACTATCGCAAGCGCGTTGCAAGAAATACCCTGTGATTTCTAAATTTATCGGCAACTTATATAACTTATCAATATAAGGTCTTGCGCAAGTTTCACATACACTTCGACCAGTTCTTGGTGATAAATATTTCAAATTTTCACGTGAAGAGCAACCAGAACAACACGACAAGTCCAATGCATATCCTAATTCTTGTAATAAATTTATTTCCCAGTTTAAATATGTTTGTTTTGCGTTTTCTTCTGATAAACCTTTTAACAAACGAATAGTTTCTTCATATAATTTTTCATACTTTTCGCGTTCTGGCAATAATGAATTTATCAGATCGAACGCGCCATTCATAAACATTAAACAATTCTGAGAATTCATTAAATTTGCAACCAGATTTTTTTCTATTTCCCAATGAAAAGTTCCCAGTTGAGAATCCAATCTAGCATTCCAAGTCATTAATCCTACCTGCCCTATTAAAGGTTTATTTTTCTTTGCGACTTGGGCTCCACGCATCATACCGGCAATGACACCGTAATCGTAAGTAAAAATATGTGCTAACGAATCGCGTTCTCCTAACGGGCGCAAAGCAATCAAAATGCCTATGGATTCCAGTTTCATAAAAAACATTTTATAACAAACGAAAAATATTTATCAATATTGAAATGAACCCGCCATGAAAGCGGGTTCCCTTAAAAAACTATCTTTATATGCATTACCTAACGCGACTTATATTTGCACCCAACATATTTAAGCGCTGCTCTATATTCTGATAGCCTCTATCTATTTGATCGATATTATTTATACGACTTTTACCCTTGGCACTTAACGCGGCAATCAACAAAGCGATTCCAGCACGAATATCAGGTGAAGACATTGTCTTTCCACGTAAATTAACTTTTCTATCGTGCCCGATTACCACCGCCCTATGAGGATCGCATAATATAATCTGAGCCCCCATATCAATCAAATTATCAACAAAAAACAATCTGCTTTCAAACATTTTCTGATGTATTAAAACGCTACCTTTTGCCTGAGTCGCTACAACTAACATGACACTAAGCAAATCCGGACTCAGACCAGGCCAAGGCGCATCTGCTATGGTCATAATAGCACCACCCAAAAAAGATTCTATTTCGTAATGAGCCATTTCAGGAACGATAATATCATCACCGTTTAACTTCAAATTAATTCCAAGGCGACGAAAACTTTCTGGTATTATACCCAAATTTTCCAGAGACACGTTTTTTATCGTTATCTGACTGTTGGTCATAGCAGCCATACCTATAAAACTGCCAACCTCTATCATGTCAGGTAAAATAGTGTGATTACATCCGTGCAGTTTTTTCACACCCTCAATCACCAACAGATTAGACCCTATTCCAGATATCTTTGCACCCATGCTATTTAACATACGACACAATTGCTGTATATAAGGTTCACAAGCCGCATTATAAATTGTCGTCTTACCGTCCGCTATCACAGCCGCCATAATTATATTAGCTGTTCCAGTTACAGACGCTTCGTCCAGCAACATATAAGAGCCTTTTAACTTATCCGCAGAAATATTAAACTGGTCGTCCTTATCATTAAAAGAAAACTTCGCACCAAGTTTTTGAAAACCCATAAAATGAGTATCTAGACGTCTACGACCTATTTTATCGCCTCCGGGTTTAGATATGCGCGCCATACCGAAACGCGCCAGCATGGGTCCGATTAACATTACAGACCCTCTCAATTTTGAACAACGAATAGAAAAATCTTCGCTTTCCAAATAATCAAAATTTAAAGCATCCGCCTGAAAGGAATAAATGCCCTGTCCTTCCTTAGAAACCTTTACCCCCATGTCGCGCAATAACAGAATAAGATTATTTACATCTAAAATATCCGGTATATTTTTTATGGTTACTTTCTGGTCGGTTAACAACGTCGCACAAATAACCTGTAAAGCCTCGTTCTTTGCACCCTGAGGTGTAATCTCTCCATGCAGTTTCTGCCCTCCTTCTATTACAAATGAAGACATGGCATTATTCCATACAGTTTATGCATTATTCTTCGGACTTTTCCGCTGTTTTTTCTTCGGGTTCGTTTTCTGGTTTTTCCTCAGAATTTTTTTCTGTTTTTCCCTCAGATTTACCTTCTGTTTTTTCTTCGGTCTTTTCTTCTGCTTCGTCAACTTTCTTTGTACCGAAGGTCAGAACTTTACCTGCAACCAGTGCGTCTATTTCATCCTGCGTCTGAGCAACATAAACCTTAACTGGAACGATAACATCCGGATGTAAAGCAATCTGAGTATCAAAAGCACCGACAGATTTAATCGGGCTACCCAATAAAACCTGTGCAGATTCAACATTTACACCGGCAACATCTTTCAGCATACGTGCGATATCACGTGTAGAAACAGAGCCGTATAATTGACCGGTATCTCCTGCCTGACGTATCATATGTAATTTTGCGTTTTTAACTGCATCGACTTTTTCTTCTGCAGATTTTTTTGCAGCATCATGGCGCGCCTGCAATTCTGCTTTTCTTGCTTCGAACAAAGCAACATTTTCACGCGTCCAACGCATAGCCTTGCCGTTTGGCAGTAAATAATTACGCGCAAAACCCGTTTTTACTTCAACGGTATCACCGATATTACCAAGTTTTGTAATTTTTTCAGTTAAAATAACTTTCATAATCTGTCCTTTTTCAAGTTAGAGAATTAATCCCAAATATTAATTTTTAGCCCAAGTTATTACGAACGAAAGGCAACAAACCTAAATGCCGTGCACGTTTAATAGCGGTTGCCAGCAAACGTTGGTCTTTTTGTGATACACCGCTGATACGACTTGGGACAATTTTGCCGCGTTCTGTGATATAATGGGACAATGTTTTTATATCTTTATAATCAATAACCTTTCCCTTTAAAGGGTTAGATTTTTTACGATAAATTGCTGCACGAACTGCCATTATTCAACCTCTTCGTTATTTTTCTTCATCATTATGGATGGTGTTGTTGACAATTCGTCAACGCGAACATTCAAGAAACGAATCACGTCTTCATCTATACGATAGCGACGTTCTAACTCTGTAATTTTATCCCCTGACAATTCGATATTCAGCATCACATAATGCGCCTTGCGATTTTTACGAATAACGTACGCCAGATTTTTAAGTCCCCAGAATTCTGTGGATTTAACATCACCGCCTAATTCTTTAATAATTTCTGTAAATTTATCCGCTTTTTCTTTAACCTGCGGCTCGGTCAAGTCCTGGCGAAAAACCAAGACGCTTTCATAATAAGCCATTTTATTTCCTTTGGTCTTAACAGCCGACAACCCCATGTCATCGGCAGGAACGAAATAATTATGCAGAAAAATTTAACAAAATCAAGTATTTTATAAAAGAATCAATCATATAAATACAATAACTTTATTAATAATCCCTATTGACTTGATTTAGTAAAATTTACTATCATCTTTATATAAAGAGAGATAGCATGACAAATCAATTTCATAAAACCCTTAATATAATGGCGTTTTTTACCGCTTTGTTGGCGGCAGGGTTGATTTTGTTTTACGAACCGTTTTTACGGGTCGCAACCGCAAACATCTTTTTAAACGGTATCATAATCGGCACAACTTTGTTTGGTATCGGATTGAATTTTATAGAAATTTTCAAATTATTACCTGAATACAGATGGGCTCGCGCATATTTCCAAGGGCAAAAAAATGCACCTATTCCACCGCGTTTATTACGCCCAGTTGCATTAATTCTTCGTGCCAGGCCAACCAGAATTTCTACTGCAACCCTACAAAATATGCTAGACATGATTTTACTTCGTTTTGAAGATTCTCGTGAATCCATAAGATATATAACGAACACTTTAATCTTCTTGGGTTTATTAGGAACATTCTGGGGACTAATTCTTACCGTGGGTGGCTTTGCCGACTTAATTGGCAATTTAAATTTTGACGACTCGGCGGTTTTAACGGTTATGCAACAGGGTTTATCCAAACCTTTATCTGGTATGGCAACCGCTTTTACAAGTTCTTTGATGGGTCTGGCGGGAAGTTTAATAATCGGTTTCTTGGGCTTACAGGTACAACTGGCTCAAAACGCAATATTCAATGAACTAGAAGACTATCTTTCTGCGCACACAACACCGGTTGTACCAGACGTTGCGCATGCAAATAAATACTAGTACAAAAGAGTTGAATGAAAGCGTCCAAGAACTGAAAAAAGCGGTTTCGGACTTATAAAGGTATAGAATATTTAAGAGAGAGGGAAAAACAAATGATAAACATTCGTTTCCGAGAAAAGACAAATACATGGCCGGCATTCGTAGATTTATTTTCTAATTTGGTCATAATATTAATCTTTCTATTAATAGTATTCGTGTTCCTGTGGACGACCACCAGCGTTTTTAATAAGAACACGGGTGCAAAAACCGTTTCTGACTTAAAAAAGGCAAACGCGGAACAGGCACAGAAAATTCTGCAAATGACCGCAGACGAAGAAGAAGCCAAACGATTATTGATACTGGCACGTGCAGAATTGGAAAACTTAGGGAATAATAACACGCAATTGGTATCTGAACTTGAACAAGTAAATGTAAATATGGATGAACTTGTTTCTGAATACGAAGCAAAAGTTACAGAATTACGAACGCAAGGCATAAATTTACAGCAACAAGTTGCGAAACTTTCACAGCAACTTAATCAAGCACAAATTGATAAGCAAAACACGGCCATATTGGAACAAGAAAGACGGGCTTTGCAGACGCAGATGGATGAACAGCGTGCATCATTATCGGAACAATTGGCAAAACTGCAATCAGCACTTAACGCCGCGGAAGAAAAAGCACACGAGAAAGATATTCAATACATAGAAATGTCAAATCGCTTGAACAAGGCTTTGGCGGACAAGGTTGCAGAACTAAATAACGTTGCCATGTACCAATCTGAATTTTATAAGGCAATAAAAGATGCCCTGGGAGACGGTTCTTATATACAACCAGACGGCGATCGTTTCATTGTTTCCAGCGACATTCTATTTGCCAGTGGTTCATATTCTCTTTCTCCTGAGGGGAAAAATCAAATACGTCTACTTGCAAATGTCATAAAAGATTTAGAGAATAAAATACCGTCCGATGTAAAATGGATTATACGTATTGACGGACATACCGATAAAAAACCTGTTGTTCCCGGAACCAAAGGTTATTCAAATAACATGGAATTATCGTTATTACGCGCAAAGGCAGTTGCAGACGAACTTGCAAAAGCTGGCGTATCAAGACGTAGACTGGTTCCCAGTGGTTTCGGAGATCTACACCCTGTTGAACTGAGAACGGATAAAGAAAGTTTACAGAAAAATAGAAGAATTGAATTACAACTTACTAACCGATAAGAAAATTGCCCCAAGGGGCAATTTTTTTAATATAAATAATTATGATAAAAATTATATTTATAATTTTTCTACATAATCAACATCTATTTCCGTATTAAACCATCCTGCGTCTACTTCACCGTACAACTTTACATCATCAGAAGGTGTAACCGTCTGACCGCGCCAATCTTCATTATCAATCTCGACAGTAATTGAACCAGTAGAATCTTCAAATAAATATTTTTCTTCACCCATGCGCTGAACGATATTACCCTTTACAATTACAGGAACATCATCACGCATCTCTTTTACCTGACTTACTGTTACTATATTTTCTGTTCCACCGACAAAACCGCCCATTTGTGAATTCTTTTTCGGCATATTCGGTTGAAAACCGGCATATGCAGCACCGGCAAGAACTGAACAAACCACAGCAAACATTGAAATCTTTTTCATTTTTTTGACTCCTTTTTTTCGTTTGTGATTTAATTTTATCACATTTATTTATACAAATGTCTAGGAATTATTTTTTTAATGTATTTATTTTAATAATCGTACATCTACTTGTTGGAAAGGGAAATTTATCTTTCTGGCAGGTAATTCTTTATAAATAGTTTCCAGAAGTTCAGATTTAACGGACTGCAAATCTTCATATTTAGTCCAATAACGTATTATGATTATGACGGCATTATCCCCTAAATCATTCACAAAAATTTCTGGCGGATTGTTTTTCAAAATTCTTTTTTCTTTTGATAGGATTCCCAATAAAATTTTTCTTACCGTTTCAATTTTCGTTCCATAAGAAATTCCTATTTTTAAATCGGTTCTTCTAAGCCCACCCCTAGATAAGTTAGTTATAACCCCATTTGCCAAGGAAGAATTCGGGAAGAAGACTACTTGATTATCAAAAGTTTGAACCTCTGTTGTAAAAAGCATAATTTTTTTTACCACCCCGCTTTCACCGGTTGATATTTCTATAACATCTCCTACTTTGAAGGGTTTAAACATTAGAATTATAATTCCAGCCGCAACGTTCTGTAATGTACCCGATAACGCCATACCTATCGCCAACGAAGCTGCACCTAAAACAGCAATTATAGACGTCATATGAACGCCGATGGTTGTTAATACAACTATTACGACTAATATTTTCAGTAAGATATTTATGAATGAGATAAAAAAGGATTGTAAAGAACCTTCTATTTTACGTTGCTCCAACAATCGCTTCAAACCGTTAGTCAATTTGTTAGCCAGCCAAATACCGAAAATCAGAATTAATATTGCTGAAATTAACTTTGAACCAAAATTAACTATCATCTGCCCCAAAGATGTTGCGATAGATTCCAAACTATCTGTTTTTATCAATATATTTTCTGTATTCATGTTTTTTTTCCTATTGGTAAAAAATCAGTTCTCGCAGACAAAGTACGAGAACCGACAATGATAAATTACATTTTCTAACATTTTTACATTTGTATATCTTGACAAGATTCTACTGGTGCGGATTCTTCACAATTTAACTCATCTTTGGCACCGATACCCCAGAAACCAGTTTTTTTAACTGCGGTACAGTTTTTTGTAACGATAGAAGTGCAATAATGACATGTACGAGTATTTCTATCAAACAAAGACCACATTTCACGAGATCCACCTTCCAATTCTACGTGCAGTTTTCTTTTATCGTATGTAGAAGTTCCCGAAATAAGAGAAGAAGAATGGGATCCTCCTTCAACCAATTTACTGCTATCTACACCAGAACTAACATCATAACTAATCGCATAAGGTTTCGTCAACGGCGTTTCTGTTGTTGAAGAACTTCCTAAACCATAAGCATTATTATAAGGCAACATCTGACACATATATTGTGCAAGATCAACGGAAGCATTTTTAGTTGCTTCGGCAATCTCATAATTCAATTTTTCATTATAATTATCTTGTGCCTGACGAAGAGCGGATGATGCTATCTGCATCTTAACTTGATTTAACAGATTTGGAAATCTTGCCGTTGTCTTTTGATTTTCTTTACCTGTTATCTGAGATAAATCACGTCCAGATACACAATATTGTATTTTCGGATCAGATTCTATCATATCAATCGTGCGATTAATTGTTCCGGCAATATTATTTAACTCTTCCTCAATAGAAGAAATAATACTTTCCGCATTTGGTACATTGCTATTATTTTCACGAACTTTTGCTATATATTCTTGGACACCAATTTCACCGGGACCCAGAACTTGTGTTCCTTCATCACCCTCATCTTTAACTGATCCTGTTGAATCACCCATTTTTATACTACCAAAAGAAATCATGCCCGTAACACGATAAATATTGCCGTCTTTCTGAGCTCTTATACTTCCTGTACCGATAGTATCGTCGGCTGCAAACCTATTGCAATCAGTTGTACTACCGCAGACTTCTGCCATTTTTTGTTCAACCAAATTCTGGCATTGTTCCAGCGCTGCATTATCAATGTTAAGGTATAGCCCCATCAGCATAGAATCTAAATCATCCATAGAAAAATTCGGATTATTTGCTTTACATACAACCAAAGAATCTAAAGGACAAATATCATGTATGTAATCATAATCCATACCTATACAATTTTCAAAATTTGGCCCGCAACGCGTATCCGCAGTAAAGCAATCTTTTACCTCCTGTGTACAAGCATCTACACGCATTGCTGCCAGTTTGTCTTCAACATATCCCCAGATCAAAGGTTCCATACGTTCACATGGATCTATTTCGACTTTACAAAAACTGCGTGCCATATCAGGTCTGGACAAACACGCATCCATTGTTGCAATTCCTTTACCCGCGATATCATCTTTACATGCAGTTTGAATGCACTCAGATATAGACGTCAAACAAGATTGCCGAAACTTTGATTCTGCCTGACTTTCTGCAACTTTTATTGTTGGTGCTGCCTCGCGCAAGAAATTAGGCCAAACCATATCACGTACAGCAACGCAATTATTCAAAACACTTTCACATATAGGTCTTTTGGTTTCCAGAATTTCCATTGTAGATGCTGTTATATCATATGTATTAATGGTCTGAACTTTCGTACCCGCAGTACTAACAGCCTCATTATTCTGCATATTTTCAGATGCGATAGTAAAAACGCAGTTTTCCCAGTTCTCACCGCAAGCATCTTCTGAACGCATACAATTTTTAAATTCTACCATACACTGTCCAAGATCGTACTTATTAGCCTCTTCTAAACTCTCTTTCAGGGCATTTCTTACTGCGGCCTCGGCATTTGCCAGTTCAAGTTCAGCAGAAGCGCGCTTTTGCGCCAAAGAATTTTTAAACCCAAGACAATCCGACGCTATTTGTCTGGAATATAACTGCTTTATAAAAGCGATATCCCCAGCACAAGAATCTGGAACTTGCGCAAGGCACAATTCATCGGCAGAATTATATAAATCTTTTCCAGTTTTATCTGCAATTGAATCAACAGAACTTTCAAAAACGTCTTCGTCTTCATAAAAATTCGTTTCAAACATAGCTAATAAACTGGCCCGTTCTTGTTCCTTTTGTTCTTCTTTTGAAAGTTGAGTCCCTGATATTATATTTCCATTTTCATCATATTTACGTTCCCCAGTAAAAATGATATCGGCGTTTCCCCCGGCTTTTA
Source organism: uncultured Alphaproteobacteria bacterium (assembly GCA_944390225.1). GTDB lineage: Bacteria > Pseudomonadota > Alphaproteobacteria > Rs-D84 > Rs-D84 > Enterousia. The sequence continues at coordinate 19,064 of CALXPB010000011.1, forward strand.
CACGTTCAACCTCTACTGTATTGATTACATTTGCTTCATCTATAATTTTCTGAATTTCATCAAATTCTTTTTCATATTCAATACTGTCATCACTGCAAGTACAACTACCACCATTAGAATTATCAGGTATACAGAATAAATCCATACAACCAAAGTACGCATCATAGCATTCTTGGTCATATAAACCTGTTGCGGTTGTTTTTGTTCTGACAGTTGTTCCTTGTTGAATCGCGGACTGCTTTTTTGCCGTAACGCTTAAAGCACAAGCATCCTGACCGATATAAACAGTCATTAAACACAACAAACAAACAAACAGGTTTTTTAAATACATCTTAAACCTTTTTAAATCCGAACTTTTCTGGATTACATATTTATATCTTCACAACTTTCAATTTCCTGACAGAACTCTTGCTCGTTTGCAGCACTACGTCCTACCAACAAACCGCCAACACCACCAACTACAGCACCTATTGCAGTACCCCATCCCGGAGAAACCATTGTTCCCGCGGATGCTCCGGCGGCCAAACCGCCTGCAAATCCTTTTGTCCCGGCAGTACCCTTACTTTCACCGCCAACTTCACAAACTTGTTGTATACGGCAAACATGGCAATTACGTAAAGACGGTTCAAAAGATACACTTTTTATATAACTATAATTACTGCTAGACTTATCCGGTGTTTCTACTTTATAAGTATTTAAACAGTTTTGTTCTGCCGCCTCTAAATCCTGCTGGCGCGATAACTCAGCAATTTTGCTTTCTAGTTCACGCATAGCACGATTTTCCGCGCTAATTTGTGCAACTAATTTAGCACTATTAAACACATTTTCGCCTAAACTTTTTTGTCCTGCAGGTTTTTGACTATCCTGACAAGCAGCAACTGTTTTATCTTTTTCAAACTGAACAAAGAAATCATCAACTGCCGCTTCTGTATTTGCTCTAACAGTTTCACGCAATTCAGCCAACTCTTCTTCTGTATCTGGCACAGCAACCAAAGACATAATTTTTGTATCGGTTGGTAAACATGACATATCTGTTCCGCAAACATTACCCAGTTGTTCACCGAAATAATTTAAACACCCCTGCAACATTTGATAATCCATCTGTAGCAAAGCCGCCTGAACAATTATGTCAAACTGAGTTTCATTTTTACAAGATGGAAACATAGATTGCGGACAAAGTTCGGCGATTTCAATTGCACTTTTACCTACACATTCTGGAGCAGTAAAGTTGTCACCGCACCTATCACGCAAACACTTGTCAATATCATTCTGACAGAATTGAGTACGTAAATAACCCAATTTATCATTTACAACAGATTTGATACCTGGAATCATGGATTCGCATTCATCGATTACCGGACAAATCCCCGCCGCAACATTAACATCAGTCAAACAAGCAGAATTTGTTTCTGTTGAACAACCGTCTTCCAAACAAACCTGTATCCTAGCCAAACAAGTTGCTCTTGCATTTTTATCTGCATACTTCGCTGCTTCGACTAATATACTTTCTGCCTCTGCTTCCCAATCATCTAAAACATATTCTCGAACTGACATACATTGGTCTAATACGTTTTCACAAGCATTTGCACGTCTACCCAATAAATCAGCATCTAAACAATTTTCAAAGTTTACCCCACAACCACCTTTATCAGAAATACATGCACGATAGGCCAACAAACATTCACCACGATTATATTTATCAGTTGTATCTAACATTTCTACGCGCGCCTGTCTAACCGCAGCCTCTGCCGTACGCTTATTCGATTCGGCAATTGATTTTTGATCTTTTAAATAAGATTCAAAATTTTTACAATCCTGAACAATTTGACGTGCGTATAAAACCTCTTCCATTTCCGCACTATTTCCACAGGCAAGTAATTCATCATAACAAAACTCTGCTGCCATTGCGTACAAATTATCGCCTATATCATCATCCGCCCCAAGACTTGCTTCTTCTGTATCGCTATTTATCCAATCCAAAAAGTTAATACCAGACATCTCCGAACTTTTCTTAGCCTGTTCACTTTCCCCGAAAACTATTTTTGCTTGCGCACCCAACAATACACGTTCTACTTCTTCGGTATAAAGCAAATCGGCCTCTTCCTGAATATCTTGAATTTCTTGTATCAACTTCTTTGATTGATTTATATTAGAAGAGCACGCACAGCGGCTTCCCTCGGATTCATCTAACAAACAAAATAAATCCATACATTCCCGATAAGCATCGCGACAAGATTTTTTTTCAGGTTCTGGTTCTTCATTTACTACTGTTTCACCGGTCACCGGCGTCGTAGTAGTACCTGTATTAGAACCGTTATTTGTAGCAACATTTGAAGTACTTGTCGTCATTGTCGGCATACGCGAACCAGACATTGACACACGGTTTACCCCGACTCTAACACTGGTATCCGAGCGTTCCGCACTAAACGCAACCAACGGAAAACATAATAAAACCGGCAGAATATATCTTAATTTCATAAAGCCCACCCTACATATAATATATGTTATATTTTATCAAAATTGGTTTCTTGGTGCAAGCATATAAAAACATCTTGCAATTTTTTACCCGAAATTATATCATTATGTTAATATTTTTTAGTAAAACCAAGGAATAATTATGGCAAAAGATGATGTTATCGTTTTTAGTGGTACAGTTGAAGATAAACTGCCGAATACAATGTTTCGTGTAAAATTAGAAAACGGTCATGAGATTCTGGCAACAGTATGCGGGAAAATGCGGAAGGCTCGCATTTGGGTAAACATCGGTGAAAAAGTACGCGTTGAAATGACTCCGTACGATTTAGATAAAGGACGTATAACTTTTGTAGAACGTAATCGTACTTCAAACGACACAAACAACTAAGAAGAAATCCTGTTAAAAAACAGGATTTTTTCTTACCGGAAATAAAATAAAATCTTTAAATATTGCTTTCATTAAAAACATATTTTTGTTATCATATTTGAAAGACAAGGTATGAAAAGATTTTTACTTTTTACATTGGTATACTATATGAGTATCGGCAGCGTTGATGCTGCTGTTCGTAGTACAGATGCGGTAAATCGGAATCAAACTGAAACGACCACAGGTACGGTTGTTGCTCGCACTGCATCAAATACCAACACCGCAAAAAATTCAACGGCAAGAAACACAACAACTACAACAAGAGATGCGGTAAATATAAACTTAAAAAATTCATCAACCAGAAGCGCGACACAACAAAACATTTCACGAAGTGCAACCTCAAACGCTAGAAATTCTTCTGGTACAACAACTTCGCGCAGTGCAACAAGTGAAACTGTTGCACGTCAAACAAATACGGCACGAAATGCGGTTACGCAAACCACTCGGTCGACACAAAATACTGGCAGAGCAACAACGGTAAACACCGTTTTAACAAATACATTTGGTACTGATTATAATACATGTCGCGATGCGTATTTTACATGTATGGATCAATTTTGCGCAACTGCAAATGATACCTATCGTCGTTGTATATGCTCTTCTAGGTTAACAGAAATCAAAGACAAAGAACGTGCTCTGTCACAAAGTGCCACACAAATTCAGGATTTTAAAGATTTAAATATTGATGTAATTCCGAAAACGGCAGAAGAAGTAAATGCTATGTTGAATGCGACCGAAGGCGAATTATCAATAACCAAAGATACATCGGCATCTGCGCAACAACTAGCTGGTATAAGTTCAATATTATCTTCAACTAAAACAAAATCATTATCTACGCTTGGGACGCTTGATATTGCAGGCGATATAAATCAAATATGGGCAACGACAGACTTGGCGTCTGGTCAGAACATTGCCAATTTAACGGGGGAATCTTTATACAACGCGGTTCATGCCCAATGCTCTAATCTTGTATCAAGTTATTGCGCATCTTCTGCGACATTGAATATGGTTGTATCGGCTTATGGAATGTATATAGAAAACGACTGCACGACATTATCAAATGCACTGGATAAGAATTTGAAGCAAGCGAACAGCACTATACGCGACACAGAACGCGAGATGAATGTTGCACGTCTTGATAATTACAACGCTCATAATTCTACATCTATAAACGACTGCATTGCACAAGTACGTAAAGATATAACAGCAGATACGGCGTGTGGGGAAGATTACATTCATTGTCTTGACGTGACCGGTCAATACCTAAAAAGAGATACGGGCGAACCGATTTATTCTCAATCTTTCTATCAGTTAGAGGCCCAGACATCATTAGAAGGAGACATATTAACAAACCCTGTAAATCGCATGTTGGTAAAAGAATTAAACGATATGCGTTTTTTTGCAGAGAAAGGTTTAGAAACTTGCCGTGATATAGCAGATGAAGTGTGGGATGAATTTTTGCGCCAGGCAGTTAAAGAAATATATCAAGGTCAGCAAGAAAAAATACGAGAGGTAAAAAACGAATGTTTGGAAGTCGTTAATGCATGTTATGATGAAAAAACAGAGTCCTTAAAAGACTTCTCCAACATAAAAGAAGAACTGCTATTGGGGTCTAGACTTGAACTGGCCGAAGAGTTATGCCAAGAAAAATTATACGCATGCAGTAATTTATACGGCGATCCTAACGGTAATGGCTTAGATTTATTAATAACTGCAATGCATGACATAACAGACCAAAAAATTATGAAAGAATGTGCGGGTTTACTAAAAGACTTTGCCATGAATACGTGTGAAGTACCAAGTAACGACAGTCTGCACTCTTATCCGTATAATTGTCGTGCTTATGAACCGGGCGATCAAAGGTATGCATCTATAACAGATTGCAATCAATTACTAAATAACACCCGAACATCACAACCAGATTGCGGGTCATATGTGGGCAGTTTATATCAAAAGATGGTAAGATATGCAACACAGGTCTGTATCCGCCCGTCCGATTTAGAATTAATTGCTAATGGCGAAAAGAACATACCTACAACTGTTTTAGAAGAAGTCAATGTTATAATGGATTCGGTAAGAACGGACATGTCAAAGGCATTATCTGCAGAGTGTGAACGTCTTGGTGGTATCTGGGTAACAGGTCAATGGGAAGAATCAGAAACGAACAATTATACTAAGTACAAAAAATTCTATGACGAAACGGGTTCAAATGATAAGTGGGGTTTTTGCGCAGAGAAAGAAGGAACTGAAACAACCAGTGGAACCGGCGAATAAGAATATTTTAATTACAAATAAAAAGATAAATAAAGTCATCTTGCCAAAGGAATAAAAATTTGATAAAATGTAAAAATAAGAGAAAAATATGAAAAAAATATTTGCTGTTTCTTTAATAAGTATGATTGTTGTAAATGTTGCAAGTGGTGCTGTACCTTGGTGGGAAAGACCTACTGTTTGCAAGTTAGATACAACAGATTGCTATTCAAAAATGGGTTTGGGTTATGACAGTGAAATATGGGATACAAATAGTTCTTGTTGGGGTATGAAATTAATATGTCCCGAGGCTCTTACAAGTTCTGAATCGCAACCAATTCCTATGGGGAAAAAAGAAATTGCAAAAGGCACGGGTATAAACAAAGATTTTGACACAAGTTTATTAAACGGTGATTGTTTCGGGGCACGAAAGACTACATCGAACGGTGCTATGGCATCTATTAACGGTAAATATGAAAAGGTATGGTGTAACGGTATACTTGACAGACCAGACGAATTTTTAGAAAACGGTGAAATTACATATGGGGCACAGCCTACATGTGAAGAACTGGCGGACTATGGTTATGTTGCCGTTGTAAACGATAACTGCTATGGTAAAGAATACGATTTATCAGAATATTATATTGAATGTTCAGGTGATGATTTATTACCAAGTCGGATAATTTTACTGAATGGTGCTGATTATACGAATCAGTCTGGTAATATACCTACGGATAGATCTGCTGCAAATAAAATATTTGATAAAATGGAATCGGTATCAAAAACTCAAAGACAAAAATATTTTAACAATTAAAAAAAATAGAGGAATAAAAATTCCTCTTTTTTTATAAAAAGAACCCCTCAGATTCAAGGGATTCTTTTTATAACTAGAAATTATATCTGAACTTTAACATACCTGTTTGCGAAGTATAATCTTCATGCAAATCCAAATCATAGTTTACAGAAATTTCTAATTCTTTATACTTTGCAGTTAAACCGATACCGAATTCTCCTCCGAATCGAGACAAACGTTTACTGTCAACGATATAAGACGGAGCCCCTGGTATTGTAACGGTTGCCAACGCTTCATCTGACAAAACATCATATGTAGCAGCAGCACGCAACTCTGGACGCAGACTTAATTTATCTGTCTGGGTGTTAATTGCAAAAGCATATCTTAAACCTGCGACACCTGTAAGATAGTCAGTATCTCCGACATTGATATCCGCCAAGCCGTTATTATATTCATCTTGTGAGATATGTAAATAACGAACGCCTGCTTCCGGAGTCAAACCGCTTGCAAAGTCGTACCCACTCATTACCTGACCGCCAAACGAGGTAACATCATATTCCGAGTTAATATCAACTCCGAAAGAATTTGTTTCTTCTGTATAGTCGGCCATTGTATAGTTCAACGCAGCGTTTACATACCAAGCAGAAGGTTTATACTGACCGTATACAAAAATACTATTGCTTTCAATATCAGTATCTCTTGCGTTATCCGCATGAACATCTGTTGAGTTATAAGCATAACCGACACCTATTGTATACTTACCGTAAATCAAAGCATCTGCACCGACCGCAACTCCGCGAGTATAACCATGGAATTGACCGTTCAGTTTAGACTTGTTGAACAAACCCTGAGCCCATACGCCATAATCAGCATTTGCTAAATCGCCCCCGCTACGTCCTACATTTGCGGAACCAGACATACGTCCAGAAGCCAAAGACAAAACCTGATTCTGAACAGACGTAGCAACAGAATGAGCAACAGGTTTATCATCGGCCTTTAACTTTGCAGATTCTGCTTCAACATATTCTATATTTCCTTCTGCCAAAGCCTGTTGAGCATTTAATGCGGCAACACCCATAGCATAACTATCGTTATTTGCCAAACCTACTAGCACACTTGCTGTATCAACATTCAAATCCGTTGCAACAACAATTTCTTCAACAGGCTTGGTTTCAACTACGATAGCACTGCCATCCATAGTTACATTATACAAAGTATCGTTTGCATTAATTGTCAGGTTAGAGATTTCAAGGTCTTCATCTGCAAAGATGTTATAGACCCCAGTTGCACCGATATTCAATGTAAGTTCTGCAGAATCACCAACAGTCAAATCACCGACCAACTTACCGTAAGACTGAGAGTTTACAATAGAAGCCGTAATATTACCATTGATGTTCATTGTACCCTGAGTAATTGTAGCAGTATCGATATTCAAACCGGCACCTTCATTCAAATTCAAAGAACCTGTACCTGTAATACCGCCACCAATGGTTGTTGTACCATCAGCAAAAGTCAAGGAACCTAAGTTATGGATATCGTTTGCAACACCTGCAGCAGTATTACCTGCAAAAACGTTATCGCCTTGGAAAGTGATCGCCCCTTTGTTATAGATAGCACCACCTTCTACACCAGCAACGTTATTTGTGAAAGTAACGCCATTGAAAGTAATTTCAGATACTTTTTCTGGGTTGCTAGGATCCTGTGGTGTCACATTTGCAATAGCACCACCTAATTTACCAGCCTGATTACCGGCAAAAGTTGAATTATCAATCAAACCGATTGTACCCGCATTAACAATTGCACCGCCCTGTTGCACTACACCTGTCAAAGCAGTATTATTAATAAATTGAGTATCTACAATGCTATTAACAACAGTTCCCCATGTACCGTTATTCAAGGCACCGCCATTAGCTGCCACATTCCCTTCGAACAGAGAACTTTTAATATCGTTTATAACACCTTGATTACGAATCGCCCCCCTTGTGAAGCAGCGGCAAAGTTTCCTACAAACGAAGAATTTTCAATTGTTCCTATATACCCCGCAGTCGCATCTGCATTAACCTTAGCGTTATTAATTGCTCCACCTGTAAAAGCATAATTATTTCTAAATGTTATACCCGACAGATTTTCAATTTTACCACCATTATACAATGCACCACCTGCATTATCCGCACGGTTTGCATAGAACGTTGTATTTTCTGCTAATGTTAATTCACCATCATTAAATATAGCACCACCAAAACCGCTTACATGGTCTTCTGATTGCGCAGCGTTATTTACAAAGTGACCTGTGATATTTGCAGTTCCTTTGTTATACAAAGCACCACCATATACAACACCAGTATTAGAGAATGCCAAGTTATTCTGGAAATTACCTTTTGCAGTAAATGTGCCTTCATTATAAACGGCACCACCAAAAGCATTTGTCGCATTTGTTGTAACGCTGTTTCCACCGAAATTACCGGTCACATCAACTGTTGCACTAATTATACCGGGCTTGGTGTTTTTAATAGAAAGTGCACCACCAGTTGACACTTTCTTATAAGCACTATCACTAAACATGTCATTTGCGGCCAATGCAACAACTTTATTATTTATAAAATTACCATTTATTTGACCGATTACCGCATCAAAACCTTCTTGACCTTCTCTGTCTGCACCACCTTTTACATATATAGCACCACCATTTGCATATGCATCACCAGTTGCACTATTACCAATAAAGTTACCATTTATTGTTCCGATAGTTGCTGGTCCACCATTTCCATTATTATATTGTCCTTCGATATGAATAGCACCACCACCAGCAGACACCTGATTTTTATCATTTTCATATTTTGAAGAAGAAGTGTCTGTACCTACATAAGTAGAAGAAATGCTATTATTTGTAAAATTACCATTTATCTCATTTATGCTAGAACCAGCATATAACGCAAAAACAGCGCCATTTGCTGTTGCCTTGGAGGCTGTATTCGATGTGTTCATTACAGAATTATTACTAAATGTTCCACTTATAGTACCCAAAGCACCATTACTATAAATAACAGATCCCTGACCATGAATATCTAAACCCAATTCAGCATCTTGATTTTTAGATACAATAATTTTATTACCGTCTACATTACCTGCACTAATTATTACATCCGCATATTGATCGCCTGATATTTTTAAAATTCCACCGTTAACTGACTGATTTACATCAGGCGAATTTACCTCACCACTCCACTTTTGAACATTATTTGGGTCAGTTTCTGTCGCAAAAGCAACAGTAGAAATCATGCCAGCCACTACAAAAACAGGTAAAACCGAACACGCTTTTAGCCATTTATTAAACATATTTTCTCCTTTTTTAGTTTAAAATCAGCTTTCTGTATAAAAAAGCCTATCATAACTAGGACTATCGTCAACAAAAATATTTTTGATAATAATCCTATAAAAAACCGCCAAGGAAATGGCGGTCAGGGAGTTAAGAAAATCACCCAAAAGTATGATCCCGCCAGCTTTCGGGAAACCCTGTTTTATGACTGACGGCTCCCCGACCTGAGTACGGGGGACTGGATAATAAAAGGCGCAAACGCGCCGCCTATTATCCCTGCGGATCAGCATAAAAAACGCTATGCTGCTTTTGGGTAGGCTTTCTTACGGCCCCGAACCACATCCCTGTTGGTTCAATAATAATTATAAGAAAACGGGAAAAAAAATACAAGAAAATATTTTAATTGCAAACACACGAAAATCATATATAATAGTGCGCACATTGGGGCATAGTTTAATGGTAGAACTCCGGACTCTGACTCCGTTGGTATTGGTTCGAATCCAGTTGCCCCAACCAAGATTGACAACCGTTCAGTTCCATCAGGATATTGAACGGTTTTCTTATTGAATATACTAATTTTTT
>CALXPB010000012.1 GCA_944390225.1 uncultured Alphaproteobacteria bacterium
ATTTTTTTATTGAAAAAAGTCTGGGAAACTGGCTAAAATACATTCAAGAAAAAAGAACAAAAAAAACCACCGTTTAATTTAACCGGTTTAATAGCATAAAAACAGTCCAGATTACCGAACTTTTTTAGTTTTTTTCTTCAAAAAATTGTTTTTTATATAACTAAAAGAAATGATTATTAACTAAAAATACTTATGTAATTCTGTTCCGTGCTGATTTAGCCATCTTTTTGCACGTTCTACACCAAAACCATATAGGACAGAAACCTGTTTCCAAAAATCCGGTGAATGATCCATATGCTTTTGGTGCGCTAATTCATGTATTATTACATACCGCATAACATCAAAAGGCGCAAACGCCAACCTCCAAGAAAAAGATATCGTGCCAGAACTTGAACAACTGCCCCAACGCGAAGAAGTATCTCGAATTGCTATTCTTCGGGGCCAGAATTCTTTCGGAGTAGTTTTTATGACCTGCTTTACCGCAGATAAAAAAGAGTCCTTTATAAAATCTCGAACCCGTCTTTCTAACATATCCGACGATCCACCAACGATCAAAACACACAAACCATCCGCACACTCAATAAAACTATTAGCCCGCTTGGTTTCATCATGCTTTATCAAAACCTTTTTTCCCAGAAATTCTATTGTATCACCGATTGAAATGTGCGCTTTGACCGGTACATCTAAGAAAACCCTTTCACACCAAGAACGCTTTTGTTCTAGAAAATGTAACGCCGTTGAAGTGGATACTAACCAAGGTTTAGATATATGAATCTCACACACTGGACGCGTCTTGGGACGCAGAGTTATATTACGCAACCCGCGACGCGTAGTAATTATTACAGGTATAACCTGCCCAGAAGGTAAAACAAATTCGTAATCCGCCATAATTAAATTATTTCATTTTGCTTGAAATATCGCGCACAATCGCGTCCGTGTCAAACCCAAAATGAGAATATACCGAGTCCCCGTCACCAGATATACCGAAAGAATCAAGACCAACAACTGCATCTGCAAACTCAAACCACGGAGCGGTCGAAGCCGCTTCTATTGCAACAATATAGCCACGCAAAATTTCGCTTTTATATTTTCTGCTTTGCGCGCGAAAAGTTGCCACAGACGGCATACTGACAACCTGAACATCCGTACCTAACCTTTCTGCAACAGAAACCGCCAAAGGTACTTCACTGCCGGTTGCAATTATAGTACCGCGAATGCGACCGGTACGCGCCTTATGTATAACATACGCCCCCCTTGAAATATCCGCATCTTTCGGAGTTTCTATTTGCTTTATTTTCTGACGAGATAAAATTATCGCCGAAGGTTTCCGGATATCTGATATCGCAGTACACCAAGAATACGCCACCTCTGCCCCGTTACACGGTCTGAACACATTAAGATTCGGTATTAAACGCAACGAAGCCAATTGCTCCACGGGCTGATGCGTCGGCCCGTCCGCACCAACCGCAATACTGTCATGAGTAAAAATATAAATTACCGGCAACCCAGATAATGCCGCTAACCTGATTGAAGGACGCATATAATCACTAAAAACCAGAAACGTAGAACCATAAGGACGCAAACCTGACGCCGCAAGCCCGTTCATTATTGCACCCATTGCATGCTCGCGCACACCATAATCTATAAAATTACCGCTGAACTTTCTTGGTAATATAGAAACATGCGCCTTTGTCTTTGCACATGTACTGGATGATAAATCGGCACTGCCTCCAATTAAACTAACGCCGTTTGATACTAATTCTTGTAAAAACATCCCAGATAACTCACGACTGGAAATATCTTCTTCTACGCTTGGTATTTTTATATTTTTGGGACAAACATCTGCCTGATTTAAAACATATTTGGCGGGCGCATCTTTTGCAACAGATGCCCACAAAGATTCACCCATAGGAGAAATAAATTTCTCTACCAAACGCATCATCTCTGAATCAGGCAACGCAAAACCATGCGCTGCGCGCGTACCTGCCAAAGACGAATCGCGCCCTATTATTGTCTTGCACTGAATGAACACAGGCGAACGAGCAGAAAACGAATCATTTAAAGCCTTGTCGATTTTATTAAAGTCGTTTCCTGATACTCTTAATACCTTCCAACCGGCAGCGGTCATCCGACCCGCCATATCTATGTCCGTCAAAGCCTGACCATCTATGCTGATTCCGTTATCATCCCATAATAAAACTAGATTATCTAACTTATATCTGCCGGCAAAAGTAATTGCCTCGGCAGAGACGCCTTCCATCAAATCCCCGTCGCTGCACAAGCAATAAACGCGTTCGTCAGATTTCTTTATTTTTGCAGCCAATGCCATACCAACGGCATTACCGACACCCTGCCCCAAAGGCCCCGTAGTCGCAAACACACCGTCCAACCCAAATTCAGGATGCCCCGGTAAACCACCGATTTTCCTAAAAGATCTTAAATCACCAATGTCATAACCCGCAAGTTTCAAAACAGAATATAATAAAGCACTGCCATGACCAGCGGATAAAACAAATTTATCCTGACCGCGCCTCAAAAAATTCGCGTAAATAGTCGTAATTATGTCCGCAGCCCCAAGAACAATGCCGACATGCCCCGAACCGGCACCACGAATAGCGTCCAAGGCGTGCGCCTTGACCGCAGAAGACATTTCTTTCAATTGCGTGGCATCAAATCTCATTTTGTGATATTATATCATAAAACAAGGAAATATAAAATGTTAAAAATATGGACAGACGGCAGTTGTCTTGGGAATCCCGGCCCAGGGGGTTGGGCTTTTATCGCAACAAACGGCACAGAAACCGCAGAGCGAAGCGGTTATGAAAAAAATACTACTAACAACCAAATGGAATTAACTGCTGTTATTCGGGCTTTGAACGCAGCGCGAAAACATAACGAGGTAGAAATACATACCGATAGTCAATATGTAAAAAACGGTACGCAAATATGGTTAGCACAATGGAAAAATAATAACTGGAAAACCGCTGCGAAAAAACCTGTAAAAAATAAAGAACTGTGGCAACAACTTGATGCAATTGTTCAAACAAAAAAAATTCACTGGGTCTGGGTAAAAGGTCATGCAGGAAATGAAATGAATGAGCGATGTGATGAACTTGCTCGACATGCTGCAGAAAGCGCAAAATAAAAACTATAACATTATTTAACCTTTGTATCCCAAAGCAACGATGAACATTTCAACAGAATCTTTACGAGATGCGGGAGGTTTTATATGATGAACAGATTCAAATTTTGCCTTGATTTGTTTTAACAAATCACCCGTTGTTCCGCCTGTAAAAGACTTCGCAACAAAAGTACCGCCTGGTTTTAAGGCTCTAACCGCAAAATCAAAGGCATATTCCAGCAAAACCATCTGACGCAAATGATCTGTTTTTTGATGCCCCACGGTATTAGGTGCCATATCAGATAGAACTACATCAACTGTTCCCCTGCCCGATGAATCGGCGGGAAGATTTAATTTATCGACCAACCAATTTAACGCTTCATCTGTTGTGAAATCACCCTGATAAAATTCTACTCCTGGAATATCGGCGATTTCTAATAAATCCATTGCGAAAACTTTGGAACATGGAAACTGTCGCCTAAGATACTGAGACCAAGAACCCGGAGCCGCCCCCAAATCAACTACAACCTGACCATTTTTAAGGAATTTGAATTTATCGTTTATTTCTATTAACTTATATGCCGCGCGCGCGCGATAACCATCTTTATGCGCACGCGCAACATACGGATCTGCAGCCTGACGCTGAACCCAAGCCGCAGAAGATTTCTTTGCAGCGATTTTTTTATTTAAAATCTTCATACTATCTTACGTTTGAACGCCCTAAACGCTTTTGCATTCTAGTAGCAAAATCAATAAAACAGTTTTGTGCCGCTTTTTTCGGTGTCGATTGAAGTACCCACAAACTTTCATCATACATATTAAAGAAAATAGTTCTTTCACCATGATGAGTATAGTTAACTTTTACTTCATACCCAGAAGTTCCGTCCGGATAAGCAACATATCGAGGAGCCGATAGAGAAGAAATCCTCCAATTACCAATTTTTCTTAAATTAATATTCATTTTTACTCCTTTTTTCATCTTATTTAATTCCTGTTTTTTTATTTTAGTCAACATATCATCATAATATTTTTTTGCTGCCCACATGGGTGAATTATTATCCGACCACAAAAAATTATTTCTGAAACTAAAACGAACTGTTCTTTTTCCATGATGAGTATAATTAACTGTTACTTCATATCTAAGATTACCGTCCGGTAAAATTACATATTTTGGTTCCGATACCGATTTAACACTCCAATCAAATAATTTTCTAGAATTTATTTTCATTTTTTTGCCGTTTTTTTTAATTTCCTTGTTTTTTCAGTTTCTCCATAACGGTCTCCATTCCTCCCATTTTCTGAACCATTGCCATTTGCTGATGCATTTTTTCATATTGTTTTATCATGTGTTCAACATCACGAACTGTGCAACCCGCCGTTTCTGCTATACGAGTTTTCGCATTAGCAAATATTTTTTCTGGCTCGGCTCTTTCTTCTGGTGTCATTGCTTCTAATATTTTTATTTGAGCATCCACACTGCCATCTTTTATTTTTTCCTTCATTGCCGCAACAGCCCCAGACATACCAGGAACCATTTTTAATAATCCGCTAAAATTACTCATTTTTTTAATTTGTTTTAATTGCGCCAACATATCATTCATATTAAACTGACCGGACATCATTCGTTGTGCAGTTTCTTTCATACCGCTTGGGACTTTATCTTCAATCTTTTTTAAATCTTTTTCATTTAAATGCTCTTCTGCGACATTTTCAATTTTTTTTGCTTTCTTTTTTCCGAAACCGAACATTTATACACTCCTTGTTTACAGTTATTATATTATTTCCCTTTTTTAGGTTTGTCCAGATACTTTTTCAAATACTTTCCTGTCAAAGAATCCGGATTTTCGGCAACTTGCTCTGGCGTACCAACGGCAATGACGCGACCACCACCGGCACCGCCCGTTGGTCCCAAGTCAATTACCCAATCGGCAGTTTTTATGACTTCCAAGTTATGTTCAATGACTATTACCGTATTTCCTTGATCTACTAATTCATGTAAAACGGACAGCAACATTTTTATGTCTTCAAAGTGTAGACCGGTCGTAGGTTCATCTAATATATAAATTGTCTGTCCTGTACTACGCGCTGCCAACTCCTTTGATAGTTTTATACGTTGTGCTTCACCGCCTGATAAGTCCAACGAACTCTGCCCCAACTTTATATAATCTAAACCGACACGCTTTAATAACTCTAACTTACGAGCAATCTGAGGTACGTTAATAAAGAACCCATAAGCCTCATCAACTGTCATATTTAACACATCTGCTATAGATTTTCCTTTATACTTTACCGCCAACGTTTCATCATTATAACGCGCACCATGACACTTATCGCATTCTACATATACATCCGCCAGAAAGTTCATTTCTATTTTTATTTGCCCGTCCCCCTGACATGCTTCGCAACGTCCGCCTTTTACGTTGAACGAAAAACGTCCAGAATTATAACCGCGCGCCTTTGCTTCGGGTAACGCAGCGAAAAAATCACGAATATTTGTAAAAACACCCGTATAAGTTGCAGGATTACTACGTGGCGATCGCCCTATTGGTGATTGATCTATATCAACTACCTTGTCAACATTTTCCATTCCTCGAATTATATCGTGCTGACCTGCTTCCATCTTTGAATTATATAAGGCGCGCATCAAAGCAGGATATAAAGTATCTAATAACAATGTAGATTTTCCTGAACCGGATACCCCCGTCAGAGCAATAAACTTACCCAAAGGAAAATCAACGCTGATATTTTTCAAGTTGTTTTCACATGCTCCACAAATAGATATAACATTTCCATTTCCTGAACGCCGTTTTTTAGGAACTTCTATTTTACGGACTCCGGATAGATATTGACCCGTCAAGGAATCCTTACATTTTATAACATCTGCAGGTTTACCTGCCACCACCACATTGCCACCGTTAACGCCGGCACCGCGTCCGATATCAACCAAAAAGTCCGCCGCACGCATAGCATCTTCATCGTGTTCAACGACAATTACCGTATTATCCTTGTCTCGCAACATTTTTAAAGTGTCTAATAATTTATCATTATCACTTTGATGCAAACCGATAGACGGTTCGTCTAACACATATAAAACACCGGACAAACCACTACCTATCTGCGAGGCTAATCTTATACGTTGCGCCTCACCTCCCGATAAGGTTCCAGACATTCTGGAAAGCGTTAAATACCCCAATCCTACATTTTGCAGAAATTGCAAACGACTTGTTATTTCACGCAGAATTATTCTGGCAATATCGTTCTCTTTCTGAGACAAGCAATTAGGTAAATTATTAAACCAGCGCAGAGAATCGTCAACGGCCATATCACAGATATCCATTATATCCTTACCGTTTACCTTTACACACAGAGCCTGAATATTTAAACGTTTACCATGACAAACTGGGCAAGGCTTTTCAGATTGGTACTTTGCAAGTTCTGCACGCATAGCCTCTGAATCTGATTCACGCCAGCGACGTTCTATATTCGGTATCACACCTTCATAAGGCTTTTCATAAACAAAACCGTTCCAATTGATTTTAATTGGTTCATCTCCGCTGCCGTACAAAATTATGTTTTTCTGTTCCTGTGTTAAAGTATGCCAAGGTTTAGATAATGGTATCTTGTATTTTTTATGTAAAGCATCTAACAAATGCTCAAACTGACTTAACATCCCTCCACGCGACCAAGGCGCAATTGCACCGTCTAATATGGACTTTGAAGGGTCGGGTATCACCAAGTCCGGCGACATATTTAATTGCACTCCCAGACCATCGCAGGCACTGCATGCCCCCATCGGCGCATTAAAAGAAAATAATCTTGGTTCTATTTTCGGTACTGTAAAACCGCTGACAGGGCAAGCATAATTCTGGGAATATAAAACATCTTCATTCGTATCCAAGCGCCTAACCAATACTGACCCAGGGACCAATCGCAGAGCTCCTTCAAAAGACGCATACATTCTGGAACGAAATTCTTCCAATTCGGCATCGGTTGCATTCTGCGCTGGCATTTGTAACCTATCAACTATTACAAAAATAGAGTGCTTTTTATTCTTATCCAAAGGCGGAACGGCTGACAAATCATACAATTCATCATCAATTATTGCGCGTTGATAACCCTGTTTTATCAAAAAAGCAATTTCCTTTCTATATTCGCCTTTTCTTTCTCTAACAAGTGGCGCCATAATGAAAACTTTGGTACCAGCGGGGATTTTCATCGTCCAATCTACCATTTCACCAATCGTCTGAGATTTAATGGGTAAACCCGTCACAGGCGAATGAGGAATACCGATTCTTGCCCAAAGCAGACGAAAATAATCATAAATTTCTGTAACGGTTCCGACTGTTGAACGAGGGTTCTTAGACGTCGTCTTTTGTTCGATTGAAATTGCGGGTGCCAGACCTTCTATGGTATCTACATCTGGTTTTTTTTGCATATCCAAAAACTGCCGAGCATAAGAAGACAGCGATTCAACATATCTTCTTTGTCCTTCGGCATAAATCGTGTTAAATGCCAATGACGATTTTCCAGAACCAGATACGCCAGTAAAGACCACCAATTTATTTTTCGGTATGTCTAAGTCTATATTTTTAAGATTATTCTCGCGCGCACCGCGAATTTTAATTACGCCACTCATGATAGGAAATATAGAAAAAATATTAAGAATTTCAATAGAAAGGGCGAAAAATCTTTCGCCCAGATTTTTTATTCTGTTTTAATTTTTTTCTCCTGCTTCTGCTTTATCGGAACTTTTTGTCAAAGCATCAACAGATAAATCTATACCAGAAACTCTAACATGATTTGCCCCTTGTTTTGGTGCTAAAACCCCGTTTACCCATATATCTATGCCACCTGCGTTACCGAATGTAGCCTTGTATCGCCCCTCGGAAGGCACATAGTAAATATCACCTGGTACCAGAACCCGACTAAATATGGTATCACCGCGCCCGTCTTCAACTTTGACCCAAGATTCTTGGTTCGCCTGCAAAATTATACTGGCAGTTTCACTGTTTTCAGTTCCGAACTTATCCCGAATCTCGACGTTATACTTCGGTTCTACTAATTCCACAGTCTGAACTTTTTCAATGTTATTATCATTTACAACTTTATCGGACGGTAAAAATATAATTAACAAAGCAACGAATATAACAAGAACAACAAAGCCGATTGTAAACCATATCCATTTTTTCCGAATAAATTGAAAAATATTTTTTATAATTTCTTTTTTCCCTTTATTTTCTGTCGTTTCATTTCCCGGTACGGTACAAGTCAGGTTTTCATTTTGTTCTTCTTCATCATCGCAATCGGATACCAAGCCCATTTCATGCTTTAACTTATTAACGATTTCGTCTGGGTCCAACCCTAATTCCATTGCATAATTACGAGCAAACCCAAGAATATATACAGTTTCTGGAATAAGATTATACTTTCCGTCCTCCAAAGCCTGTAAAAACTCCTCACGAATACATAACTGCTTGGAAACCGTAGCGATTTCACGTTTGCGCCGCCCCGTAGTTCTAGCGTTGCGTAAAATTTCCCCCACAGTCATTTCTTCTATTGGTAAGTCTGTATTATTTTCATTCATGATCCAACCCCTGTCTTACTTAAAGTTTATCATAGAATCTATATTTCAAATTCGCAACCCCAAAATTCACGAATTGCCGTTTTTAACGATATTTCATCGTTGATTCGATTTATTTTTATTCTAAATTCTGTGGAATTCGGCATACCAGAAGAATACCACGCCACGTGCTTACGAAACATCTGAATTGCGTTCTTAGTTCCATAATACTCTAACATATGATTCAAATGTGTTAAAACTATATCTCCGACATTTTTCGGTTTCACAGTTTCATCAGACAAAATACCTAAAATCCATGGTTGCCCCAGCATACCCCGTCCAAGCATAGTTCCGTCATATCCTAATTTCAGAGCCCTCTTGATATCATCTTTTGTTTTTATGTCTCCATTAGCGATTATAGGTATAGGAAAATTCGGTTTTTCTGGCAGTTCCGCCTTTCCCAAATATAACTGAGCCCGTGTACGACCATGTAAAGCCACAAAACTTATCCCGCAATCTATGGCAATAGAAACTAAATCTTGCCAATCTTTATGCATTTCATCCCAACCGAGCCTTGTTTTTATGGAAACCGGTATATTAACGGCTTTTACAACAGCGGTCATGATTTTTTCTGCAAGTTTATGTTCTCGCATTAAATTGGCTCCCGCCCCGCTACGCGTAGCAACTTTTGGTACGGGACACCCCATATTAATATCAATCCAGGCAGCCCCTGAATCTTGTAAAATTCTAGCGGCATCCGCCATCAAATTAGGGTTGGTCCCAAAGATTTGTGCGCCGATATTACCTTCATCATCATATCGGTCAAAGTTCCGAAGACAGTTTTTATGCTGCTCAACCAGAGAATGACATGAAATCATCTCTGTATACAAAGGCGCCGACGGAGAAAACATACGAACTATTTTTCTGAACGGTTTATCTGTTACACCGGCTAAAGGAGCACCAAAAATTTGCTTATTTATCAACATTTATGATATAATGCCATCTATGAAAGAAAAAATCAAAAATTTCTTTGGTTTTATAAAGCGTGCTTGGACCGGCAGTTTTCGCGGTAAAGTTGGGGTATTATTGGGTATATTTGCTACGTTTATGTTCGTCCGTATATTCTGGGGTGAAGTAAATTTACAAAATTTTATAATAAACATATGGCGATTTAATACGGAGCAAGAACAACTTCTAACCGAACAAACTAAATTAAAAACAATAACTCGACATATAGAATTATTACAAAGTTACAGTATCGATTATGTCGAAGAACTAGGGTTAAAATACCTAAACATAGGTGACCCAAAAGTTAGAATATTAAAGATATAATAAAACCGCCGTTTTGGCGGTTTTATTATTCAATTTAAATATACAATCACACCGTTCAAGAACATTGCGAATAGTTGCCAGATAAGATAGGGCCATACCAAATAAGACGCAGAATGTCTGATTTGATAAAAGACTCTTGTCATCCACAGAGAAAAACCGAATAAAACGATTAAAGACAGCAAAGCAACACCGGTTAATTGCAAACCGAAGAACAAATAAGACCAGAAAGCGTTTAAAGCCATCTGAGCAATAAACAACCAATATGCTTTCGTTTTATTTTGTCTGGACTTATCTGTTATTATCAGGAACAATGCGATACCCAGCAAGAAATATAATATCGGCCACACTGTTGCGAACACCCAGCCGTCTGGGGTCAGCATTGACTTTACCAGTCCGTTATACCATAAATCTGAATCTCCTGTTGGCGAGAAACTCATACCTATAAAGCCGGGTATAAAAGAAATTATGATAGAAACTATGAACTGAAAAACTTTTTTCATAAAAACTCCTTTCTTTAAAAAAAGAATACCACAAAAAATGAGTTAATCCCACAGGAACGATTTCACATAAGAGGTTCAAATTAATGACTTGAAAAATCAGAGAAAAAGATTTAGAATCACAGGACTGCGCCCTTAGCCCAGCTGGATAGAGCATCGGATTTCTAATCCGCAGGTCGCAGGTTCGAATCCTGCAGGGCGCGCCAGAAATTAAACCGACTTCATGTCGGTTTTATTTTTGTGCAAGCCCCAGAATTCGAAACTGCGAAAAAGCGGTTCGAACCGCAGTAAAAAGGCGGACGAAAGTACGCCGGTTATGCAAAGCATAATTTTACAAGGTGACGAAGTAATCCTGCAGGGCGCGCCAGAAATTAAACCGACTTCATGTCGGTTTTATTTTTATGCAAACCCCAGGATTCAAACCTGCGAGAAAGCAGTTCGAACCGCAGTAAAAAGGCGGACGAAAGTACGCCGTTTGTGCTCAGCACAATTTTACAAGGTGACGAAGTAATCCTGCAGGGCGCGCCAGAAATAAGGATTTGTAGCACCTAAATCTTGACAAATAACATTTTCTCTATAACCTAACATATATCATGTACGATTTGTTTAAGAGTTTTATTTATACAGACCAGAACACTGGGGAAAAAATTATAAAAGCAATTTTTTGCGACCTTTCTGGATGTTTAATAAAAGAAGATACACCTGATTTAGTTTTAGCAAAAATTCTAAAAGATTCAAATCTTCCTGTATTTTTAACAAGTCTTGTTCCTAACGGATTTGCATCTTGCGAATTGTATAAAATCCCTTATAGACTAAACATTGGGCCGATACTACCTTCTGACAAAATTTCTTACCTTACCGACGGTGCAACAATAGCGATTGTTATCGACAATGATTCAAATAACTATATGTCAACATATAATCCAAACCCAAGCAACAGCGATTTTTATGAAAAACTTTCAAAGCGATAGAATTTGTCAAACAGGATAAATATAAAGAACATCTATATACAGCCGAAGAAAAAAATACCCCAAAAGATTATTTAAAAAACTTATTTAATGATAATAGTATTTTTGATAACTCAAACTTGGATTCAGAATTCGGTGGCAAAGCAAAAACTTTATATGAACTAGCAAATAATGCTTATAAAAAAGATAATTATGCCAGAGTACATTTTACTATTCCAAAAGGTTTTGCACTCAGCACACATATTTTTGACCTTTTATATAAAGATTCATACACAGAGATAAAAAGCATCCTATCAAAATTAGAAAAATATGATATTAACGGTATAATTTCCGCATCAAAACAAATACAAAATATTATGATGGAGTACCAAAAGTCTGGTATACCAGAATGGTTAAAAACTCATATATTTTATTCGTACAAAGAAGCTGTTGAGTTTTCGTATACAGATAAAGTAATTGTTCGTAGCAGTGCAAATGTTGAAGACGGTGGCAGATTTTCGTATGCAGGCTTATTTAAAAGCATACCAAACGTTAATAAAAATAATTTAATCGATGCGATATTTGAAGTACATCGTTCGCTATATTCTGCGCCTGCTATTCCTATACGCTCTTATTAACGGCATCCGAGATTTCGGAAAAATGGGTGTATTAGTACAAGAACAAATTGACTCGGTCGCCAGCGCAATTGCGTTTACGAGTTCTCCGATATTAAAATATAATCAACACTACGACATCGTTATTAATGACGGCTTTGGCGGTGAATTAATGTCAGGAAAAGTCAAAGGCAATAGATTTATAGTTGATAAAACAACAGACAAAGTAATACACGAACAATTATCCTATCCGTCAAAAAAACATTACGAATATTTACACCTATTTTGCACAATTTAGAAAGTCTAAGGAATGATATAAACCGACATTTAGATTGTGAATTTGCTATAAAGCAATATGCAGAAGATGACCGCATTGTCCCATTTTTAGTTCAATGTCGTCCACAAACTATAACAGGCACAGAATATAAAAGAACAAAAGATGAAATCATCGGACGATTGCGTAAAGATGACTCAGACATTATCCGCAAAGGCGATATTTTACTTACAGACAACATTTTACAAAAACATTTATATAAATATGATATATCCGAAGCAATAATTCTTTGGTCAAAAGACCAAGAAAAAATAACCGATTTGTCAATAAGTCATGCAGAAATTATTTTACGAGAAATACTAGCAAAAAATAATACACCTTTGCTTATAAAACCAGAAATAGAACATCCCGATATTTTTGAATGTTCTGATTGGGCAAGAATTGATTTAAAGAATAATAAAGTATTTCCACATAACCCAAAAGAAAAAACTAGATAAAAAACGTCACAACTATACAGTTTCTTTTACACTAATTTTTTCAACTTTAAAACTTCTACATACATATAAATGTCTGCGACGGCATACATTAATAAGGTAGCAGCCAGATAATATATCATTGCAACTGCACCGGCCATCGGGAAAACAAGCAATAAAGCCGCTAATAAAGTCAAAATCATAGAAATTACCAAATTTAACTTATAATGCCCGAACTTCGTTCTTAACATATTTATTGAAAAAATAAGTGTTGCCAATGACTTGAAAAAGAACAAAACCACAAAAATATATACCAAACTTATTATCGAACCGACTGGAAAAATGCAGAACAAAATACCTAATATGACATTTACCAATCCAAAGAAAATATCTAACCAGCCCTCCCCCATACTACGAGATATTGCAAAACCAGATATAGTTCTATATAAACCAAATAAAATTAACGCAACTCCGATAACAATTGTCAAAGTCGCCAAAGCAACAACAGGCTTTAAAAACATAAGTACCGCGACGACTCCGAACAGCAGCCCCTCGCATAGTAACAACGGAGCACTTTTATTATACAAACGCTTTA
The DNA here is from genome assembly GCA_944390225.1 of uncultured Alphaproteobacteria bacterium. Classification (GTDB taxonomy): domain Bacteria; phylum Pseudomonadota; class Alphaproteobacteria; order Rs-D84; family Rs-D84; genus Enterousia. Next base: position 13,414 of record CALXPB010000012.1, read on the forward strand.
TCAATAATTTTATACGTCTAGAATCATCACTTTGCGATTTTAGTTTTTTTACTTTTGACATTTTCTCTCCGTTTAAATTATAAATAATAAATATCAGTACATATATGTATATTTTACTACAATTTTTTCACTTTTCAAGCACGAGCTACCTATATTTACCAAGGAATTTTTGCTTAAAACTTTACACGCAAACCTATCTTTGGCACAAAAGAATTCATGTTTGGTTTAAAAGTATAAAAATAATCAACACCCAAATCAAAGCCTACATGTTCAAAATTTATGCTTAATCCGGTATATGCTCCCAGTATAGCAGAAAAACCTTTTTCTGTGTTTTCGACCCCTGTATTCTGATAAGAAACTATTGATTCATAGTTATTCACACCTGCCCCACCACCGACATACCAAGCAAAATGCTTTGAAGCAAGAACATCATAAAAACCGTTAACCAGCAAAGCCCGCTGTTCTAATGAAGCCATCGTCTGAGTCAATAATGAACTGAATAACTCGCTTACAGTTGCCCTTTCCTGAAACGCCAGTTCTGCACGCCACCGACCTTTCTGACCACCTGCTGCAAAATTAAACATACCCTGAAAACCGCCCAAGTCATAATCTTGCACATTTATATCTACATAAGTAACTCCTGCATCCGCCCTTAAATATGCCCGCCAATTATCATTATCTTCTGCAAAAGCACATACAGGTAAAAACGCTAAGGTACATAAAAAAACTTTTTTCATAATAAAACCTCCTACTTTATGACTTTCCATCTAGGAAAAAATCTTTATTAAACTTTTTTATGAAAGAATTCTCTCTTGTTTTTTTATTCTTATCATGAGATTTTTCATTTGTCTATACAAACTTATTTTATAATTTTATTATTTGAAAATCCTAAATAAATTTTATATATTACAAATAAAACAAGAGTAAATATATGGACTCGACACAAAAATCTGATACAGATAAGATAATAGAAGAACGCGTTTTTTCCGCAAATCCTTGTGATTGGGATACTATCGCAGACCTGAATATGAATTATGAGGGGTACTTCCTTTTACCTTTGGTTTACTTAAACTTGCGGAACTATTTGCCCACGAAAGAAAAACAAACTTTTTTCCTAGACGGTATGTTTATAACGGCAGAGGCAGGAGAGACTGCCGGTGATGTATATTTAAAATATGAAGATAAAAAAAAGACAAACCCCGTTTATAAATCTTGGTTAAAGCAACAACAAGAATCTCTTGTTTATAATATTCACAGAAATAAATGGTCGCCTTTGACAGAGCCATTTGAAGAAGAACCAAATGCGATTGAAAACGCCATTAAACAAATAACTCCTATTTTCTTAACAAAACTGCAACCCAAAATATTAAGCGGGCAAAAGTTATCAGAAAAAGATTTATACGCCACATATAAAGAAGCAATTTTTAATAATCAAGAGATAGAAAAAGTAATAAATTTTAAAACGTTTATATCTAACCCTTACTTTGCAAATGGGATTGCAAATTGGTCATATACTCCAAAAATAAAACACCTGATACAAAACGATTTGTTAACAGAATATCTAAAAGAAAGATTTCATTATAAACTTATAGAATACAGAGAGCGTGAAAGCGAAAAGTTTTATAAAAAATATCAAAAATATATAAAACACATAGGCCCCCTAAACAAAAAAGACGCATACGAGTTAAAACTAAATAAAGTATACTATCATGGAAAGCAGGATGCTTTAATAGAATCGACAGAAAACCTGACTATTTTAAAGAAAGATTTATTTAATTATATGTCTCCATATAACATAAACAATATAATTAATGCCGTTTGTTATAATAAACATATGGGTGGACTTTTAAAAAATCTGACAATTTCTAGCGGTAAAAAGAATTATCAAATTCTATTCGTATATAAGCAAGAAAATGACGATAAAAATTACAGGTATTTTAAAACCATAAATCAGAAAAATGAGTTAATTTATTTAATGGATAAGATACAGTTTGCCAAACTATCAAAACAGAGTAAATTATCAATTTTTTCAACTAATGAAATGCGTTTCATTCGCCTTGCTAAATGGCATAGAAATCTGAAAAGCAATTCACAAAAAATGAAATGAAGTAAGAGACCGTGTTTAAATTTATGTCAGCAAACCAAAACACTTGAAAAAAATCCTATTTATGTTATAACCTATTTATTAAATAGGCATCGCAATGAGAAAAATATTTAGGAAAGGTTTCTTTCTTTATTTTCTGATCTTTTTTATTTTATTTTTTATTTTATGGTTTTTCGTCTGGATGTATAAAAATTTTGGACGTATTAACTTAGATGAAATTGCCATTGTTTTACAAATTGGCTTAAACGGGGTAGACCATAGTTTACTTTGGTCATTCATAAAAAAAGTGATACTACGTTCTTTTGGTTGGGGGATAATATACGCTATATTTTATCAACTTATTAGTAAATATAAAATTTTACAAATCATGTCTTTTGTTGTTTTAGTTGGCTTAATTATATACAACGGTCATAAGTCAAATATTGAATTAGGGAGTTTTTTTAATAATAAAAAATCAAATTTTTATGAACAAGAATACATTTATCCAGATAAAACAGATATAACATTCTCTGAAAAGAAAAACACATTGGTAATAGTACTGGAAAGTATGGAAAAAACTTTCAACGACAAAAAATTATTCGGTGCACATGGTTTAATTCCAAACATAACAAAATTAGAAAGAGAAAATATCAGTTTTAAAAAATATCATAGTATATCAGGTCTTTCGCATACAATAGCGGCTATAACTGGTATAACCACTGGCTTACCGTTATTTTATACAAGTTTTAAAAGCATCGAGAAAATGCTCGGCACCACTGGTATAGGCACAATTTTTAAGAATAATGACTATGGGACATATGCTTTATTTCCAGCAAGCGGAAAATTCTCGTTAAAAACGAACTTTTTAAAGCGAATGGGGTTTGATACGATATATGACGGTGAAAGATTACGAAAACTTTTGACATATAAATTATCAGAATATCCATTTAACGGTGTAGACGACGGCACTTTTTTTGAACTAAGCAAGCCGATTTTAACCAAAATTATAAATAAAAGAGAACCCTATTTTATAATGATGGAAACAATAAATACTCACTGCAAGGGTTATTTTACCGAAGCGTGTAGGGAAAAAGGTTTTAAACAAGAAAATATGGAAGATATAATAATGTGCGAAGATAAATTAGTTTATGATTTTATAAATTGGTTTCGAAATAAAGATCCGAAAGCAATAATCATTGTAATAAATGACCACCAACAAAAATCTGGCAACATAATGAACAAATTGAATAAAAATAAAGAAAGAGCACTAAATAATATATTTATAAATACTAATATTTTTAATTATGATTATACTGAAAGGAAAATATCCGCTATGGATTTTTTCCCGACAATAATTGAAGCCGCCGGCGGTAAAATAGACGGGTGCAAATTAGGTCTTGGTGTTTCATTATCGGAAAAATGTCGTCATATAAAAACATTACGAGAAAGATACGACGACAAAAAACTAGAGAAAAAAATGGAACAGAAAAACGATTTATACTATAAACTAGTAACAGGGATAAAAAAATGACCAACCTGAAAGAACAAATAAAACATATTGTAAAATCCTATAAAAATTCTATTTCTGGTTTAAAAACTGTATATAAAGAAGAAATTGCCTTTCGACAAGAAATAGTTCTATTTATAATAGGTATTATTTTATTAATAATTCTTCCGTTAAGTTTTATCATAAAATTATTTTTATTTTTTTCTCTGATGTTAATATTAATTTCTGAACTGATAAATACAGCAATAGAAAAAACCATTGATAGAATAAGCTTAGAAAAACACGAAATATCAAAAAAAGCCAAAGACATTGGCAGTGGAATAGTTTTTTTAAGTCTAATTAGCGCATTATTTTTATGGTCTTTTGTGATCATAAAATATTTAATATAAAATATACACACTAATCATATATACCATTGTAAAATAACCGCCACTCATAATTGCGTCGATAAGTTAGCCCTTTTGATACTCGACCCCGATACTTATTCCACGCTAGCCATGCAGATTTTAGATTCGGATATGATTTACTAAAAAAATTAGGATTATTTATATATTTTAATACTGTGGATCTCAGAAAATTTTTTTCGCCTATATTATATACAAGTATAACCAAAGCATCATACTGATTCTGATTTAAATGCACTGTTAATGCTTTATTAATGACTTCTTCTGTTTTTTTAATATCTGCCAATAATAAATTCGTTGCCTGAGCCTCTGTCAAACCACCTTCAAAACTTTCATCTGGTAAAATTAAGTGTCCATAACCGATTGTTGCCCCCGATACGCGCTGTCCATTCTCTACCGGAACAAATTGCCCTGTACTATCGTCATAAATTACATGCAGACCATCTTTTTTTACGGTCCCTTCAAGTTCTTTCAATGCGTTTATAGCATTTTCACTAATCTTCATATTTTTTCCTTTTTATAGCATAAAAAACGGGTCTAAAAATCCGTTTATTTTTGTAATTTATTATACCACAAAACCGTAAAAAAAGCAATTAAACAATACTAGCAACTAACCTTTTTTACTTAAACGAACAACTGATAGCGATATCACTAGTACACCAACACATTGACAAGATAATAACAAGCCTTTGCAACAGCTTGGCGATACAAGGAACTATACGAACGTGGAGTTGGAATAAAACAAATATGTAATCAAGAACACATATCGCCCAGACAACTAAATAGGTATCTAGATTTAGCCTATATGAACCCGATAAAAATAAACGAAATACTATCGGGGACCTCAAATCACAAAGTAAACGACCTATTTAAAATCGCCTCAGAAAACCAGCTATAAAATAATATTGTATGTAATAATTCTACCAACAAGGTAACTGATTTAAATATTTACATGCAACAAACAATTATTGTGCATTACATGCTCGCAAAAACAATATAATTAAAAAGATTACACAAGCATAAACTAATACCTTCTTTAATGACTCACCTAAGCTTTGTTTTGATAAATCAGGCACATGTATTTTTGCTACCTGTGCTTTAGCTTTTTCATATTCCTCTTCCATTTCTGGTGTTACAGCTTTTTTTAAATTTTCGTTTTCCTCATATAAATCATATCCTTTTATTGCACTGCTCATTGATGCGTTTGTACAAGCATACACATATCTTAAAACCTCTGTTCTCTCTATGTAAATATTTTTGGTTACATTACCAGCTTGCAGAACCAAAGCATCAGTTGCTATTGGTTGACATGACAATAATTTTTTTATTTTAATTTCAAATCCGTTAGCCGGTGCCAAAAACACAATTCTTTCATTTGTTATTATTAAATCACCTTTCGTAAACTCTCGAACCTTTTCTCTAACAGGGCGCCCCCTACTTCCTCCTGTACGCAACCATACACCTTTTGTCAAACGAAAGGAGACCCCAGAAGAATTTCCTGTATAGCCCATAAATTTTTCTTTCTCTTTATATACTTGGGCAGGCGTAGCATATAACATAAATTCATGAGGACGTAGTAAAAGTCCAGTATATTTTACCAAAGGGTACCCCATATTCAAATGGAACGGTAATACATCTGTATATGGATTAGTTTTATTAGCAATAGCAATTTCTTTAATGTTGTTTTCTGATAACTTTACTTGTTTAAAAGCATCCTCACTCATCATCATATTTATAACCTTTTCATATTATTTAATACTTTGTATCATTATAACAATAATTTCCATTTATTCCTAACACTTTATATTAAACCAGCATTTTAAAAATTTCCCCTAACGTTTATAGCACTTTTTAGCAAATCGGCATCGCTAAATTTGCCACTGTATGTTATATCTGAAAATTGGGGGCATTTGGCAATTGTAAAATCACATACCGTGCATTTTTGAATATAAAATCCCACGTTTTCGGCCTTGCCAGCATATTTTAATCGGGGCGAATCCGAGTATATAAGAACAAGCCCTGCGCAGTTCGCATAAATACGAGGACACACGCAGATTTATCGTCTTTTGACGATAAATCGAGTGAAAGATTCGAACCCCCGACAAACGACCGTTTGTCGTTTGAATCTGCACGTTCCAAACAGAAAATTAAAACCGCCGCATTTGCGACGGTTTGAATTTTCTGGTCGGTCGGTAAATACTTGCTAAAAATCCCATACAT
>CALXPB010000013.1 GCA_944390225.1 uncultured Alphaproteobacteria bacterium
TTGTTGGATTCTATCAAAACTTTAAATACAGAAAAAGGTACTCTTGAAAAATCAAATAAAAGTTTAACAGACTCTATCAGTGATTTGAATAAAATAGTAGCAAACTTAAACGGTCAAATCACACGTAATAGCGCTTTGTTGGATTCTATCAAAACTTTAAATACAGAAAAAGGTACTCTTGAAAAATCAAATAAAAGTTTAACAGACTCTATTCGTAATTTGAATATAAGAGTAGTAAACTTAAATAGTCAAATCGAAAAGTTAAAAGAAAAAGGTAATTTAAATATAAATAATGAATCGGGTAATAAATATATAGGCAATAATGTTGAGATAAAGAACGGTTCCAGTAATTCTGGCAATATTATAATTGGGTCTGGTAATTATTGCAGATAAAAATAAGCATATATACCTAAATGTAAATATGTGTTATATTTTTTGTTGACAAATGTTTTGTTTAGTGTTATATATGTTTATATAAAAATAATTAAGGAGTTAAAAATGAATAAAAAAGCAGGTGCTTTTCTAGTTCGCGGTTCTGCGGTTTTAGTATTGCTTACTTTTTTGGCTTGCAATATTAAATGTACGCGAAACCAGATTACTAATATTCAATCTCAGAATGCAAAAAATTGTGAAGACAAAAAAGAAGAAACGCAAAAATTGCAAGATTCTATTGTAAAATTAAATGATATGTTGGAACTATTAAAAGAATATTCACAAGTACATATAGAAATATCAGATAGCTCAAGTAATAGTGGTAATGTGATTGTTGGTCATGATAATACTATAATTGTTAATAATCTTGATACAAACAAGGCTGTAATTAAAGAAGCGTCACAAAAAGTCGAAAGACGACAAGAAAGTGTTAGAGATACAACGAAACAGGCACAAAATTCAAACCAAGCAGAAAACGGTTCACAAGTTGTTAGCGGAATGGTTTATATTTATTACAACGCCCCTATTAGTCGTTAAAAACTTGAGGTAAAACTCCCGTCGTCTGACGGGAGTTTTTTTATCGGTTAAAAATAAAAGTTTTTCCTAGACATAGAATTCTGTTGTGTGTTAAGATTATCTCAGACAGAGAGAGTTTTTTATGAAATACATCAGAATTTTGCTTTTTTCGTTGTTTTTTGTTCCTTGTACTTTATTTGCCGCAACGAACGAGTTTACTATCGCTGCACAGTTATTGTCTGCCGCTAAGAACGCTGATATTCAGCAGGTTCAAATCTTAATAAATAGCGGTGCAAATGTAAACTATGTTGATAGTACCGGGCTGTCGATAGTTTGTACTGCACTGATGAATAATGATATCAGGGCAGCACAGATATTGCAGATGTACGGTGCCGATGCTTCAAAATGTGATCAGCAGATAAAACAATATAATTCTCGAACTAAAACAGAAAGCAGTGGCGGATTGTTTAGCGGATTGTCCTCCGCCCAAAGTATGACACTAGCGGCGGCAGGAGCCGCCGTTGTTGTAGGAGGGCTTTTTTTATTGACCGATATTCTGGATCCCGGTAACGAAAACAATGGATCCTCTTCCGGCGGAACAAGACCTGGTGGTGATACCGGCGGTGAATCTGGAACCGCTACTGCGGCGTTTGAAATTCCATATGGACCCGCAATGCCAAATGCGGAATCAGAAGCCGCAAATTACGTCTCTAATTTGAATTATTACAGCCCGTCAACAGAAGGTATTTTACAGAGTAATTTTGAATTAATGACAGATACTTACAACCAAAATTACTTACTTATGATGCACGGATATTCCCCACTGGCACGCGGTTATATGGGGCAAAGAACTCTTAGATATAATAATGCGCCAATACCTTCAAGCGTCTTGGCAGATTATTCTGTCGGCGGTTTGACGGTCGGAGGCGGACGACCCGTCACAGTCGCTTTGATTACTGCAAATGGTATAAATGCTGCTAATAAACCAGCAGGTGAAGCTACTGCACAAGTAAACTCTTTGGACGATAAGTTGTTGGCGTGGTCAATGATGAACGGAGATGAAGTCGCTAATGCAGAAGTTAGTATGTTGTCTAGTAAATACTACAACAATGTGATAAATTTAGGACCGTCCGGTGATAATCAAGTTACAGATGCAACAACCTCAGAAGACGGGACTCTTGTTAATAATTTTGATTTGTCTGGGTTCGGTACCGCTGTAAATAATACGACCGCTACATCAGATGATAATTTACTGGCAAAGGTTGTCGGTGGTAGTGATTCTGGATATGCAAATGCAGATTTTATGGGCTTTATGCCGAACGGGCAGATGCTGATTTATAGAACAGGTGGCGGAGAAGGGCTTGTCGCAGTAAGCGGTCAATCTGCAACAGGTACTTATACTATGGCAGGTGAAAGCCTTGCAACTGGTGATACTATCAATCTTTTTGATAAAACTTTAACGATAACAAGAACAGGAAATACAATTGTGGCGTCTGATTCTGATTCTACTTATACTGGGTATATCGGGGCGGACGGTTTGCTGTATCTGCCAAGTACGTCCGGTGGCAGTGTCAATCAGGCTTATCAAATGTCTAATAATAATTTAACGCTGGTAAAGCAAGAAGGTACATTAGACTATTATAATTATAAGGCTTTATTGGATTCCGCTGTTCGTATTGTTTCTGGTGATTTAGCAGGCGGACGATCTCAGCCGTTTATTTTAGCAAATGCTTCGGTTATATCTCCTTTACATGCCACATCGTCTGCAACTATTGAAGATGTTTTGGCTTTCGGTGAAGAAAATAATGCTATGCAAACTGGATTTATATCGCTTGTGAATCAGTATTATAACCAAAATACAACTGATGGTGATAGTGGAACAGACGCATTACCAGGGACAAATGCGACAACGTTTTTTAATAATTTAGGGTCTTCGTATACCCCTTTGGTTATATTTTCGACTGGCGCAGCAGAGACAAACAGTTCTTATACTGGCAGGACACTGACGGCTTCTTTTGAAAATTCTGCACCGCTTGTTTTTGATAACTTAGAGCATCTTTTTATGTCCGTTGTACCCGTTATTCAAAGTGGAACCGGTACGAACGGAACTTCAAGCGTTAGCGGTTATTCGCCGGATCATCAGTATATAGTTTCTCAGTGGCAAAATACAAATAATACCCCCGATACAACAGATGATGATACTTATTATAAAGGTCGAGTTTGTGGTATTGCAGGAACTGGGGCAAACGGTGTTGATCCTTGGTGTTTTGCGTCTGCTGGTGTTACGGATGAACTGGCAGTTGCAAGTGCAGCAGGTGCAGCAGGTGCATTAAAGTCTGCTTTCAGTTATATGGACAGTAAACAATTATTTGCTTTGATGGCTTTGACTGCGGACGGGGCTTATCTGGGGACAGATCCCAGCGGAAACGCTTTTACAGAAGAGGGTTTGATTACTTATTTACAGGATTTATATCAAATGCCTAATGAATACGAATACAGGTGGCAAAACGGAGGTGAAAACTATCTGGATGTATTCAAGGAGGTTTTTGGTTACGGGTTAATAAATCTTGAACGTGCAACTACGCCGGGGAAAAGTATTTATTATTATAATGGTACGGATATTGTATCTGCTTCTGGTAACGCATATTGGCGCGCAGCAAGTAATACTATTTTTCGTCCGTCTTCGGCTTTAAGTCCAAGTACGGCCAGAATCAGTGCACCTTTTTTTGATGTTTTAGAAAGTTTTGACGGAGAAATGTCTTTACCGCGTATATGGAAAAACGAATTTGCGCTGGGCGTACAGGATAAACGCGGGTTGTATATGGGAGATGTCCTGAGCGATTTTAAAACTAGAAAATCAGAACCTGAAATGATTAGTTTCGGCGATATAGGTTTTTATATGGCGGTATCCGAAAAACCGTATGCCGATACTTTGGGTGGTTTGGATAATATGCGGTTAGAGTACTCTGTCGATAATTGGGATATTGCGGCAGGTTATCAACGTTATTTTACAGATGGTGCATCCAGATTTGACGGGATGTCAAATCCTGTGTTGGGGTTGGCTTCAAATGCAATAACGTCAGATGTTGTTTATAATATGGGGGAATGGTCTTTTGGGGCTCGGGTCTTTTCTGGTGCAATTACTGATGAGGAATTGTTGGATAATGACCCGACGGTTTCTTCGCAATATATGCCTGCAAGACTGGGGTTGATGCAGGGATTCCAATCGGACGTTTCTTGGAAAGGCAAAAAGTTCGGTTTTACTACTGCCTTTGGTACGGTACATGAAACAGATACTTTGCTAGGGGCACAAAGCGGTGGTTTATTGAATATGGGGCAGGGTGATACTATTTATGTTGATTCTGAATTTAGGTATTCACCTTATGAAGAACTTAGTTTTACTTTACGTTCTACTTTTGCTCGTACGGTGTCAAACGCAGATGGACAATTTATACTAGGTCTGTCTGATATAGAATCAAATGCTTTTGCTTTCGGTATTGATACAGGAAATTTCAGTTTCAGCGTTTCACAACCATTGACCGTCAGAAAAGGGGATTTACAATATGCTTATGCAGATTATGAAATTATGGAAATGGATGACGGTAATTATGATTTGGTAATAAATGACGCATATGTTAAAAATTTGGATTTAAGCCCAGAAAATAAAGAAGTCCGTTTGTCCGGTGCATACAGACATAACCTTGGACCATGGACAGACGGTGCAATCGGTTTCGTATATCGTATAAACCCTAATAATACAAATGAATTTGGTAACGAATCGATATTTATGCTGAAAATAAATCATCGGCTGGGTATATAGTTTTACAAAGTTTTGTCCGGCGACGCTTTCCTGTAATGTTTAGTTTTTACAGGAAAGTTTTGTTTTGTACAAATTTTCTTGACGTTTTATATTTTTTGTGTAATAATTGAGCCGTTAATTAAAAAGGGTTAAGAAAATGAAAGTTTTTAAGGGTATAATGAATTTATTTCCTAAAAAAATGAAGGTTGCTTCGGGGTTAAGCAATCATGCGGAGGAAGATATCAAATTCTTATCGATGTTATCTTCTTCGGATACGCGAGAATTGTATGCAAGCAATGGTAAGTATTATTATTATTTTTTTATGACTAATGATAATTATATTGACATTGCAAAGTTTGTTTTTGCCAGAAACGGTTTTAATGCCGAAGTTCACAACACAAAATATTATTATACGGGAAGGCAACCTGTATTAAGAATTTTAAAACGTGATTATGCAAATAGAAAAGATTTAACAGGATTTATTAAATCTATTTCTACTTCATATGTTGGTGATATGAACAAATTAAATATGCAGATATTAAATATTCGTGATCAGATGGAAAAGCAGAGATAAAAAAAACGCCTATAACGGCGTTTTTTTATTTGTCAAAGAATCGGTCAAATACCTTTTTGTTTATTTTTACAGGATATTCTCTGATAAGGAAATTATTATAATCCTCGGCAATTTCTTCCATAGAGAATTTTTCAAGTTCTTTATTTAAGTCCTCTCTTTTTTCAGAGTTCGGTTTAGGGGTAATTTCTTTTTCTATGTGCAGGACATAAAACGCGTTTGACCCGGGGACGATAGAGTTCGTTTTTAAATCTGAATTAAAGGTCGCCGTTAACACGTCTGTCGGTGCACCGTCAGTACGAGATACTTTAACCGTTTTTTTACCGGTCAAGTTTCCAGTTTTATTTAAGTCGATTAATAATTCGTTTGCACGAAGGTAAGCCTGTTTTCTTTGTTCCTCGTGTTTCCAATCAGATAAAATATTATTTTTCACAGACGAGAAGTCCGCATTATGTGAAGGAATTATTTTATCTACGCGTACGATTACGAAACCCTTGTCTGTTTCAATTATTTCACTTTCCAATCCTTCGTCCATTGTAAATATTCTGGATATCATCGATTCGGTCATTATGTCGTCTTGTGGAGCGTTTTCAGAATCAAATGTTCCAAGTGATATATATTTTGCCTTGTTACGATTTGCAGATTCTTGTAAAGTTTCACCGGCGATTATATCGTCTTCTACATGAATTGCTTGTTCATACGCTTCGTCATAACTATCTGGTTTATTCATATCGGCAGAAATAAGAACGTAAGAAACAGTTCTTTGTTCTGGTATGACATGGGGATGTTGAGCATAGAATTCTTTTAATTGTTCTTCTGTTGGTTCATTAACTTTAAAGTCCGAGAATTTAACCGTTGTATAATCTATTTGTCTTTGCTTATACCGTGCGTTATATGCTGCGACGAACGCAAAATCTGGGACTTTTAACGGAACGGATATCATCCCAAGAACATAAGAACGTAATATCTGATTGCGCAGTACTTCTGCGAATGCGGCCTCTGTATAACCCGAGTTCGCTAAAACGTTATCGAATAAATATGTAGAAAACGAGCCGTTTAATTGAAATTCAGGGAAAGCACGAATTTCACTGGCAATTCTGGCGTCTGTTACAAAAAAACCTAGTTTTTTAGCGTGATTTTCCGTCATCGCCTGAGTAGTTAAATTTGATAATATTTTATCATTAAATATCTGAACCGCTTCGGCGTTTGAGTAAAGTTCGCGTTGCTGTTCTCGGGTCATATTTGATAACTCGCGCGATTTCTCCAGATTAAATTGTTGCATAGTAATTTCATTACTGCCCACACTGACCAGTGTTGTATCGCCTGCAACTCCACCGAAAATCCATTCGGCAACCCCCCAGCCAACAAAAGAAAAGGCCAAAATTCCAATTAAAATCTTTGCAACAGGTTTGTCTGCCGCGTTACGTAAATATTCTAGCATTTAATCCCCTTTTGCGATACCATAGCAAAACAAAACACTGAAAATCAACGAAAAAAAGGAAAAAGTAATGAAATTTATTGCGGGAAATTGGAAGATGAACGGAACGCGTAATGCGCTGAAAAATATGGTTGGTGCGTTAAAGAATGTTGATACAGAAAATACGATTATTTTGTGTGTTCCGTATACAATGCTATGCATAGATTCTGGTGGTGTTGCACTGGGGGCTCAAGATGTAAGCGTGCACGAAAAAGGTGCATATACCGGTGAAGTATCTGCCACAATGATTGCAGAAACGGGTGCAAAATATGTTATTGTCGGACATAGCGAACGCAGACAATATCACGAAGAAACTAATTCCATTGTTCGTCAAAAGGCTGTAATGGCGTTAAATGCTGGGTTGACGCCCATAATCTGTGTAGGTGAAACTATGGAAGAAAAGCAAGCAGGTAAGACAATGTCAATAATCGAATCGGGCGTTAGAGAATCTGTTCCGAATGATGCCGGGCATAATATAATTGTTGCTTACGAACCGCGATGGGCGATCGGAGCAGGGTTAACGCCGACAGAGGCAGAAATAGCAGAAGCGCATAAGTTAATTGCCGATACTTTGATTGGTATGGGGTTAACGGAGATTCCTGTTTTATATGGCGCCAGCGTAAAGGCCGATAACGCGGCAGATATAATGTCAATTCCAAATGTTGACGGTGTGTTGGTCGGAGGGGCATCCTTGAAATCGGACGACTTCATACCTATAATAACAAGTGTGAAATAATTATATAGTGGCAAGCGGGGGTGTAATCCGCCGCCCCCTATTTCTTACAATAGGTTTATGGTATGGAAGAAAAAAAAGTTAAAATAGACGAAGTATCAATTTCTGATACAGATAATAACGATACAACAAAAGTAAAATCAGAAGACGTTGCAAACGTAAATGAAGAAGAATTTACAGATGCAAGTAATGATTCTGAGGTTGAACAATTAAACAAAAAAATTTCTGAACTTAACGATAAATATTTAAGAACTGCGGCAGAGTTAGAAAATATGCGTCGTCGGGCGGCTTTGGATTCAGAATCTAATGCAAGAAACAGGGCGATGTCGGTCGCAAAAAAATTTTTACCTGTTATGGATGCAGTTGAAGCCGCTTTAAAGTTAAACCCAGAAGATGAAGGTATAAAATCTATGGCTCTTGCTATGGAAAACGCTTTTACACAAGTCGGTATTACTAAGATAGATTCCGTCGGACAGATTTTGAATCCACAATATCATAACGCGATACAAGTTGTTGATGCATCGGATGGTTGTGATAAAAAAGCAGAGCCTAATACGATAGTTGAAGAATTACAGTCAGGTTATATGTTCGGTGATGCTGTTTTACGTACGGCAATGGTTGTTGTCTGTAAATAAAAAAACGCCATAAAGGCGTTTTTTTATTCCGAGTAATAACAATTTGTTGTAAACGAATATGTACCCGTTTCATCTGATAAAATTTCTTTTGGTGAAACAAAACACATTGTTATGGTTTTATTATCGGGAGTGTAACTTATCCCAGGTTCAGGGCAGGGTGTACAACCACTGGTAGTATTTTTAGGGGCGCCATAATAAGAATTTGCGCATCTATAACTTATAGAATAACTCAAACAAGACCCTAATTTTGATTCAAAAACTTGATTTCTTTGATATCCTATTGTTACGTCTTCCCAGATGTTTTCTCCACATATATAACTGTAATCACTTGCCCAAGATGGTAAGGTTGCGAAAAAATCATCTGTTGAGCAAAGTACTTCATTTTTTCCTGTTTCTTCGCACTTACAATTAGTAACACCGTCTGGGCAATCCCCTTCAAACGTACTTGTTATAAAACAGTTAGTATTAATTTTCGTATAACGTGTTGCTTTACAACCTGTTTTACCGTCTGATGTTTCACCGCAATAGCCGTCTGCACAACGATATTCACGTACTATATCTACGCATGCACCTGTTCTGTCCTCGCAGGGATCTGTTTGTTCACACTGCCCAAGTTCTCTGTATTCATATCCAGTTGCCCAATATCGCCATTGTGCCGCTTCTTCACATGCCGTACAACCAAGCCACTTGCATGAATTATAACCGGTATCATCCCCTGTGTTAGGATCCAAAATGGCGACATCTTCTGTTGGTTGGTTTTCATAATATTGGCATTCACAATTTTCCGCCGAAACACTTGCAGGGCAACTACCATGAAAGAATTCTTGAATTCTACATTGTGTTCCTTGTTGAACGCCATCGCAAGAACAAGTCAGATTTGTTCCGCTGCCCAGGTGTAAAGAGCCGCCAGAAGGGCATGTCTCATAAACTGTCGTTACACGACATAAAATTACGCCAGAATGTGCGGTCTGAGTTATAAAAACGCACATAGAAATGAAAAGAAGATTCCGTAAAAATTTCATTTTAATGCCCCCCGTTAATAAAAATATTTTTTGTTTCTTAAACAATTATATTATTTTTATAAACATTGTGTCAAATAAAAGAAAACTCTCTTTTAACAAGAGAGTTTTTTTATTAAGATAATTTATGTATAACCAGACCGCTACGTAGTTTCGGTTCAAACCAAGTAGTTTTTGGTGGCATAATATTACCGGTATCTGCGATGTCTATTATTTGGCGCATTGTCACAGGGTATAAAGCAAATGCTGCCGCCATTTCACCAGAGTCTACGCGTTTTTGCAATTCACCAAGCCCCCTGATTCCACCGACAAAATCGATTCGCTTACTGGTACGTAAATCACCCAGATTTAATATCTTATCAAATACAAGATTTGATAGTACGGTTACATCTAAAACACCGATTGGATCGTCATCATTGTATGTCCCGGGTTTCGCCGTTAACGAATACCATTTCCCGTCAAGGTACATACCAAAGTTATGTAATTTATTTGGTTTGTATATTTCAGAACCTTTTTCTTCTATGTCAAAAGATTCAGAAAGTTTTTCTAAAAATTCGGCGGGTGTTAAGCCGTTCAGGTCTTTTACAACGCGATTATAGTCAATTACTTTTAGTTGGCTTTCTGGGAAAATTACAGCCAAGAAATAGTTATACTCTTCATTACCAGTATGATTCGGATTTGCTTTTTTCTTTTCTTCTCCGACCAACGCCGCTGCTGCTGTTCTGTGATGTCCGTCGGCAACATATAATGCCGGAATCTCTTTAAATATTTCAGTTATACGAGCGTTTATCGAATCGTCTGTTATAGCCCAGAACTTATGCCCAAAACCATCTGCGGCAACAAAGTCGTATTCTGGTGCGTGATTCTCAACATAGTTTTTTACTATATCGTTCATCTCTGCAACGTCTGGATACGCAAAGAAAACGGGTTCTATATTTGCGTTCTGAATTCTGACGTGAATCATTCTGTCTTCTTCTTTATCTTTTCGCGTCAGTTCGTGTTTCTTTATTTTTCCCGTCATATAGTCTTCAACATTCGCTGCCGCAACAAGACCATATTGCGTACGACCGTCCATGGTCTGAGCGTATATATAATACATTTCTTTTGGGTCTTGAACCAACCATCCACGTTCTTGCCACAGTTTAAAATTTTCTACCGCTTTATCGTATACAGGCTGATTATGTTCGTCCGCAATAGGATCAAAATCTATTTCTGGTTTTATGATATGCAGTAAAGATTTTTCACCGGCTTCGGCTTTCGCCTCTGTTGAGTTCAGTACGTCATAAGGACGAGATGCAACTTCGTCTGCGATTTCTTTTGGTGGGCGAACGCCCGCAAATGGTTTTATCTTCATATAACATCTCCTTTTAATCAGAAGAAAGTATAACCATAATAAAGAAAAATGCAAATGTATAAAAAAAGACGCTCTATTAAAAGTTTACCGGCTTTTTTTTAACGTATCCGAACTGGAATGATAGTTTCTTGTTCTTTCTCGTCAAGCGGGTAAGATTGAAACGCTACATTTGCAAAGTCTATCGCGGCCAAATCAATGGATCTAATCGTTCTGTTGTACATGGTATGATAGTATATGATTTTATCTTTCATGTCCGTTGATATTGTCCATTGTGTTGCTGATGGCATGTTTACTGGTGCCTTGCCGACGGGGAATTCAGTACCCAGCGGTACGTCAAAGTTGTTCAGAATGTGAAACGCCAACATCGCGGAGTCATACGAAGTTTCTTGTGGAATAGAGTATGTTTGAAAAAACGACGCGCGAACAAACCGAGAAGGTGGTGTCATGTCGCCAGGCAATCCCAGTAAACCACTGCCGGCACCAAAGGCTGATAAAGTAATTCCTCCCATTTTTACGGGACCCGCTGTTCCGGGCATAAGGTTTACATAATTATTTAGATTCTTAATTTGCCACGGGAAGTTCGGCGAGTTCGTCAGAACCCCCAATTCGTTTTCATAAATTTGTGGCTTCCCGTCAATGATTTCTATGACGATTTGTCGACCCGTGGAATCCGTTACACGCCAGTGCGCCGTTGATGCATTTGGGTAAATGTTTACTACTTCTATATTCTGAATCGCGGATTTTACTTGGTCAATCGTTGAAAAACGAGATAGTATCCAAGACACTAACTGAAAATCAGAAATTGTTTTGCTTTTATTTTCTGGGTTATACTTTGGGTATTGCCCATAGCCGGGAAAATAGAATAGGGCAGCAGACAAACCGGCTTCGTTCATACCGTCTACAACCCAACCGGGTTGTACGACCGCAAGACCTACATAACCATACATGCTGGAAAATGTCATTCCACCAGTTTCACCATCAGGCAGCATAGATTGTTGAATATGGTTGCGCGGAACAATTACATACAGGTTTTCCATTTCTGATTCGCCCCATTCAATTGTTCTTGCAACGACAACACCGTTGTCTTTGGATTTCAGTGTAATACCCGTACAGGCATCTGCCACTGTTGCGCTGGTTAATGTCATAATCATAGCCAGGCTGAAAATTAAATTCTTCTTTTGCATACTTATATTATGGGGCTTTGTTCGATGCTTAGCCACAGGAATGAAATCGCTGGTGTGTTTTAGTGTGCTAATAAATTTTTTATTTCTTTTATCAGTTTATCTGTTTCTTTGTTTGACCAGTCTTTCCAGTATCGTGGATGAGAACATAATATAATCGTTTGACCGTTATTAAGAGTTATTAGAACTTTATTATATTTAGGTGGTTTTAATGAGAGTTCGTTTTTTCCTTTATCGGATTCTGATGTGCAAAATATTTCTAGAAACTGAGGCCAGTTTTGTTTGCCAAAACAAATTATGACTTTTGCGTTCTGTTTAAATTCTTGCCATTGTTTGTCATTTGCTCTGGCAGATAGGCACGCCTCTTCATATTCTTGTCTGGTGTTAAGCCCGGTCAGTTCATATAAATATTTAGTATCACAATCTTTCACATCATAAAATGCAAAAGGAAATAGGTTAGTACAATAAAAACTGTTCGATTTATACATGTCATCTGCAGAAATGTCAGACTTAATAAGCCCCAAACTTTCAAGTATGTATTTTATTTTTTTGTTGAATGAACCTGTTAGGTCTTGTCCAGAAAGTTTTATGTATTTTTGTGTGTTTAATAAATTAAGATTGTGTTCTTTTTGTGGTTCGCCATACGCCATGTTTTCAATGCCGCAAAACCATAATTTAGCGTTTGGGTCGCCACCGTTTTCTCCCTTGCGAAAATTTTTTAGCATGGCGTTGAATTTTTCTTTTTTATTCATTTATTTAACCTTTTAAATAAACATTCCACAGACCTTGTTTGCCAGATACTTTAATAGGATTTTTAAGAGCTTGTATGTTTTCTAGTTTCCATGCGTAGTATCCAGTAAGCCAATTACCAAAGTCTATTTCTATTTGGGGTTGCAACTTTATAAATTCTTCTGTAATTAAAATACAATCGGTTAAGTCCGCAATAACTATTATCTTGCTGAAAGAGAAGTTTTTAATTCCGTATTTTTCAGATAAGCGTTTGCCTTCTTGTGATAGTGGTTTAATAGAAGCGTGAACGGCAATTTTGCCTCTGTATTTTGTCGGCCAAGAACGTGTTTCATAGGTTTTAAGACCTAGCGCGATTGCTTGTGCATAAGGTTGCCAAATTGTTATTGCTTTCATGTTAGTATTATAGATATAAGTAGATAAAAAACAAAATGAATAAAATTGTCGAACCAAGCAACAATTGTTGCGTGGTCGAACTGCGTATTCCGCGCCCAAAAATAAAACCGCCATAAAGGCGGTTTAATTTTTGGTTGTGCAATCTGTGCAATTCGCGAACTAACGAATACAACAATCTCATAAAACTTGGGAGGGAAATCAATACTGCTAAATCAGATTTTTGCGCAGGCAACACTAATTGTTACATATCTATATGTTTTTTCAAGTAATTTATGTTCAAACATCAATATGTTACTGATTGACAGCATATTGGCCGCTGACTACCATTTCTTGTGAAACCTATTGGTGGTTTCATAACCAAAAGGAACTACAATGCTGAAATATTTGCTGTTAACCAAGTTAAAGAATGGCGCCACAATTGCATATTTGTGCGACCATCCTGATTCACAACCTGGCGATGTTGAGCCGTGTGCAGGTACGGATGTTCCGGACACACCTACAACAGGCATCGCCATTATGGATACTGATGGGGAATGGATAGAAATGAAAAAGCGTCGTAATGTTTCCCAGCGTTTGCAATTACAACGCAATAATGTTATACGCCAACACGTCAGATAACTAATTGAACACCCAGATTGCCATAATTTTATGGCAATCTATAATAATATTGAATGGATCATAATTTATGATGACCTTGCCTATTATATTTCGTTTATCTAATGGAATTCCCGTCATTATGGATAATGTGGATTCTTTAACGTGTTCCATATCTGTTAATCTTGGCATTGGAACACAAAATGAATCACGCGACGAATACGGAATTAGCCATTTCTTAGAACATATGTTGGGGCAAGGTACGCATACACATTCATCATTTTCGCTGCTTAACAGGCGACTTGAATCCTGTGGCGCGATATTGGATATTCGTACCAGTCTGGATGATATATCTTTTTCTGGAACGGTTTTGGCAGAAAACCTGAATGCGCTTATAGAAACAATCGCAGACGAATTACAAAATTCTTTGTTTGATGACAGTGTTATAGAAAACGAAAAAAAAGTCATATTGGACGAACAACGGCGATATGTGAATGTAAATTCCTGGTGGCTGTTCAAGGCAAAAAAATTGCTTGGCGCACATAACATCTTGGGTACCCCAGAAACAATACAATCTTTTGCTCGACAACATTTGTTAGACTATTACCACAGACATTTGTCCGCGGATAACATGTTAATAGTTATATCTGGCAAAATTAGTAACAAAGAAACATTGAAAAAACAATTGGAACAATTATTTTCATGGATTCCAAAGCAAGATGTCAAAAAAGCATCAACAAACATTACACCAACAATTGCACATGACTTTATAAGTGGTGCTAAAAATCAGAAAATCACGTTTGCCTGGGCGGATTCAATAGAATCATCTGTCGCCAACCGAGATAGAAAGGCGGCAATGGGGCTTTTTAGAAAAATATTACAAAACAGATTGATGCAAGCCGTTCGTGAACAAAGCGGCTTGTCGTATTCTATTCAATGTTCGACAATGGAGTGGGCGGGCGCAAAATTACACACCATAAATTCAGAAACCCTGCCTCAAAATATCGGGCACCTTATCGCAAACACTGCAAACGTGTGTCGCAACATTGTATCGGACACACCAATTACAGCAGACGAGTTGCTTTCAGCGCAAATGGTGGTAAAGCTACAAAATGCCCAAATTATGGAATTTGGCGCAAAACGTTGTGCAATGTATGCGAATTATTTCAGAAAATATAAAGCGATATATAATGTATCCACCGAAACAAACAGAATCAACAATCTTGTTTTGGGCGATATTATTATGGCTGGGCAGGATTTCTTTGCAACCCCAATTTCTATTCTAACCCAAGGCCCTGTATTGGAATGTGATGTTACAGACACATGGAATAAACATTTTGTTGTATAATGTCACTAAACAGCCCCTATTAATGTTGATCAACAAAAACAGTTCGAAAGTGGTAATTTTTCACCACTTTTTTATATTCAACTTTCGAACTCGCTGAAAATATTAGGAACCAAACAAAAACCCGCATTTATTGGCGGGTTTGTCTATCTTGGTTGGGGCAACTGATTCCCTCGGGCATATATAAATATATGTCCTGCGGGGCATTCGTTAGCGTTCAAACTGCGCGATGCTTGTTTTCACTTACTCATTGTCGAACCAAGCAACAATTGTTGCGTGGTCGAACTGCGTATTCCGCGCCCAAAAATAAAACCGCCATAAAGGCGGTTTAATTTTTGGTTGGGGCAACTGATTCCCTCGGGCATATATAAATATATGTCCTGCGGGGCATTCGTTAGCGTTCAAACTGCGCGATGCTTGTTTTCACTTACTCATTGTCGAACCAAGCAACAATTGTTGCGTGGTCGAACTGCGTATTCCGCGCCCAAAAATAAAACCGCCATAAAGGCGGTTTAATTTTTGGTTGGGGATAGTAAACGAATTACGAACAACATATTACGCCGATATTATGAATATATATTCAAATTTTAATGTGATATCAGAAATATTGTCATAAAACTATTTTTTTGTCTTATGTTCTTGGGCGAATATTTCTGCTAATGGATAAGAACCAAGATTTTCTATCGGCTTTATATCTTTCAATGCAGCCATTAATTTCTTTGCAATATAATTATCTGAATAAATCTTATCTATACACGGATTAATAGTATGTTCTAATTCATTAAAATGTCTCTTTATATCTATACTTGGTATCTCATCTATCACTTCTAGCGTATGTGCATCCCAAAACTCTTTAGTTAATACATCTTTATTAAGTTTTATTTCTTCTTCCACTTTGTTATTTACTGGTTGTTTCTCATATTTCGAGTTTATTGAAATAAATTTTTGCAAAGTATACATTTGAAAAAATAAACCATTCGTTGCTTTTATAAATTCTTGTTTTAATTCTGGTCTTGGACCAATTAGCTTGTTTCCATTTTTCCTCCACCAGTCTTCTTTTGTATCTTCTGTGACAAAGAAAACATTTTTGTTGGTCTCTTTTGCTTTTTCTAACATTTGTTTCCAAATATAAAAATCTCCTGCTGCATTGTTCTCTTTTTTTGAATCTTTGAAACCTGGACAACATATTTTATTAGCAATATTATCCTTATATTCTTTATCTATTGCTGCGCACTCATCTTGGGTCATAGGTTGTCCAACACGACCGTTATATATAGATTCTAATGTATCTAAAATTTTATCATCATTAATACTTTGCTGAGAATGTTTTGTTTCTTTTTCTATATCTTTTTGCAATTTATCTGACATAGAGCTTAATATTCTATAAAAAACAGAGTTTTTTGGTGCATTATTTAATAAATTATCAAAATCTTTAATAATATTATTAGGTAATGTCTCTAATTTTTGTATAATACTAACCCTGCCCATATAAAATTCCTTGCCAACTTGATAAGGCATCCATAATCGGCTTTTTAGTCTTTTCATCATTTCTATGATGGATTTTCTCGTTTCTGGGGAATAATAGTATAAGGACAACAAAACATTAGTATCAAATATAACTAATGAATTATCCCAAATTTTTCTGTGTTCTTCTGCCGTTTTTCTTGCAAATTCAGGAAACGTATTTTTCATTCTTACCTCATATATTAGTTAATATGCATATAGGATTATAAATCGTCTTTTCAATGTGTGTCACTTGAATTTTATAAGAGAACAGCTATGTTTGATATATAAACACAAGAGGTTAACAAATGGGAAAACGTACTAAAAAAACAGGCGTCCTATACACTCCATTGCCAAATAAATTTTTTGAACATCTTGCAAAACTTAACCCAAAATTAAGTAAAGAAACAAAAGATTTGTTTTTAGAAGATAGAGAAATTGCTTTATTTAATAAATATGGCTTACAAAGACCTATTAATTTACAGCCGGTTGTTAGGGTCTTAATTCAAAAAATGGCAATAGATTTAAAAATTACTGGCTTTATGGATGCAGCCAAAGTTAGATTGCCGGGGCAGCCGACAAAATGGCTCAGTTCATATGGGATGATTTTTGTTAATCGGGTTGAAGAGTATAAACGTAATAATCCGAACAAGTCCTGGATAAATATTATGAGATATATCAAAAAAGAATATAAATATACAGAATCAGCAGAGAATTTGTACATTAGATATAG
>CALXPB010000014.1 GCA_944390225.1 uncultured Alphaproteobacteria bacterium
AGGAAGTAGGTCGTATAAGACTGGGTATATCTGGCAAGGTATATTCAGTTTATGATGACTCTATGGCAGACAGTGCAAAGTGATTAAGATATAAATCAATTAATATTTTATTATGGCTTGATTTTTTATGGTCTAGGAATTATATTTTTTTTATAAAAAGGAGATTTTTATGTGGACCACAGTTGCTATTATTGCAGTTTTATTATTATATTTCATATCCTTATATAACGGTTTAATTGCTAGAAAGAATCAGGCGAAAGAGGCATGGGCAACAATAGATAGTCAATTAAAACGCCGCTATGATTTAATACCGAATCTGATAGAAACGGTTCGCGGTGCCGCAAAGCACGAGAAAGATACCTTGCAGGCGGTTGTCGCTGCGCGTGATGCCGCAATGACCGTAAACGGTCCAGCAAAGGCGGACGCAGAAAATCACCTTACGGAAACGTTGAAAAGCATTTTTGCTTTGTCAGAAAATTATCCTGCGTTACGTGCAAATGAAAATTTCTTGGAATTGCAACGCGAATTGACAGATACAGAAACGAAAATTCAATCGGCTCGTCAGTTTTATAATACTGTTGTAATGGCTTTGAATACTCAGATTCAACAGTTCCCAAGTAATATCGTCGCAAATATGTTTCATATAACAGAAGAAAAAATGTTTGAAATGGATGAAAAGGAAAAGGTTGCTCCGAAAGTGAAGTTTTAAGAAGACCGTGAATAAATCAGCATAAAACTGTGTGAGAAAACATTTTATGTATTTTTATTTGGTTATAGAATATTCTTGATTTTTCAGGAAAAACAGTATAAACTGAGCCTCGCTGGATAACCAGAACTGATTAAGTTATATGTCTTTTGGTCATATAAACGATAAGGATTCTGTGGAATGTCTGGCACAAATAAAAAACCAAAAGGATAATATTATGGCAAGAGCAGGCGCAAAGCGCAGCACAAGAAAATTGAAAATCGGACGTAGCCTGGGCGTAAATTTGTGGGGTCAGGCGAAATCTCCATTTAATAAACGTAAGTACAAACCGGGACAGCACGGACCGACATCTCGTGGTGGTAATTCTTCTGATTACGCTAAACAGATGCGTGCGAAGCAAACCTTAAAAGGCTATTACGGTAATATCGGCGAAAAAAAGTTCCGTTCATATTATCTGGAAGCCGCAAATATGAAAGGCGATACGCCAGATAATTTAATCGGTTTGTTGGAACGTCGTTTGGATGCGGTTGTATATCGTTCTAAATTGGCTCCGACGGTATTTTCGGCTCGTCAATTGGTAAGCCATGGGCATATTTACGTTAATGGTAAAAGAGTTAAAATCGCATCTTATCAAGTAAAACCCGGCGATGTGATTACAATCAGCGAAAAAGCAAAACAGATGCCGTTAGTAGTTTTGGCACTGGAATCTGGTGAACGCACCTACCCAGATTATATTAACGTTGATAGTGCTAACTTTACGGCAACATATACTCGTGTTCCGGCTTTTGTGGACGTTCCGTATCCAGTACAGATGTTCCCAGAACTGGTCGTCGAATTCTATTCTCGTTAATGAAGAAAATGAAAAACCGCCGGCAAGGCGGTTTTTTTATCTCGGTGGAATCCGCTCTTTTTGTGTGGAGATAAGATTTTGCACCGTATATAAGAAGTGCATCAGAGCAGATTCCATAAAAATAACCACCAAAAAATATCTTCATTTAAGGTGGTTGGAGTTTCTAAACAATAACTTGAATTGCGTGTTTATTCCTTATATTCACACACTCCAACCATCAGCAAGGTTGGAGATATTTTTCGTCATCTCTGACGCAAGTTAGGGCTTAGAATTCCCATGTGGTAACCCACCAACATAAACGCATTATACATTATTTTTTTAGAATGTATATATTTTTATTTAATATCTTGCATAGGCTTGACTTCGTGGTGCTTTATATATAAAATTAACGCATGATGACAAAGAACTATCTTTTTGTTTCTCTTTTCTGCTGGCGCCGCTAGGGGCCTGTTTATAATATTTATAGTATTTTTATACTTTCTTTTTTTACGCAAACAATTTAACATAAGTAATAAGGATTTTTATTATGACTGAATCAAAAAATATAGTTCTAACAGGTATTCGGCCGACAGGTGCTTTGCATATCGGGCACTTGGTAGGTTCGTTATATCAAAACGTTGAAATTCAAAACCAAGGCGATTATGAACGTATGTACGGAATGATTGCTGACGCTCAGGGGTTAACGGATAATTTTGATAATCCAGATAAAGTTCATGAAAATGTTATGGAAGTTGCTTTGGATATGTTGGCCGTCGGGTATGACCCGAATAAAACGGCATTATTCATTCAGTCCGAGGTCTCGGAATTAACAGAATTAACTTTTTATTATATGAATTTAGTAACCGTTGCTCGCCTGCAAAGAAACCCTACGGTGAAAACGGAAATCTTGCAGAAAGAGAAGTTTAATGGTGGGGTGCCCGTCGGATTTTTTACTTATCCGGTATCTCAGGCAGCAGATATAACCGCTTTTAACGCGAATATTGTGCCTGTTGGGGAAGATCAATTGCCTATGCTGGAACAAACGGTCGAGATAGTTCATAAATTTAACAGCGTTTACGGTGATACTTTGGTTATGCCACGTGCAGTTGTGCCTAAATCAAGAATTGCCGCCAGATTACCAGGAACGGACGGTAATGCAAAAATGAGTAAGTCTTTGAATAACTGTATTTATCTTAAAGATTCTGCGGACGATGTTGCTGCAAAGGTAAAAACAATGTTTACCGACCCAAATCATTTACGTGTGGAAGATCCTGGGAATACAACCGAAAATCCGGTCTTTTTGTATATTTCTGTTTTTGCTAAACCTGAACATTTTGCCGCATTTCTGCCGGAATATTCTGGATATGACGAACTGGCAGCGCATTATGAACGCGGTGGTTTGGGCGATGTAAAAGTGAAAAAGTTTTTAAATTCTGTATTGCAAGAAACTTTAAGACCCATAAGGGAAAAACGTGAAGAATTTGCTCGTGATATTGATAAAGTAGTTGATATCTTGCGCGAAGGTACAAAAGTTGCGCGTGTTGCAGCCGAAGAAACCGTTAAGCGTGTAAAACACGCGATGAAATTGAACTACTTTGATTAATAAAAATTATAAAAAGGAGAGAATCGATGAAAAAGTATTTAATATGGACAGGTAGCGTAATCGGAGCAGGGGCGGTTATGGCACTTTTGTTCGGGATGTTTACACAGCCTCGTGAGCAAAAACTAATATCTGTTTCTGGTGAATGTCTAACAACTGTCCCAAAGGACAGAACTGCAATAACTTTACGTGTTACTACTTTGGATAAAAATGCGGCAGTATCAATGAAGATGGCAACTGCTAAGATTGCCGAGATAACAAATTACCTTAAAACGCAAGACGTAAAAATGCAGACTACGGAGTTCAATTCTTATGAAAAGTCTGAATGGAACCGCGAGTTAGAAAAATCCGTTGTCTTGGGTATAGAGACCACAATCGCAATAGAGGTATCCGCTGATAACATAGAAACAATAGAAAAGGTATTGTCTAAATTTGCGGGTCAAGAGGATGTATATTCAGAAAATTTGCGTATGTACACCAGCGCAGAGGCCATGAAACCGGCACTTGAAGAGTGTTTGGGGCGGGCAGTTGAAAATGCAAGAGAACGTGCGAATGCTTTGGCTGCGGGTGACGGAAAAGAAGCAGGCAGAATGGTAAGCGTTTCTTATAACGCGAATTCAAGTTCATCGTTTCAACCTCGTACATCTAATTTCTTGGCAACAAGTGCTAA
Source organism: uncultured Alphaproteobacteria bacterium (assembly GCA_944390225.1). Lineage (GTDB taxonomy): Bacteria > Pseudomonadota > Alphaproteobacteria > Rs-D84 > Rs-D84 > Enterousia. The sequence goes on from CALXPB010000014.1 coordinate 3,806, forward strand.
AATGGCGGTTGCGGAAGATTCTGCCGTGGTCGCAGGTAGCATAGTCGCAAAAGATACAGAAGTTTCTGTAAGTGTATCTGCAACGTTTGATATAAAATAATGAATGAAACGATACAAGAGTTCATAAAGTATTTAACGCAGACCAAAAATTATTCTGTGCATACGGCTGTTGCGTATGAAAATGACATTCATGATTTTATAAAATTCTATCAGAACTTTAATGGTGTAGACGTTTTTATTAATGATATGGGGCGTGCAGATACTATTTGCTTTCGCGCATGGTTGGCCGACAGGCAAAAACGTAATTTGTCGAATAAATCAACTGCACGTGCTTTGTCTTCGCTTCGAGGATTTTATAAATTTTTAGCAAAGCAATACGGAGTAAAAAATGACGCAATCAGTTTGATTTCTTCTCCGAAAGTCCCGCGTAAACTCTCCAAGGCAATAGAAGTCAGCGATGTAGAACATATGAAAGATGCAATAAAAGAAATAGATGCGATGGAACCTTGGGTTGCGGCGCGTGATTGGGCTTTGGTTTTGTTAATATTTGGGTGCGGTTTGCGTATATCCGAAGCATTGGCATTAAAAAATATAGATGTTTATGGTCGACCGGATTCTTTGCGTATAATGGGCAAGGGTAGCAAGGAAAGAATAGTTCCTGTTTTACCTGCTGTTTTAGAAGCGATAGATAAATATATGAAAATTCGTCCTTTTGGAAACTCTCCTGATGATTTGCTGTTTCGGAGTGTCCGTGGACTGCCAATGTCTGCGCGAATGGCGGAAAAAGTCGTTGAAAAACTGCGACATTACTTACAGTTGCCAGATTATGTAACACCACACGCATTGCGACATACATTTGCAACTGCATTGCTGGCGGGTGGTGCAGATTTAAGAAGCCTGCAAGAATTGTTGGGACATTCTTCATTATCAACCACTCAACTTTATACAAAGGTTAATATGAAAGAGATAATGGATATTTACGAACATGCACACCCGCGTGCGCATGATAAAACAGATGATGAATGAAAAAACCTCCGTTTCGGAGGTTTTTTATTTTTGTACAAAGTGCACACTATATTGGGGTTTTTTGTCTGAACCTAATGAAGCGCGTATGACTTTATTTGCTGCAATCTGAACAGCACGAACCAAGTTATCTTGGTTTTTCCTTTCGGACTTGGTCAAATCATCGATTGCTTTTGTTATCTCTATTTGAATTTGTCGTTTCATAAATCCTGTTGTATCGGTTTCAAAAATTCCGGCACTGGATACCTCTGGAACGCCTTTTAAGAAACCGCGTTTATCAATAGGTAATGTAACAAACACGGCACCATTTGTAGCAATTTTTTTACGGTTTTTATAGACTTTATCGTCTGCACTGCGTTCAGTTTCTCCTTCCATGACGACGAAACCGGTTTCTATCGTTTCGGCTATATAAGGTGCCTCGCCATCTTTTAATGCTATCATCTCGCCATTATGAACGACCATCATATGCTTTGCGCCCCCGCGTTCCATGGCCATTTTACCGTTAAGCATTTCATTGATATAATCTCCGTGCATCGGTATAGATACCTGTGGATGCACCATATCATAGAACTTTTCAAATTCTGGGCGACCGGCGTGACCGCTGGCGTGAAGGTGGTTCGTATCAAATATGGTATGAGTTTTTATACCCATACGGGCTAGTTTATTATATAGAAAAGAAACGTCTTGTTCACGACCTGGAATTACGATTGAACTGAAAAGAACTGTATCTGTTGGTTGCAGTTTCATTTCTTTTACATGTCCGCGACATAGACGAGTTAACATTGCATATTGTTCCCCCTGAGAACCGGTTAAAAATATTGCTTGTTTTTCTGCCGGTAGGTCTTTTATTTCGTTATGTAAGTAAACGTCATCTTTGTTTAAGTAGTTGAATTCTATTCCTATCTCGCGAAATTCGGGCAGTCCCACATAAGGTACAGGGTTTGTATTACTACGTTCTTTTATTGCGGCAATGCGTTCGGCATTACGAGCCGCTTCGGCAAACATTTTCATGCGGGCAATACTACGTGAATAGCCTGTAACCAGAACGCGCCCCGGAGCGTTTCTCATTATTTCGGTCAATATTTCACGAACTTGCACTTCTGTCGTTTGCGGTTCTTGCCGAGATGACGATGTTGAATCACAAACGCATGCTAGTAATTTAGGGTCTGAGCCAATTTCTTTCAGTCTGACATAGTCCGTTGGTTCTTCTATTGGATTATCGTCGTTAAAAGTCCAGTCTCCGGTATGTAAAATTTTACCGGCGGGTGTTTTAATGATTAACATTTGCGCTTCGGGAACCGAGTGCGATACATGAAATGTTTCTATTTCAAATGGTGCAAGGTTTAATGTTGTACCATGATGATCAAAAACGACTATGTCTTTCTCTGGGTTAAAGTCCAGTTCTATACCCTTAAATGTTTTCTTTAATATTTCGGCAGGAAAACGAGTACAATAAATAGGCTTTCTAAATTTCGGCCATATATATTTTAACGCACCTATATGATCTTCGTGCCCATGGGTTATTACAAAACCTATTACATCATCTTTATATTTTTCCAACCAAGTTGTGTCGCAATATTGAACATCTCCTGCACCGATTTCTTCTTCAAGAAACCCCATGCCACAGTCAACGACAAGATATTTCCCTTTGTATTTATACAAATACATATTTTGACCGACGTGCTCTAATCCGCCAAGTGCCATAAAGTATATATTTTCATCGTTTTTATCGTTTTCGTGCTTGTTCATGCCTTTTATTTTTGCAGGCTTGTTTAGAGTACCTTTTTCTTCCGTTTCAATTTCATTCTTTTTTTCTTTAACTTTTACCATATATAATCCTTTATTATTGTTTAACTTTTACATCACCACAAAATCCATTGCGAATAAAGATTTCCTTTATTTGTAGTGAATCTGTGGCGATGCTCTATGCCCCGATAGGCAATTGTTTTTTATATAATCAATATACTTAGGGGCGTTCACGCTATATAAAAGCGTCAATATCTCTCGCCTTATAATGATACTATCATATCGTTTTAATGCAAGAATTTTCATTCTGCCAGTGTTCCAACAGACATTGTTATCCTGCGAATGCCACTGCTGATAGATTTTTCTTTGTTGATTTTTGCGTGCATGATTTCCCCAGTGTGATAAATGTGGGTACCTCCACATAGTTCGCAAGATACGTCACCCGCAGTGATAACTTTCACGGTATCACCATACTTTTCGCCGAATAGAGCCATCGCACCTTTTGCTTTCGCCTTTTCTAATGACATTTCTTCATGAGAAACCGGCAGGTCTTCGGAAATCCATTTATTGATTAAATCTTCTGTTGCTTGTTTCTCTTCTGTCGTCATTGCGCGTCCGAAAGAAAAGTCAAAACGAACAGAATCAGGTGATACTTTGGAACCGCGCTGTTCAACATCTTCGTTAAGTACTTGTCGTAAAGCCGCTTGTAATAGATGTGCCGCTGTATGTGCGCGTGCTGTTTGCTGCCGTAAAGACGTGTTTATCAGTGTTAGTACAGAGTCCCCGACATTTAATGTATCTGTTAAGGTGCCTTTGTGAATTACAATGTTGTCTACGCGTGAAGCCTCTGATACAGTCATAATGGTTTTTCCGTCTTTTTGTAATTCACCGCTGTCGCCAACTTGACCGCCTTGGGTACCGTAAAAATTTGTTTTGTCTAATACAATTTCTACTTCATCATTGGCATCTGCGCTTTCTACGAATTCCCCGTTGCGCAAAATTGAAAGGACTTTTGAGTGCATTTCGGAATCTGGCTTGTATTTAGTGGAATCATCTGTACCTGTTAATTGTTTCTGTGATTCCCATAATGTGCGAGTTCCTTTTGTATCTGCACGACTGCGCTCTTTTTGTTCGTTCATAGATTTTTCAAATCCGGCAACGTCTACATCTATATTTTTTTCGCGTAAAATCGTTTGTGTTAAATCTAGCGGAAAACCGTAAGTATCAAATAATTTGAAGGCCACATCACCAGGTAGTACATTATTGTTTATTTTTTGTATTTCTGTCTCTAATAATTTCATTCCATTTTGAAGCAGATCTGTAAAAGAGTTTTCTTCGTTTTGAATGATTTCAACTACGTGTTTTTCTTCGTGTACTAATTCTGGATAGGCTTCGCCCATTTCCGTAATCAAAGTAGGATATAGTTTAGATAGCAAAGGACCTTTATAACCTAATATTTGACTGTGGCGCATGGCGCGACGAAGTATGCGACGAATTACATAACCGCGATCTGTATTACTTGGAATAACTCCGTCAGCAATAGCAAAACCGACTGCACGCAAGTGGTCCGCGATTACCTTAAAAGAAGATGTATTTTCTGACGTCTTTTTTACACCGGTTAAGTCTTCAACTGCTTTCATCAGAGCGACAAATAAATCTGTGTCATAGTTATCAATTTTTCCTTGTAACACGGCAGCCCAACGTTCCAATCCTGCACCTGTATCAACGTTTTTCTTTGGCAGTGGTAATAAATTACCATTTGCATCGCGGTCATATTCCATGAAAACATCATTCCATATTTCAACCCACCTGTCGTCTTCGTTTTCTATACCTGCACCGAAATCATAGAATATTTCTGTGCACGGACCGCAAGGACCGGTATCACCGGCAGACCACCAATTTTCTTTGTCGTCTTTACGGATTGCTTCTTTCCCTGAGACTTTTCGCCATATTTCTGTTGATTCTTCGTCTGTTTCGTATGTGGTCACGCGAAGTTTATTCGGGTTCAGACCTAAAACTTTTGTTAATAGTTCCCAAGAGTATTCAATGGCACTTTCTTTAAAGTAATCACCGAAAGACCAATTCCCCAGCATTTCAAAAAAAGTATGATGCCGACCGTCAAAGCCGACTTCGTCTAAGTCATTATGTTTACCACCGGCACGAATACATTTTTGAACATCTGCAACACGCGGTGCAAAAGGTGGTTCTGTGCCTTGTAATATCCCTTTCCATGGTACCATTCCTGCAACTGTAAATAGCAGAGTTGGGTCGTTCGGAATAAGAGAGGCAGAAGGAACGATTTTATGCCCCTTTGATTCAAAAAAGTTCAAAAATGTTTTGCGAATTTCGTTATATTTCATTTATTATTTCCTTGTTTATTGATGCAATTTTATAAATATTGCAATCGAGTTTCAATCATAATTATTAAAATGATATAAAATATTGTTCATAGCCCCTGTGGGGCGATTGCGTCAAGTGCAGACTTTATCAAAGTTTCGTACTTTGCAATTGCACGTTTATAATGCTCGGTAATATTTCTGGCAGGTTTATTTAATTTATCGTATTTTACGGTGGCAGTATCAAGTTCTGTTTTTATATAATTTACCTTATCCATATAAATAGGTGAAAGGTCGGGGTTTTTAAATTTTGCATACATGGTTAAAACCGTACGCAACATTAAATCAACTGGTGGGCGATATCCTAGACTATTGTCTATTTTTTCAATTGATTCCAATAGCGGTTTTATAAAATCAAATGTTTCTATTAATAACGAAGTACGAATAAGCATTCCGACAAAATACATATTCGGTCTGGATATGATAACATTTTCACCGTCTATATCGATGCTAGTTGAGTTATTAATGGCGCGCATTAAATCTTGAAGGCGGTGACGTATAATTATAGAGTTCTGAACAATAGAAAAAATGTTATCAGAAACTTCCGGTATAGTTAAGTCTGTTAAGATATCGTCATCATCGTTGAAAATTATCCAATCGGGTAAACTTTTTAATTTTTTTATTTCGTCTACGATTTTCATTCGCCCGCGTAAAACACCTACTTTTTCTGATGTATTTATTATTTCTATTTTACCGGTATAACCAAGTTTTCGAATCTGATGTCTAGATACTGTTGTCGTTGGGTTGTCGTTATATATTACAAGTAAGAATTTTTGTTTAAGTTTCCCAAGTGCTGGTATAGAGATTTGCAACATTTCAGTGTTAAATGTTGTTAATCCCACGACAATATTTACTTTTTTATTTAGCATGATGAAAATGTTAGTAAAAACTTTATAAAATTGCAATCGCTTAGTTATTTGTGATATAATATATGATAAGATATTTCAGGGGTGTATTAAAATGAAACCTATGATGTTATTTTCTATTATTGCTTTAACGATGATAGTAATTGCCGCATCGTTTGATTTACAAATTGCACCGTCAGAGGTCATACAGATTCCTGCTAATTTAATGGGGCAAGAGTTGTATGTATGTCCGGCAGCGAATAATATGTGGGATTCTTTTTCTCAGTCTCTTCACCCGTTTATGAGAAATATAACGATGATTTTCTTTTTCGTTGTAATGTTATTAACTTTTTCCTGGGGCTGGGCATTGTATCAGAATTTATTAAGCGATTCTTTTAAAAGGGAAAGTTTCTCAAAACCATGGAAGTTTACAAAGTTTACTTTTTGGGTTGCGGTAATAGTTGTGCTGTTAATGTTTACACCAAATCATTTTAGAACCGTTCACGTTCAAGGCTCAGACGCAAGTTGGGTGCTGTGTGAAAGTGATACTCCGGGTGCAAAGCCTGTAAGGGCAGAAGCGGTTTATAATTAATAGCGCTTTTTGTCAACTTTTTAAAAAAATAGAAAAAATAAATATACTCTTGACTTAAAGGCGCGATTTCTCTACGATTCGTAATGAGCAGGACAGGCAATGTCCTTGAAATATAATAATTTGCGGTTAGGGTAATTACGAAAGTATCGAATAACATAGCATAATATTTCAAAGGCATTGCCTCGGGACTGCCGGACACCTTAATATAAATTTATGAAAGGAGAAATGAAATGAACAAACAGCAATTGATTGAAGCAATCGCAAATGAAGTAGAAGTAACAAAGGCAACAGCGGCTTCTTGCTTAGACGCTTTTATCAACACGGTAACTAAAGTTTTGGTAAAGAAAGGTGAAGTACGTTTGGTTGGCTTCGGTACATTTACAACTGCAAAGCGTAAAGCAACTACGGGTCGTAACCCACAAACTGGTGCGGCTATCAAGATTCCGGCATCTGTTCAGCCTAAGTTTAAACCAGGTAAAGCTTTGAAAGATGCTTTGAATTAAATCTTATGATTTAGTCTTTAATAAAAGTCACCGTTTGGTGGCTTTTATTTTTATTAAAAAAGGTCTGTGGGACAAAATTTCTCTTTACATAATTTTTCATATTTAATAAAATTAAAACGGAGAACAAAAGGAAAGAAGATGCCAAAAAAAACAGTAAAGAAAACAGCAACGGTTAAAAAAGCAACTGTAAAAAAAACAGCCTCTAAAAAACCTGAAACAAAAAAAATAGTTGTTGAGGAAGTAAACGAATTCGTACCGGAAAAGCATGAATGTGCTTGCGGTAATGACTGCAAGTGCGGTTGTCATGGTGGATCTAGGTTCGGTCGTTTCTTAAAAAAGTTAATTTTCTTTTTAATTATTTTTGCACTTGGGTTCGGTGCCGCAAAATTATGCGATAATGGAAGCGATTTTCGCGGTCCGCACGCTAAATTTAGAAACGGTTGTTTAGTTGTTTCTTCTGTGAAATGTCCGCAGTTGCAGGCTTTATTACCTGTTATGGATATGAATCAGGACGGCTGTATCAGCAGAGCAGAGTACAGGGCTGTTAGAAATGAGTTTCGTGCTCAGGTTCGTGCTGGTATGAATATGAACCGTTAATGTTTTTATAATTTAAAAAGACGCGCATTAAATTGCGCGTTTTTTTATCCTTTTAAAATTCTGGACTTATTTTTATTCCATTCGCGTTGTTTAATTGTTTCTCGTTTATCAACTTTGTTTTTCCCGTATCCAACGCCTAATAAAACCTTTAATTTACCGCGATTGTTAAAGTATAATTTTAATGGAACGATAGTTGCGCCTTTTTCTTGAAGTTTGCCTATCAGTCTATTTATTTGTGCGCGATGGAGTAATAATTGTCTTGGTCTGCGTTCGTCAAAATTCACGATGCGTGCGGCGGTCGGGAGTTTCTGAATCTCAATTCCTGCCAAGTATAAATTTGTTCCGCGTTTTTGAACAAAGCCGTCTACAATAGTGACCAATCCGTAACGAATGGATTTTATTTCTGCACCGGTTAAAGAAATACCGGCCTCTATTGTATCTTCAATAGAGTAATTGTATCGCGCTTTGCGATTTTCAGAAACTTGACCAAATTTTATTATTTGACGTGACATAATGTAGTTATTTTACATTCGAATATAAAAAAAGCAACTTTTAAAGGTAAAAGAAGAATTATAAAGATATTTTAGGGTATAACTTTTTGGTGTTCTCGGTCAATATAATAGCCAAATCGTTTAATTGCAAGTTTTTGATTTGTGCCAGCATCTTCGCAGTTTCTACGACCATAGCGGGTTCGCAAGTTTTTCCGCGATATGGAACTGGTGCGCAATATGGCGCGTCTGTTTCAATTACAATTCTATCGACTGGAATTTTTTTAAAAGTTTCGCGTATTTCTTCTGCATTTTTGAATGTCAATATTCCACTGGCAGAGAAAAAGAAGCCTCGGTCTAGCATAACTTTTGCCAAATTCCAAGAACTTGTAAAGCAGTGCATTACACCATGAAAAGCGTTGGTTAAAATTGATTTTGTATCTTCTTCTGCATCACGAGTATGAATTGCGACGGGTAGGTCATATTTTTTTGCTAAATTTAACTGCTGTTCAAACAGTTTTATTTGTGTTTTGCGGTTTTGAATGTTTTTATGATAATCTAAACCTATTTCACCGATACCCAGTACTTTTGGGTGCGAAAGAATATGTGCAGTTAAAAATTGTTCGGCGTCTATGCCGGCATGTTCTGGATGAATACCGATAGTTGCAAAAATGTTTTTATATTGTTCGGCAACTTTAATTGCGGACTTAATATCTTCTGGATCAGCGGTCGGGCAAATCATAGTACTGACACCTGCGTTTTCGGCGCGTATAATTATTTCATTCAGATTACCTAAAACGTAATTGTCTGTTAAATGGCAATGAGTATCTATAAACATTTTTTTATTTCTGTTATTATTTTGAATATTCCTAGTTCCGGTTCCAGATAAAGTCTATTTATATCTGATATTGCCTTTGTCGCACTTGGGTATAAGTCTGCCAGACCCAGAAAGGCGATTACGTCCAACAAGATTTCATATAATTCAGGCAAAGGAGCAATTTTTTTTGCTGTTGTCATTATATCTGCACTGGTGGTGTGAGGATTTTGTAGTAAGTTAATAATTTCCGTATAGATTTCGTCTCCGCCGGATTTTTTTAATCCGGTAATTTTTCCGAAACTACCGTTTGCTAGTTTTAATGTAGCGGTACTAACATCTTCTTCGGGCATGAACTTTACGCATAATTCACGTAGTTGTGAAATGCTAAGCGGTCTTAATTTTTCAACACGCGCGCGTGAACGAACGGTCGGTAAAACGTTAGATAGTTGATGAACAACTAGCAGAAATAATGTTTTTGCAGGAGGTTCTTCTAATAGTTTTAATAAGGCATTTGATGCTGCTGTATTTAGTTCGTCAACCGAGTCAATTAATATAACGCGCCAATTCCCGGACATTGAAGACATTTGCATTTTTTCAATCATTGCGCGAACGGTATAGACAGAAATTACCTTCCCGTCTGTTTTCGGTTTTCCGTCTTTATCTATGTTTCTGTCCATATCAATTATGAAGAAATCACCGATGTTTCCGTAAACCATTTTGGCGATTTTATAAGCCAAAGTTGCTTTACCTATTCCGCGTGGTCCGGTCAGCATCCATACGGGGTGAATAGGATGTGTGTCGCGAGCATTCCATGCCGATAGAAAATCGTTAAGTACCTCAGTATGCCCGATTAAGCAATCGTTATCCATCGGATGAGGAAAGTTATAAGAATTATTTTTTTTTGTAGCCATGATTTATTTTATTCCCATCATAACCATAATATTTCTAAGCACTCGTCCAAAGAATTGTGTTTTGCTGACTTTATCTTGTGCAACCAGCGGGGCGCGAGCAATAACCTTCCCATCTTTTTCTGCGATGATTTCACCGATTTCATCTCCCTTATTTATCGGGGCAGGTACGGGGTCGCTATATCGTGCAAGTACTCGTATTCCTTTCATACCGTCAGATTTAGGTACTGTTATCGCAAAAGTCTTTTTTACTGTTGCCGTTACGGTTGGTTGGCGACCATACCATACTGGTATTTTTGTGATTTCGTCACCTGGATTGTAGAAAACTTTATTCATAGTATTAGAAAAACCGTAATTCAATAATTTTTTCATTTCTGCGGCCAACGCATCATGGCTATCTCCGCGAAAACCATTTATTACGCCTATTAAACGTCTGCCACCGGTTTTTGCGCTTGCCACCATGCCATAACCGCCGTCTTCCGTATGTCCGGTTTTAAGACCGTCAGCACCCGGCATTATAAATAATAACTTGTTATAGTTCATGGTATGTGTACGCCCCCATTCACGACACCAATCGGTCTGATGTTCTTTGAACTCAAAACGTTTGGTCGAAAACATAGGATAAAAGTCAGAATGTTTTGTTATTATGTACTCTGCCAACATTGCAAGTTCTCGGCTGGTCATAAGGTTGTTAGGGTTAGGCAGACCGCTGGCATTTCCAAAAGTAGATTGCGTCATTCCGATTTCGCGTGCTTTGTCTTGCATCATTTCTGTAAACGCGCTTTCAGAGCCCGCCAGTTTTTCTGCAACTACGACACTGGCGTCGCCACCGGATAAAACAATTAAGCCCATAATTGCATCGCGTACACTAATGTCCTGACCTGCTACCAAGCAGATTTTGCTGGCGGGGTACCATAACGGATTATTATAGTCGGCATTTTCACTAACAATAAGTCTGTCTTCCAAAGTAAGATTTCCTGCCTTAATTTCATCAAACAATACAGTCAATGTCATAAGTTTTATCATTGATGAAGGTGGCATAAGTTCGTCCGCATTCTTCGCGACGATTTCGGCACCTGATTCATGGTCTATTAAAAAAGCAGATTTTGCACGCGTTGAAAAACCAGCGTGTGCAACGGTCGTTATCATTGATAATAACAAGATAAATATTTTCTTTTTCATGGTATTCGGATTTTAGCAAGTATAAACTAAATTGCCAACTTATTTTTTATAATAATATGCCGGTGAATGAATCTCCGTTCATACCAGTCAATTTTACATCACATATTGTCTTGGCAGGTATCGGCGAACCAAGTATTTTAACGGCAATGTCATTAGGAGTTCTGGCAATATTATTTTCTTCAACAAGTACTTGGACTTCTTTTGATATTTGTTCTGTCATGAACTGTTTACGAATTTCCTCCGATAGTTCAGATATAGTTCGTACGCGTTGTTTTGAAATTTCATGTTTTATTTGATTAGGCAGATTAGCGGCTTCTGTATTCGGGCGTGGAGAAAATGGAAATGCATGAATTTTTATGGGTTTTGTTTCTTTTACAACATTTAAGGTTTCTTTAAATAAATCATCTGTTTCTCCGGGAAAACCGCAGATTATATCCCAACTGAATGTAACCTGATTTTTTGCCGCATTAAATATTTTGTAAACGGTATCGGCATTATGCCTACGGTGCATTGCGTGCAGTATTGCATTAGAACCGGATTGCATAGAAAGATGCAGATGAGGCATCATTCTTTTGTCTTCTTGTATCATGTTTATTATTTTAAATATTTCCGGAGATGCAGGATCCATAGAAGACAATCTCAAACGTTTTATTTCTGGTACATCATGTAATAAATTTTGACACAAATCTGAAATAAGAAGGCCGTTTTTTGCATAACTTGCGATATCTACGCCTGTTAGAACTATTTCTTTGAAACCGTTTTTAATAGCGTTTCTAGCGTCCATTAAAATATTTTCGTATTCGAAAGAAAAGGCGGATCCGCGTAGCAATCGAGTTATACAATATGCACATTTATGATTGCAGCCATTTTGAATTTGAATGAATTGTTTAGACAGTCTAGGTGCAGTGTGTGAAAATTTTGATATTTTTGATGATTGTTGGCTAAGAGGGAAATTTTTTAGGGCGTTAATATAAGCGTCCAGATTCATTTTATTTATATTATCTATGACCGAGACATTACGAATATTTAGAAAGAGTTCTGGATTTCTTGTTGCCGCGCATCCTGTGATAAAAATGGGAGCATTTGGGTTTTCTCGTGCGATTTTTCTGACTGCTTGTCCAGTTTGTCGTTCTGCTTCTGCGGTAACGGCGCAGGTATTGACAATGATTGCTGTTTTAAGTACGGGCGACAGCATTTTTTGAATTTTTTCGGTTTCCAGAGTGTTTAATCTGCATCCGAACGAAAGAGTTTTAATATTTTCTTCTTGCATTTTTTGTATTATTAGGGCATTATAGCGAGGTTAAAAACGTTTTCAACAAAGGAATTTATTATGGCACGGACAACGAATTCTGATACATTACCATTTGTAGAGAGTCGTTATGAACTTGGTATGCTTGCGTCTCAGCGGGTACGGGACTTGAACGGAGGTGCGCAGCCGTTGGTAGACAAGAAGGATGATAAGTTAACTGTTGTTGCGTTGCGAGAGATTGCGACGGGCAAATTAGACATGAACGAAGTTCGTCATGAGTTTATACAGTCTTATAAGGAAACGCCTGCGATATCCGACGGGGACGAGTCGTTAGAGATAACCGAGGTAGAAGATCCGAAGTTAAGAGAAATTGATGCGGAACTGGAAGAGACGTTATTAGAAGACGCGAAGGTAGTTGCGGAAGAGGGCGAGGATGACGTTCCTGATTCTGAAGAAGAGTAATATGAACTAATCAAATAGGAGACGTCGCATAGTTGGTCTAGTGCGCCACATTGGAAATGTGGTATACTCGCAAGGGTATCAAGGGTTCGAATCCCTTCGTCTCCGCCAGGAATAATCAAACCCCCGACAAAATCTGTCGGGGCTTTGTTTTTAGGCGGACTTCCGCCACTTTTTCACCACGAAGTTACCAGTATGTACAACGAAGTTATCAAATAATCGAATATCCCTACCTCTTACATACAATGGCTAAAAC
>CALXPB010000015.1 GCA_944390225.1 uncultured Alphaproteobacteria bacterium
CCTTTATTAGACCCTATGCCTTGTTCATACAGTGCTTTCTATTTCCACGCTGTTGCCAAAGCCTTGTTGTTTTCCGTGGTTGGTGCGCAGGCTTGTTTTTGCAAGCAGACAAACCAATACAATTTTTGCGGGAATTAATAAACCGCATTGAATATTTAAAAGGTCTTACAGGGTGGAATAGGTATGGTCGTGGTTGGGAAGCCCGAACAAAAAGATATTAAGCTAAAAATCAGAATTTATAGCATTTGTTAAATGTTCAATGTAGTTTTCAATAAAGTCTAAAATTGGACTGTACGTCATTAGGGCGGTTAAATTACCACATTCGTTATAGCACCTGTCTGGATTATACATATCGTTTGCGGTTTTTTTATAAGCAATTATAGATTCACGAAGATTGTTTTTCATGGGTTCCGATTGTTTAGAATAATATTTATCAATAATTTTATGTGCGACAGATTCGTAACAGATAACTTGTGAATCTGTCGCTGCAATCATTTCTGCAGATGTTAAATTCCCATCCATATCGTGTTCAAACTGTTTATCGCATTTTTCTATATCTGTCTTATAATTTAGAAGAGTCTCAGCATATGTGGATATCGGGAATACTAATAAAAATATAGTTATTAATTTTTTCATCAGAGACAGTGTAAGATAATTTGTTTTATAAGTCAAACATAGAAGTTTTGCGAACGGATTGTTATGTAAATAAAAAATACGATGCCAGTTTGTATTGATTTTTTGTGTCTGCGGGATGTATAGATTTGACTGGTCAAATAAATATGTTTACTTCTTGGTTTGAAAGCACTGGAAAAGATTTGCTACTTTATGTAGAATACTAACATAGTGAAGTTTCAAAAAGTATTTTTATGGCTGTTATTTTTATTGCACGCATTTATTATGTTTGCGTGTTGTAAAGATTATTATGACAATATCATAAATAAATGTAGTTCGTGGGGACCACTTGGAAAATGTCCATGGGGGGCGGAGTCTATGGGACTGGCATGGATAAATCCAGAAATAAATACATATTTTTTGATTGTGTCCTTTGTTGAATCTATGGTTGTTTTTTTGTGTGGGCTGTATTTTATAAAACATAAGCAATATAATATGGCAGGATTTATACTGTTACTACCAGTTATAATCGGCTTTTTTGTGACAGTTTTTCAGATGATAATAACACATTGAAGCGTATAATAACTTGTGCATTATCTTAAATCAAAAATTTTTTTGCGATCTGGAACAGTTCATTAATTTTCACAGAGTTGTTCCAGACAAAATTTTATTCGTTTGCTTTGGATTCATATATGCCAAGGGCAAAAGATTTCTTGCGCCACTACTATAATTTTTGCTTAGTTTTTGATAAAATTACCCCCATAAAACAGGAATTTTGTGACCTTTTTAAGTGCTAAGATTTCATAAGAAAAAACATCTCGATTTTTGGGGCGTTTTATAAAATATTTCCCTTGTTTATGTCTTTATAAAAGTGTTATTGTTCCATACAGGTGAGGTCTGTAAGGAGAATATATGTTTAAGTTATTGCGACATTTAACTGTTAAAGAAATGTTGCTTATTTTTATTTGTTTAGTATTGGTTGTAGTTCAGGTATGGTTAAGTCTTACGTTGCCAGATTATATGGCTTTAATAACTCGATTGGTTCAAACCAAGGCAAACGCAATGCACGATATTTTGCGTGCGGGTTCTATGATGATGCTGTTTACGGTTGCTATATTTGCTATAACTTTTATTACCGGTTTTTTTGTTGCAAAAACTTCTTCTGGTTTGGCCATGCGATTAAGAGAAAATGTTTTTAAAAAGACGTTAAGATTTTCCATGCAGGAGATGAATAAATTTTCTACGTCCAGTTTGATAACGCGTTCTACTAACGATATAAATCAGATTCAAATGTTTTTTATGATGGCGCTGAAAATAGGCATAAGGGCACCTATTATGGCAATCTGGGCCGTCATAAAAATGTATGGAAAAAGCTGGGAATGGACCGCCGTAACGGGAATCTTTGTTGTTCTTTTGCTGGGAATGATTGGTACTATATATGCTTTAACAATACCAAAATTCACTATAATACAGAAACTTACAGATAGTTTAAATAGAGTTACACGTGAAAATTTAAATGGCATAAAAGTTGTTCATGCTTATAACGCAGAGAAATATCAAGAAAAAAAGTTCGGCAGGGTAAACGAAGAATTAACAAAAACCAGCCTTTTTACACATAGGTTAATGTCTGTTGCAGAACCGGGAATGCAGTTTTTGCTTATGGGGTTGGTACTTTCTATTTATTGGGTAGGAACTTATATAATAAATGGTGCACCCGATGCAGTCAGATTAAATTTATTTTCTGATATGATAGTCTTTTCTTCTTATGCAACTCAGGTCATTGCTTCGTTTATGATACTGACGATGATTTTGTTGTTCTTTTCACGCGCAACCGTTTCTGCAAAACGTATAAACGAGGTTTTAGAATCACCAATAGATATCGTTGATGGTGATGTTAATGTGACCGGTAAACGTAAGAAAGGTTGTATAGAGTTTAAAAATGTATGTTTTAGATATCCAGATGCAGTGTCTGATATTTTACATAATATTAGTTTTACTGTTAATACCGGTGAAACTGTTGCGATTATAGGGGCAACGGGTAGCGGTAAAAGCACTTTGATAAACTTAATTCCACGATTTTATGATGTGCGAACGGGAGAGGTGCTTATAGATGGTATAAATGTAAAAGATTATAATCAGAAGAAATTAAGGAATAAGTTAGGGTACGTTTCTCAAAAAGCGGTTATATTTCGTGGAACAGTAATTTCAAACGTCGCTTACGGTGAAAACGGTAAACCTAAACCAACAAAGTACAAAATAAAACGTGCCATAAAAATAGCTCAGGCACAAAAATTTGTAGAAAGAATGAATAAACAGTATAAAGCAGATATTGCTCAGCGCGGGTCAAATCTTTCGGGTGGGCAAAAACAAAGATTATCCATTGCTCGTTCAATATGTCGTGAACCAGAGATATATATTTTTGATGATTCTTTTTCTGCGTTGGATAATAAAACAGATTTGGCATTGCGAAAGGCATTAAAGAAAAATATTAAAGGTTCAACGTTTTTGATTGTTGCGCAACGTGTGGGTACGATAATAAATGCTGATAAAATACTGGTAATGGATAAGGGGAAAATCATTGCTCAGGGAAAGCATGATGAGTTAATGAAAACGTGTCCGATTTATATTGATATAGCAAAATCTCAACTTGGAAAGGGGAATAAATAAAATGCCAGATTCTGTAATAAGTGGTGACAATTTATCAAAAGACAAAGCCGAGCATTTTTGGAAAACGCTTAAACAATTAGGTGTTTATTGTAGGAAGCACTGGTGGTCTATTTTCTTGTCGGTATTTTTTTCGGTTGTTGGGACTATGTTGATGGTATTTGCACCAGAAAAATTAAAAGACATAACAAACTTAATTTCTGCAGGATTGCATTCTGGTATAGATATTAAAGAAATCAGCAAGTTATCATTTTTGGTCGCCTTTTTATATTTGTTTAGTTTTATATTTAATTTGATAAAAGGTTTAATTCTTGCGGGTGTTGCAGCATATGTTTCTAAATCTTTAAGACGAGATATTTGTATCAAAATAAATGATTTACCGATAAGTTATTTTAATTCAACCCGTACTGGTGACACAATGTCTCGCGTAACTAATGATGTAGATATAGTTTCGCAGGTTTTGGGGCAAAGTTTTGGCGAGTTTATCACTCATCTGGTAATGTTTTTCGGTTCGCTGTTCATGATGTTTTATACAAATTTAATAATGACTGTATTTGCTATTGTTTCAACAGTCATAGGCTTGGTATTGATGACGCTGATTTTGTCGCGATCACAGAAATACTTTATAAGACAGCAACAAGAACTTGGTAACTTAAACGGTTATATAGAAGAAAGGTATTCTGGGTTAATGGTTGTAAAGGCGTATAACGCAGAAACTCAGTCTTATAAAGAATTTAATAAGATGAATAAAAGATTGTATGACAGTGCATGGAAAAGTCAGTTTATTTCAGGTTTGACTCATCCTCTTATGAATTTAGTTGGTAACTTGGGTTATGTTACAGTTTGTATTGTTGGGGCGTTATTAGTATGGCAGGGGAGCATATCTTTTGGTGTAATTGTCGCTTTTATTTTATATGTAGATTTGTTTACAGATGCAGCATCTCAGTTTTCGTCATTGCTTTCTAATTTGCAGTCGGCGGCAGCGGCAAGTGAAAGAGTTTTTGAATTTTTAAATTTACCTGAGGTCGTTGATAAATGTAATAAAGTAATTCCTATAAATAAGGTAAAAGGTAATGTCGTTTTTGAACATATTTATTTTGGTTATGAACCGAATGAAAGGGTAATTAAAAATTTTTCTGTAAATGTGAAAGCAGGACAAAAAATTGCTATTGTTGGGCCTACTGGTTCGGGGAAGACAACACTTGTAAATTTATTGATGAGGTTTTACGATGTTAATCGTGGTCAGATTTTGATAGATGGTGTACCTATTAACGATTTGTGTAAGAAAAATGTACGTGCTATGTTTTGTATGGTTTTACAAGATACTTGGTTATTTGAAGGCAGCGTAAAAGAAAACATAATATACGACAAGCGTGGTGTTACAGATGCACAAGTTGTTAAAGCATGTAAAGTAGTGGGGGTGCATGACTTTATTAAAACATTGCCACATGGTTATAATACAATATTGGATGATAAAACGACTTTATCATCTGGGCAAAAGCAATTATTAACAATTGCCCGTGCGATGATTCAAAATGCGCCTATGTTGATATTAGACGAAGCGACAAGTTCTGTCGATACAAGAACTGAAATATTGATTCAACAGGCTATGGATAAACTGATGTTAGGCAGAACAAGTTTTATAATTGCGCACAGATTGTCAACTATTCAAAATGCGGATTTGATTCTTGTATTAAAAGACGGCGATATAGTAGAGAGCGGGACTCATAAAGAATTGATGAAGAAAAAGGGTTTTTACGCAGAATTATATAATAGTCAATTTGATAATGATTTTTAAAAGGTTTATTATTTCATTTCGTCTTAATCTATTTAAACATCCCGTGGTAATTGCGCGGGATGTTCGTTTTTGTCGGTTTCCTGGGACTTTTTTAGTGCGATGTTGTCATGGCATATTGCAGTCTTTGCCAAATTCCCTTGTTTTAACCACTATGACATACTTTGCCCACTTCCCCTGAGGCAATTTATATAACCGCGTTGTCCGATATAGAAAATGTTTTGTTTTCCATATCTATGTTTGCCTTTGCGCCATAAGGTATTAAAAACATAGGATCTGTATGCCCAAAGTCCAAATTTGAAACAACAGGTATATCCAAGTTGTTTTCTGTTTTTACTACTTGTAAAACTGCATCGGCATATTTATCAATTTCGTTTATTTGTACGTTTGCAGGGCGACCAATAATTATACCTGCAATACGTTTAAGTATTCCTGTCGCGGCATAGTTTCTCATCCACCTGATTACATAATCTGCGCTTGGAGCTTCTTCGCTTGTTTCTATAAAGAATATAGCCCCATCAAAAGTATCAACAGATGGCCAAACTTTTGAGCCTTTTAACATTTCCATAACTTCTAAACTGCCACCAATCAAACGTCCTGTTACACTGCCATGGCCGTGAATGAATTTAAAGCCTTGGGATTCTTTTAATTGTCTTTTTATGTTCTGGTTTTTAGGGTCTTGCCATGGTAATTCTTCATCGGTCCAACCGTTCATATTTGGTTTTATTTCACCAATTTCAGAATTAGAAAATAATGTTCGCTTTACAGAATCTTTAAAATAATCAAACATACCACCATTTTCTGCAAAACCGCCACACATCATACATGGTCCGTATATAGGTTGAATACCAGCAAACATAAAAGCATAATGTAATACAGTATTATCGGAATACCCCAACAATATTTTAGGATTATTACGTATTAAATCAAAATCAATATAAGGCAATAAACGAATTGAATCGTCTCCGCCAATCATTGGAATTATAGCTTTTACTTCTTTGTTTGATAAAGCCCAGTGCAGGTCAGCAACACGTTTTTGTGGATTGTTAAAATTATCTATTGGGTCAATCAGTGCATTTGGTGCTTCTACTACTTTAAGCCCAAAAACCTCTTCAAGTTGTCGTTTCCCCGCACGATATCGTTCAGGAAAAACAGCGCCACCAGACCAAGACGGAGATATAACTGCAACGGTGTCACCGGGATTTAATTTCTGTGGTTTTATAAGGGTAGATAAAGACTTTTTTTTGCCCCCTTTTATTGTTATATTTATATTATGTAATAAAAATATATAATTATAGCAAGAAAATAAAATTAAAAAGGCATGCAAAATTTCATTCGGTTAGATCGCAACTGCAGAATATTTTATTAAGTATTTAGTTGCTTGTAACTTGACAAAAATATTTGTGCCTGTAAAAATAGAAAGGAAATGAGTTTATTAAAGACAAGTTTTTAATAAAGCACTCTGAATTGAAGAAAATATATGAACAACATTAGTACTATAGGTATTTTTGCGCACGCAAATGCCGGGAAAACCAAAGTTTCCTAGAAGAAATAATTTTATTAAGAAGAGAGAGGCCTTGGCCCGTAAAAAAAATAATAGGCGAGAAAAACTTATTAAAGTCGCTTAATAAAGCAGAAGAACGATATTGCGTGTAATTGTTATTTGACATGACAATATCTGGATATATACTATTAATTATAGGTTAGTTTGTAAGGGGCGCCAATGAGTCGTATGTAAACTTATTCTTTCTATTAAAATTACCCGAATTTTTCAGGATGGTCAAAGTTTACATAAAAGGCAACCTTATGAAATCTATTTCTTTATTAAATATCACTTTTGCATATTCTGGCGCAGACGATTTATTCATAGATTTATCGTATTCGTTTAGTGCAGATAAAAAAGTCGCCATTATCGGAGATAATGGGGTAGGGAAAACCACACTGTTAAAAATAGTGTCCGGCAATTTATTGCATGATTCTGGGTGCATAGTACGTAATGCGACTTGTCATTTATTAAATCAAATCAATACGGATTCAACAAAAAGTGGCGGTCAAAGTCAGCAACAAGCGCTGGCTCGCGCATTTGATTCTGGTACGGATATTTTATTGTTGGACGAGCCGACAAATAATTTGGACGCGATTTCTCGCCAAGACTTTTTCAGAAAATTGTTTTCTTATCGTGGTGGCGCGGTCATAGTGTCGCATGACAGACAGTTATTAAATCAGGTGGATATGTTATTGGAATTGCATAACGGCAAGTTATCTGTATTCGGTGGCAATTATGATTTCTATGTTGCTCAAAAAAGGCAAATACAAGAAAGTCTAGAATCAAAATATATATATGCTAATAAAGAAATCGCCAGATTAAACGCAACAATTGCGAAAGCCCAAAATACGCGTCAACACCACGAAGCCAAACAGCAAAAAGATAAAAATAATAAATCTGCTGGCTCAAAAATAGTGGTAAATGCTATGAAGGGCAAAAGCCAAGAAACCGAAGCAAAACGTAGGAAATCAATACAAGTAAAGTTAAGTAAACAACTAAAATGCTCGGCAGAATTATCTGCACAATTACGCAATGATACAATAAAAGTGCCGTTGCCAAACACCAAAGTTTACGACAAAGAAATCGTCAGATTGGAAAATGTATTTTTTTCTTATGGTGACAATTTTGTTTTATCAGATTTTAATTTAAGTATCCGCGCAGGAGAAAGGGTCAGACTGCTTGGTGATAATGGGGCAGGTAAAACAACAATACTTAAATTAATCAGTGGTGTTTTGCAACCGTCGGCTGGTGCTGTAAAAGCATCAGGGAAAATTGCATACCTAAACCAAGACTTGTCTTTGTTGAACCCAGATAAAAGTGTTGTAGAAAATATTGCCGATTGTGCAGATATTTTATTGCACGATGCGCATGTTGTTGCGGCTAATTTTGGATTCCGTGGCGGTGCATCTAAGAAACAAGTAGGCGTTTTGTCTGGTGGGGAATTATTAAAAGCGACTTTGGCGGCTGTTATCGGCAGTGGTAATCAGCCAGATTTGTTGATTTTGGACGAGCCTACAAATAACCTTGATATAAAAAGCACGATGGTTTTAGAGGAAGCATTAAATCAATACAATGGGGCGGTTTTAATCGTGTCGCATGATGATATATTTATGCAGAAATTAAATATAAATCGTTCTATACAAATTTGATTTTTAAAAATCGTATTATATTATATATAAAAGAGGCTTGTTATGTTTGAAAAAGAAATCAAGATACTGAACATATCTGTTCCTGACACAGAAAAAATTTTGCGTGATATTGGTTCAAAATTTATTTTTAAAACGAAGCAAAAAATATACACTTATGATTTGCCGTCTATTGCCCACAGATATTCTGAGTGTATTGATTTTTTAAGTTCGAATATTAATCCGTTGGGTGCATATTCTTATAAACAACGATTAAAAACTCTTTTGAACGAAGTTGCAGATTTGTTACCTGATTCAGAACTGATGCCAGTGATGAAACAGTACAATGTTGAATCTTTGCCCGATATAGTCGATAAAGTGCAAGATTTTACCGAATTTGCCGATTTTCCTATCTGTTCAAGGATAAAATCGTTGCGTATTAATCCGAATAAGTGGGTTCGCCTGCGAGATACAAATGGTCATGTTACATTAACTGTAAAGCATGTTTTTGATAAAAATTCCGAAGACGTTCAAAAGGTTGGCGAATATGAGATAGAAGTAAACTCTGTTGAAGAGGCCGATACTTTATTAACTGCATTAGGTTTTGCAAAAAGAAACGTCCAAGAAAAAATAAGGACGCAATATAAATATAAAAACGCAGAAATAGATTTAGACGAATGGCCAATGTTGCAACCTTATATGGAAATAGAATCAGACGATAAATCTATATATCAAGAGATAATAGATAAATGTGGCTATAACGGCAAAGAAATAGTTTCTTGTAATACCGAAGAATTATATCGACGTATTGGCATTAATTCGCGCGAATTGCCTGAATTACTGTTCGGTAGCAAACGATAGCAGAGTTATTTATTTGTTTCTCTTGAACAATTTCCAATATGCATAGGCAACAATAAAATCCAGTGCCACGGTACACCACATTGCTGTAAATAAAGAATAGTTATCTGCTATCTTTCCGAATATCAGCAGTAAAATGCCTCCAGATATTGATGATAACAGTGATTGTATATTTTGCATAGTTGCGCGTTGCTCGTCAGAAAAGTTTTCTTGTAATAAAGCGTTATAGGCGGTGTGGTTAAAACCATAAAATAAATTTGTGACAGAGTTCATAAACGGTGTTGCAATACCATTTAATAATAAGCCTACAGAATTAAAAACAAAAGAACCCGCATTTGAAAAAATAAGCGTTTTTAAGAACCCTATTTTATTTGCAAATGCAGCCATATAAAAACCGATTGCGCCTGTAAATTGTCTGAATAATCGTGCCAAGGGTATTAAAGAAGATGGTATTAGCGCAGAAAAATATACGCCTTCCATATTATAGGCGGTTTGACCTTGTAACATTTTTATGCTGATAAGTGAACGAAGTTTCTTATCTTTCCATATTTGTTTACATGATGACCATAACAGTCTAAAAGACGATTTTTCTGATTTTTGTCTGGTTGTTGGTTCGTACAAGAACCAAGACGATATAAAAAATAAAAAACCAAACAGAACGGTAATCCAAGCCAGGACTTTTATATCAAATAAAAACATTGTGCACATAGCAATTAAGGCACCTAAAATTGCCCCGACTTGCTCCCAGAACATTATGCGTGAAAATACAACGGAAAAATTACTTTGTTTTCTGCAATCCGCTAAGGTTTCATATATAAGTGCTTCTTTCGTGCCAGAATTTAAGGAACCGGCAAGACCGCCGATGATACCAGCAAAAATTAGAACGGCGGTTCCATGTGGTACACTACCAGATAACGCTGAAAAAAAGTAAGAAGTAAACCATAGAAATGCACTTAGGCGCAAGTTAAATACTCTGCTATATTTATCTGATAAAATTCCCGTAGGAATTTCTAGTAGTGCTTGTGAAATTGTTTGTATGGCAAACATCATAGCCGCGGTTGTATAAGACCCTGTTACTTGATAAAACCAAACCACCGCCAGTATCGACATAGGATACAGCGCATCAATGAACGAAAAAAACTTTAACGCCAATATGTTATTGCGCGCACGACAAGCAGTCATGTATAACACTCTTATTAAATTTATGTATGGAAGTTACAGAGATTAAATAGTCAAGGCCCGGCGGTAAAGGCGTTTAAAATCTGTTTCGTACTTAATTGTATAAGATATGAATTACAATCGCAAGTTTTTTAATATTCTCGTGTGTTTTTTGCGATGTTCTGGACTTGCCAAGTTCTTAGCGTGTTTATAAGTTTTTTGTATTCTGGCAACTTAGATGCTTTTTGTCGCCATTGTTCAAATTTCTTGTCTTGTTTGTCACAGTATCGACGAATCGTTTCATCTGTATTTGCATCCCAATCCGCAATTGTTCTGTATTCATTAAATTTATTATCATGTAAAGCATACCATTCTTTGCTGTTATTAAACTGAGAGGTAAAAATATCGTACAGATTTAATGGGGTGTTGTTGATTATACTTTGAATAAATATATTTTTGTAAGGGATGTTACTAGAAATAAGTTCTTGCCCCAGATTTTTTAGGTTATCTGTATAGTTTAAAATGCCCTTGGTTTCAAATACCCAGTTCCCATAAAGCAAATTAATTATATATGCTGTTGCGCCTTCTAGATCATGGTACATGCTATTAGAATGACCTTTGTTTGACGAGTTGCCAGAAATGCCGTTCGCCATGGCTGTTTTAGCAACCGTATTTAATGTTTCGGAATAATCTTGCACGTTTCTGATTACTTGAAAGCCCATTTGGATGGACGTTGCTTGCATAGCCATATTGCGAGCCTCTGACGATAACATGGTATTCCTTTTGTTTTCAAACAAACCACGTAAAAACGCTTTTTTGTCTTTGGCCTTGTCATATAATTTTTTACCTGTTTCACCGATAGAATTTAATTCCGCCTCTATTTCGTAATCGGCTAATTCACCACTTTTACATTTTTTGTATATATCGGAATTGATGCGAGACATTTGATTAACCAACTGTTTTTCTTCGTCTTCGGTAAAATTATCATGTTTATATACAGTTGTATTCCCGCGTATTTCGTATAATTTTCCTGCTGGTATATCATCTGCTGGTATGATTACTCTATAATTATCAGGTAAGATAAGCCCTTTGTCGGGATGTACAGAAAAGTAAGTGTCAACCGCTGACATTTCTGCCGGTTTACCGTTTTCTTTCATTAAATCGTTAAAAGGCACCATAATTATGTAGGGCGTTTCAGACCAGTCACCAGATCCATGCCCCATAACAATATGGTTTAATGCTATGTGTACGGTTGAACGAATGTGTTCATAATCTTGTGCCATTGCTGTCGAAGAAATGTATGAAATACCATCTTTATTGATTTTCGGCAGATAAGCCGTTGTATGTACTGCCAGATAATTATTCATGTCAGACATATATGTTAGTTCTTGTAATAAATTTATTGCATCGGAAAATTTATTGTTTTGCATATAAAATACTCTTTTTTATTTATATTATAGCATAAGTTTTGTAAAAATGGTAAATTAACAAAATAAATATATTTTTGTTCAGTTGAGGATATGCGCTGGTATTACGAACAGTATATTATACCGCGTTTACAGTTCTGATAAATTCGTCTGTTCCGTATTTAATATTCGGTTCAAATTGCGTGCGATTGCCTTTGTTAAATACATAATATGGTCGGGTACCGATTATTTCTACTTTATCACCGTTTATATATAAACTATCTTCTTCGGGCAGGGCGATTACAGGTTCTTTATGTGAATATTCAGTCAAAAAATCTGTTGCCTGTTGTGTGCGTTCGGCATTTTTATTTGTATAGTGTGCCGCCAAAGAAAAACCGAATACAGAATTAAAACCACTGGTATCTTTTAGTTCTACTAAATTTGGGTCTGCATACAGACAGATGTCTATATCTTTTCCAAATATGCATGCACCAGCACTGCATCCATAAATCAGACCGTTATTGTTTATATATTCGTTAATTTTATCAAAAGCGCCAGATTCTTTTAGTTCTTTTAATAACTTAAATGTATTTCCGCCACCAATAAAAATAGCCGCATAATCAGATAAGTTTTTATTAGCGACCTCGGACAAAGATTCAACTGTATCAATTTCACCGTGCTTTATATCTTTGAATTCGCCAAGCAACCAAGGTTTACAAGTGATATAACCCTCAGGATCACGGTCGCGCGCCTGTGGAATATACAGAATTGGTTTGTCGGGTTTTATTAAACTTTCAAATATCTTGTTTGGTATGACAGTTTTTTCTGCCCAACCGCCACCACATAATATAAGTTTCATTTTTATCTTTTATTTTGTTTGTTAGAAGACATATATTGTTTTTTTAGTCTTTCTTGCCATTTTGCGGTGTAAACAAATCCAAGGTCTTCTACAGAATACACGGATTCGTGTTTAGAATATGGTTTATTATCTGGCAAGATCCAAGCGTCTTTTTCTTTATCGTATTTATAGCCAAATACGATTTGATAATTATCCTTTAAATCGGATATTTGTATACTTTCGTGTATTGAAAAAATCTGATTTGCAAGGTCTTTATTCATTTTTGCTTTTATTAAATTATTTATATAGAAATTTGAAAAAGGGTTGAATAAGTCTTCTTTTTTTACTTTGAATTTTTCAGGCTGATCCACTGATTTCCATCCATCTAAGTCTTGAAAGAAAGATGAGAATGTTATGTTATATATATCTTTGGCGTTCTTTATTTTATTTTGATATTCAAAGTATTTTTTATACCATTTTTTACTTTGTTCATTTCTCGCAGTAAGCAATTTTTTGTAAAACCTGTTTTTTAATTCTCTTTTTAATTGATCGTTTTGCAAAGCCGGTGATATTTTAGGAGCATAAACCCAGTTTGCTATACCAATGGTAAAATTAATGTTCGAGATGAATTCATCAAAACTTATACGATTTTCAATTTCTTTGCTGTTACATATTGCCTCTTTATAAGCAGAATATAAATCTTGTTTTGAAAGATGTTTAGATTTAATTGCTTTTGGTTGCAATTTAGTTAAGAATATCGGAACGATTTCGTTTACTACGGAAGATATTAAATCTTTGCTGTTTCCAGGTTGAATTTTAGGCGACCAATCGTTTCTGTGAATTTTATAAAAAACAGATTTTTCTTTGTTTTTACGCCAATAATTACTAATTGGGTCTGTTTTTTCTTTTTCTTCATATTTTAGATATGTGTCTGCCGGCATTTCTCCCGGTTTGGCGGTTATAAACATGCCGTTTATAAAAAAGGTTTTTTCTGTTTTTGAGGGCAGTTCCTCGCGGAATTTTAAATATTCTTCTGGTAAATCAAAATATCCTATATGTGTCATATCTAGATCTTGGATTTCGTCCCAAACTTTTGGATCTGCTGATGAAATGTCAGCATTTTCGGTATCTTCAAAAAGATTATCGGTATTTTCTAGCCTCATATGAATTCCTTTTTTTTTGGATTTTAGCAAGCATTTTATTGTTTTCAACAATAATTTTTTTTGTCCGTATTTTATTTATTTTAATAAAAAGAACTCCTCACATACCAGTTTTGTTTCTGGGGCAAAGTTTTTATAGTAGTTTGTAAAGAATTCTTTGTGCACTTTTTGTCAATAAGCAAGCGATAAATCGCCTTCGCCTTCTTTTCTTGCCCATTCTTCGTCTATGTCGCAAAAGCGTTTAATTTCAACTTTTGTGATTTGTATTTTTATTATCTCACCTTTTGAATTTACAATCTGTTCAACATCACCGGGGCTGGATAATGGTTCGTTGTCTAATACAGCGCATGTTGCAGTTTTTCGACCGCAACGCACAAGTTCAAACAGTTCATCATTATTAAAAGACCAAGTATTCATGGTTATTCCTGGCGGCTGATTGTTATTTCAAATTCGTTGCCGCGGGCATTCATTTTGCAATACGCGCCCGTTGGTATTGTCAATAATGGTGTTGTATGGCCAAAATCCAGATTCATTATAACCGGCACATTTGGCATACGATTTTGTATCGTTTGATATATTTTTTTGATGTCTGGGTTCGTTTCTTTTTGAAAACGACCAACCAATATGCCACGAATTTTATTTGCAAAGTCTTGCATCAAAACGCCATTTAATTGACGTATAAACGTGTCTTCGCTGGATTCAG
>CALXPB010000016.1 GCA_944390225.1 uncultured Alphaproteobacteria bacterium
GCCGCACTGGTAATTTTATTTGGGGAATCAACAATAACCAAAGTCCGTCCCATTTGACCATAATTTGCAGGAACATCGTCGCCAATGAACGGCTTTGCACCATACAGATTCATAACAACCCTTGCCAAATCTGAAACTCTTTTTATTTCATTTGTGGCAACAAAAGCTTCCCTTTGATAATCACCAATTGAATGATATAAAAACGGCTTTGCTTCATTATCAATTAACCGCTTTCGCATAATCATAATTGACGGTTTGCCAATGTCCGAAGTAATCCAACGGCGACCAAGTTTTTCAGCGACCGCGGCAGTTGTCCCAGAACCACCAAAGAAATCTGCGACAATTGAATTTTCATCAGAACTAGCTTTTAGTATTATTTCTAAAAGCTTTTCCGGCTTCTGAGTAGCATAATTTACTCGTTCTTTCGCTTGGGAATTTATAATTGGGATTTCCCAAACATCTTCACGAACTTTACCTAAATCATTTAATTTTGTAACTCTACCAAAAGAAATTTGACCTGTTGCCGCTTGCTTTTTTGTACCTTCAGAATAAGAAACTCTAACAGCATCTAGATTAAAATATCTGTTTTGATCATTTTTTGCATACATGAATATATTATCATGTTTTCTTTTATATCTATCACTTACAGTACCTGCAGGATCATGATAGTTCCATATAATTTCATTAATAAAATTATTTCTACCAAAAATATCATCTAACAATAATTTTACATAGTGACCTATATGCCAATCAATATGGACATATATACTCCCTTTGTCTGACAACAAGTCCCGCATCAACATTAATCGTGGGTACAACATTTCCAAATAACTGACCGTGCCCTTTTTCCAAGTATCTGAATATGCGAATTGGTCTATTACCGCGGGGCGGGCTTCTATATCACCTGTTGGTAATGTTATTTTTGTGCGGTAATCTGCCTTACTATCAAATGGCGGGTCTATATAAATTAAATCTATTGCCCCCCGCATAGACGGCAATCCCGTCTTTTCATCGCCGTTTAATAATGCCTGCATAACAAATATGTTATCGCCATAGACCAAGCGATTAAACCAATTATCTATATCACAAATTTGATTATTTTTGCTATCTGGCGGGCAACATTGTCTGATTTTACCTTGGAATAAACCGGATTTATCTTTTGACGGCAAAACATATTCGTTGGTCTGTAATAACATTTTATTGTCAGACTGTAATCGCTGAATAATTCTTTCATATTCTTTTTTACCTCGTTTAACAATTTCTGGTAATTCTTCTATTAATGATTTCCCCGCCATTATTTTTCCCTTTGTTTCTTTATCAAATCCTGCGGGAACGGCATAAAAATAACCGCCAAAGGAAAGGCGGTCGGGGAGTTCATAAAATCAGTTTGTTAACGATTCCCATTGGTCTTTAGGTTTCCCTTTTTATATACACCAACAGCTCCCCGACCATAAGTCAGGGACATAATAACGGTGCAAAAACACACCGAACCATCGGATAACGATGCTTTCGCACCGAACAAACTGGGCTTATGAAGGCCCCGAACCCAATTCCCACTGGATTCGCATTTCAGTTTAACATAAAAAAACAGAAAATCCAACCTAATCTAAGCAACTATTTTTGGAATTTTATCCGCTTGAAAATACTAAAAAAGTATAATACCATCGCACAGCAATAATAAGGTGATAGTTATGTATAGAAGCCCCGTAGAATCTTCAAACATAAAAAGTGTCGGTTTTGATAGTAATACATTAGAAATAGAATTCATTTCTGGCGGTATTTATCAATACTTTGATGTTCCAACAGAAGTGTACCATCTTTTTATGAACGCTTCATCCAAGGGAAAGTTCTTTCATAAATTTGTTCGCAATAATTATTCGTATAAGCAAATTGCTTAAAGATCAAATATCCTATCGCATATATTTCTGAAACCTTCTGGGACATCATTATATGTTTTCCAATTCATGGTTTGTTTATATGCTTTAAATGGCTTATCTTTAGTTTCAGCCTCATAACCCAAGACATCCTCTATACAATTTTTTAATACAAATAAATTGTCATCTTTATTAAGCTCTCGTTTTATGGGTTCATTAAAGATTTCCGCTTTAGGCTTACCAATATCAGCATCGTGCATTACCTTAATATCATCAAAACCCAGTGCATGTAGATATTTAATAACAGAAATTATTACTGGTTTACCTCTAGCTTTTAAAATTGTCCAATCTGCCATTATTCTATTTTTTTGTGGCTCTTCCAATAAATTTATAATTTGTTTTAATACTATTTCTTCTGTATCTCCTTCAACAATAAGTATTCTTTTCCCAAAAAATATCTTTGCCACTTCTGCATCTAGCTTTAATAACATTTTTATATAGTTTTTTTGATCTCCAACTAAACCAACATATTCTGGAGAAACATTGAAAGCCTGCGCTACCGTCGCTTCTTTACCGTCTCTTGTACTAATAACTAGTTTATTTAGAACTTGAGATTTTTCTTTTGATAAATCTATCATATACGGTGAATGAGTAGAACATATTATTTGATTATTATCTGCTAATTTATAAATCACTTCTTTCATTAAATAAGCTGCATGCGGGTGCAAATACAATTCAGGTTCCTCAAAAGCTATTATTAAATCTTTTTCACTTCTACCCTTTTCTCTATCACGACTCTCTTTATATTTGAGTAAACCAAAAACTGCGGCTCTAACTTGACCAGTTCCTTGATACTCTGGTTTTGTGTTGATATTACTCCCTAGTCTTATATCATATTTAGGAGTTAACGCATTTTCATATTCAAATGTAGTAGTCGCTTCAAGTTTTGCTCCTGGAAAAACGCCATTGATAACACGATTTAAATTGTCCATTAATTCTTTTAATGGTGCCCGTTCATCGTCTGACGAAAATTCATCTGCTAACAAAGATAAGTAATGCTGAGCATGACGATAATTCTCTGAAGTAGACTTTACTTCATCGAATATTTCATTAAGCAAATCGTATAAAGTGCCTTTTTTATCTGCGTATTGCGCTACATCGTCATATGGCGGAATAATAAGAATTTTTGGCAATTTTGAAATAACATTTGATGAAAAACCTCCAGGGTTTTCTTTCCAATCAACTTCATTTTCGTCCATATCCCAAAATGCATCTAGATCGTATAACTCGTCTATTGGATTTTTGGCTTTTGTTATAGGTTCGTTCAACCTTTCATCATTTATATTAATCAAATTTCTTGGCATCCCTCTATCAATTAAATCTCTCCAAGTCTTAGCACCAGCAAATTCTTTTTTTGGGGTGCAATTCCGTTCTTTCATAGAAAAAGAGCTGTTTGCGCCTTTATAAAAAGTCCTTTTGTAAAAAATCCTATAATCGTATGTTCCATCTTCTTTTTGATACTTTAAAACTCGTCTGGCGTTAAAACCTCTCCAAGTAGGGTCCGCAATAACTCTAGGGTCTATTCCTCTAAACTCACCCTCTAACTCTATCAAATCCACTGACATAGCATTTATGTCTTCTTTATAAAAATCATCTATTGCCGTAACTTTATTTGCAGACAAAAATAATTTTAAGGCCGCAAAAACGCTACTTTTTCCAGCATTATTAGCACCTATTAAAAAAGTAGTATTTGGTGAAAATATTATTTCTGCGTTGGATATCTTTCTAAAACCACGTATTTTTAAAGAATATAAATACATAACATTTATTCCTTTTTCAAATCTTCAAATGCTTTGGTCATTGTCGGGTTATTCTTGGTCAGTTTTTTTATCGTCAAATCTTGCGCCTTGTTATTCGCCAAACGCAAATTATTTTCAGAACTCAGCAACGCTTCTTTGGTCTTTTGCAGATGATCTATGGTTTTATCTATTTCATCTATGGCCTTTTTAAAACGTTCACTGGCGCGCAAATAATTTTGACCGAACTTTTCTTTAAATTCGTTCATTTCTGCTTCAAAATTAGATATGTCTATATTCGTCTGTTTGTATTCCGCAATCTGTTGCTTATATTTAACAGAATTCAATGCCGCATTACGCAACAAAGTTATTATCGGAATAAAAAATTGCGGACGAACTACGTACATTTTTTGATATCTGTGTGATACATCTACGATACCCGCATTGTACAATTCGCTGTCCGATTCCAGCAAAGAAACCAGAACCGCATATTCACAATTCTTTTCATTACGGTCTTTGTCCAACTCTTTGAAAAAGTCTTCGTTTTTATGCTTACTTGCTGTTGTATCCATTTCGTTTTTCATTTCAAACATTATGGATATAAACTCCGTCCCATCTTCGGCATAATCACGAAAAATAAAATCCCCCTTGCTGCCCGTTCTGGCATCATTATCTTTCTCAAAGTACGCCCTTGGGAATGCAGTAGCACGCAATCTATTAAATTCCGTATCGCAATGCTGTTCCAATGTTTCGCCAACCATCTTTGTTGACTGTCTGGCTTTTAAATCTTTATACAGGGCTATTTCTGCATCTTTGGTCTTTAACTGCGCATCATAGTCGCTTTTTAACTTTTGTTGCGCTAATTCATTGTCCTTCTCTTTGTCTTTTACATCGTTTTGCAGCTGCGCAATAATTTTTTCTTTTTCAAACAGTTCTTCCTTGGACCTATTAACCGCATCTTTAACAGCAATTTCTTTGTCCTTTTCACTGGCTTCAACACGAGCCTTAAACGCTTCTATTTGTTTGGTTAACTCTGCAATCTCTTTGTCTTTGTTATTCTGAACCGTTGCAACCTGTAATTTGATTTCTGTGTCTTTGCTTTTGTTTGCAGCATCTATTTTTGACTTTAATTCGGCAATTTCTTGATTTAACTGCGCAACTGTTTTTTCTTTTTCTTGTTCTGCTTTTGATTCTGCAAGTTTTATTTCCGTCTGCTTTTCTTTTTCAAATTGTGCCAAACGTTCGTGCAAGTCTTTATGAAACTGCTCGTCACGAACTTGGGCAACAATCGCAGAATATCCAGATTCATCAACTGTAAAAACCGTACCGCACTTTGGACATTTTATTTCTTGCATGAATAAACTCCTTTCTTTATTGAAAAGAATCATATCAAGAAAAACTATAAAGGCAACATCAAAACATTTGACAATATTCCTATTACTAACTTGACTTTGAGACAATAGTAAGCGTAAATGCGGCAACTGATTAAAAAGGTGTCACATGAAGTATAAATCCTATGAAAATATTAAGCCAAACAATGTTTCGACCTGCAATATGCTGTATTATTGCGCCTGTCGCATTTTGAATAAAATGGAACATCGTATCAGACATCGTAATAACGGCTATCTTCCCTGTCGCGATAGAATATTATTACGCCGTCTGCATCGCAAAATTACTCAACTGACCGCAGTATATAAAAATATAAACTAAAACCGATATCCAAGCGATAAATTTAAGCTAAAACTCTTTGATTTATAATCTGACATATATGGTAAATCTTTGGAAGGAGCAAACATGCATTCTATACCTATTTTAGAAAACACATTTGTTGTTATTGAATATTCTCCTCCAAAAGCTGCACCATAAAAAGGGATCACCGCATCATAAGTTTCATTATCTATAAAAGACATTGACATAATAGCAGCAATATATGGCTTTATCTTGTAATCTCCGAATAGCCAATATAAGCTTATTTTTGGTTCATAACTGTATGATTTAGCTGTTGCGTCCGAATAATATGGATGAAGCTTTGAATACGATTGAGAAAAAGAAAACAATAGCTGAAAAGTTTCTTCATAATCCACCCCAAAAAAGATGCCCCCATTTTTAGCAAAATTAAAATAACTAGATTCTGAATAAGGATTTGCGTTTGATGTATCTGTATGAGAAATAATATTTATATTAAGCCCTCCCATAAAAGAAAGAGTTTTTGTGTTTTCTGCATACACAGAAGTACAAACTATAAACGCAGCACAAAAAACGAGAATTTTTTTCATTTACAAATCCCTCTTATTCATTCTTAAGCTACTATATCCATACGCAATAATCCAGAAAAATATATATAAACAAATCCATTTAACTTGACTTTTTGGGAAAGGTAAGCAGTAATTAGACAAGCTTAAAAACATAGTAAAAACAAAGGAGTCCAATATGCCAAAATACCCCGACATAAAGGTTTATTTAACCAATCGTGATGGGAATGCTTTCGCCATTCTTGCACGGTGTAAAAACGCTCTGGTCTTAGCTGGTTTAGAAGATAAATGGTCCGAATTCTTGATCGAAGCCACCAGTGCAGATTACCCACACCTGCTTGTCACCGTTATGAAATGGTTTGAGGTTGAATAATGTCATACAAAAATCCGCCTAAAACGACCAGATTCCATATAGGTAAGTCCGGCAATCCGTTCGGGCGTATGCCCGTAATTACCAACAAAGACCTGTATCACAACCTGCGTATTCTACGTATGCTGATTGACATTGCTATGCAACAATTACGTCAAAAAGGAAATTCTAATGCAAAGGAAAGTTAAAGAGATTTTGCCAAAGACATTTAAAGAATTGAAAACACTCTCACAAGATGAGCGTGCACGTTTATGGGCACGGTATTCGCCCCACCCTTTTAAGCGACAAATGCGTCCACTGTGGTACTATATTCAATGCGAACGCTTAAACCTGCGTATTGAGCCAAAGTTCATCAAGAAAATCAAAAAGTATAAAGATACCCCTGCGGAATGTGTAAACCGCGTATTAAAGCACAGGTATAACATTGCACCTGGTACAACTATCATCAGGCACTTTCGGAATATAGAGCACAAGGTCTTGGTCAATTATGACAATACGTTTTTATATAACGGAAAACAGTATCGTTCATTATCCGCAATTGCGTCTGATATTTGTGGCACCAAGACATCGGGACCGCACTTTTTTGAACTGGATAAAAGGAAAGTAAATGCCGGTGATTAAATGTGCTGTTTATGTCCGTAAGTCAACAGAACATGGGTTGGAACAAGAGTTTAATTCCCTGTTAAATCAGGATGAATCTTGTAAAGCATATATTGCGTCCCAGGCATTTAATAACTGGGAATATGTTCGTACTTATACTGATGCGGCGATTTCTGGTGGAACTATGGAACGACCCGCATTAAAGCAAATGTTGGAAGATATTTCCAAAGGGTTGATAAACACTGTTGTTGTATACAAGGTTGACCGATTGTCTCGTTCTATTTTGGACTTTCACAATATGATGAAGTACTTTGATAAGTACAACTGCAACTTTGTGTCCATTACGCAGGCATTTGATACCAGTACTTCTATGGGTAAGTTAACATTAAATATGTTATTATCGTTTGCACAGTTTGAACGTGAAGTTGCCAGTGAACGTGTGCGTGATAAAATACGCGCCAGTAAAGCCAAGGGTTTATGGATGGGTGGTAATCCACCATTAGGATACGATATAAAAGACAAAAAGTTGGTTGTAAACGAGATGGAGGCCCAACAAGTAAAACAACTGTTTGAAAAGTATTTAGAGTTGCAATCTGTAAAACGTCTGGTCCAATATGCCGAAGCACAGGGTATATATTCCAAGAAATGGATTTCCAAAAAAGGTAATCAAAAAGGTGGTAATAAAATATCCCTGATGGGAATGCACCGCCTGTTGCGTGATATGACTTATATCGGTCAAATCGCACATAAAAAAGCAAACACCTTTGCCAAGGGCGAACAAGATGCGATTATTTCAAAAACACTGTTTGATCAAGTTCAACAGGCACTAAAAAACAATTCTA
>CALXPB010000017.1 GCA_944390225.1 uncultured Alphaproteobacteria bacterium
AGAGGTAAATTTCATATACTGACCATCTTGTTCAATTAAATCGCTCATATTTTCCATACCAGTGTCTTTTGGTCTAGACCAACACCAGGTTTGATTAGATTTGCTTAAAGAGTTCTGAACCAACAAGATATTAGTGTCAACGGTAGCACTTTTAAAAACTTGCCCCCCCATATCGACCAACAGCTTAGGTGTATATTTCGTTGAAAACAAATGTCTTAAACCTTCGCCATAGCCAGATCGCAACCATTTATTAGAAGTTATATAACACAAATGACCATTTGGTTTTAAAAGTTGCATACCCTTTTCATAAAACAAACAATACAGATCGATACTGCCTGTCTTTACCTGCCATTTTTTGGGGTCAGAGTAATAAGTTTTCAATTCGCCTTTTATTTCTTCAAGGCTGATGTATGGCGGATTTCCTATAACTATATCAAAGCCATCTTCTAATCCAAACATCCATTTATAATCAAAAAATCCGGCCGAAGCATTTTGATTATACGGATCCCATTTAGCAATTTCCTTTGCTTGTCGTTGCAGTTCAAAAGTAGCATCCATTCCATTTGCTTCCAGCACTTTTGATAATTCTTTTCGCAGATCTTTGTCTCTATCACGGTATTTATGTTTTTCTTCCCAGGTTTTTGCATTAAAATGCTGGTGTCGTATACGATTTATTTTGTGTTGAATTTCTTCTATTTCTGTATCACCAAACAATGACATATTTCTGGGTTTTTCTATGTCTATTAGTGTATTTGCGGACACAAACTTGGTTTCTAAATTCGGCAGCTGTGCAATTCCATAATTATCATTTGGATTATCATTCTTTTCTTTTTGATCGCATATCAATGAAATAAAAAATCTAAGTTTGCTAATTTGGACAGCAATTGGCTGAATATCAACACCATAAATACAGTTTTCTATTAGTTGTAGCTTTGTATTATAAGGATCAAGTTCAGGATCAATATCTTTCAATCTGTCCATTATATTGTTTAATATTCCCATAGGGAAAGCCCCAGAACCACAGGCCGGGTCTATGATTTTTATTTCTTGTAATGCTTTTTTTATATCAGATTGCTTTGTTTCAAAATCTTTGCCTATAACTGTCTCAAGATAAGCATTAATGGAATTATCAACCATATAATCCACTATTTCTCTTGGTGTATAAAAACTTCCCGAGCTTTTTCTCGCACTTTCCCCCGTTTCTGGGTTATATACGGCCAACAAATTTTCAAATACTTTGCCCAATAATTCTGGGTCTAATGCTACTTCTATATCACTGCTGGTATTTTCTTCTACGGTAAAATTATATTTTTTGAAAATATTTATAATCCCATTAACTGTTTTTTCTTTTGAATCTATGATGGTCTTATGTTCATTAGCAAAGAACAGTGCATTTGGGACAAATGCTCGTTTTTTAGGTACATCATCACGGCTGAAGCCGTCATAATACTCAATTTTGGGTTTTGGATTATTTTTTGTTTCATCTTCTATTTCTTCTTTTATTTGATCCAGGCATTCAAATAATCCACCATTTAAGAAGGGGACAGGTTCAAATAATTTAATTATATCTTCGTGTGATTTCTTAAACCAAGTTGTTTGATTTTTACGACCGTCATTATCGCGAAACAAAGTTTTTATTCCATATTCACGATGTCCAGCAGCAAATCTTCTTTCATTAATTTTTTTGTTTAATGAAGCAAAAAATAAATTTTGTAATATAGCATTATAATAATTACCTTCTGTATAACTGTCTGGATTAAAAGATACTAAAATATCTTCTTTCAATTTTTGTTCATTAAATAAAACATCTGGAACAAAACCCTTCTGTTTGATAAACCACACAAACATTAATCTGGTAATTAAACGGATTAAATGCTTTGGCAAAAAGCTTCTGTCATCATCTGGGTCACAGGAATTATTTGGGTAATGAACCCCCGCTTCTTCTGATGAAGCCCACATATACCAATCATATAATTCACCATAAAATGCACTGGTAAGAGTTTCTATACTGAAGCGATTGCCTAAATCTTCTAAACCCTTGACCCGACCCTTTTCAATCAAAAATTGTGTTGGGGTTTTAATATGTTGTCCTTTCCCAAGCAAAAAGGAATATCGTTTTGAAGGGGTTTTATCCCATTCTACTTTTCCTTCCTTATTCCACTTTGGAGACATTTTTATAAAAGAAAATCTCCAAACTAAGGGATCTCCTTCTCGGACAAAAGCAACCAAAGCATATGTGATTTGGTTGTTTTGCATATACTTAACCATCTCGTTTGATAATGTGACACGGGCATCTGCTTTGGCTGTGTGTATTACCTCAAAAATTTGCAAATTATCCAAAGATGGAACGGTGCCTAAATTTAATATATCCTTTATCAGCCCGCGACTTATAAGAGGTTCTTGAAGCTGGGTGGGACGGTAATCATTTGGCAAGAACTGATCTTCTAAAAATTGTTGAAAACTATCGCGGTCGTATGCTTCGTCTAAGTAGATCATATCATTTCCTCCGCCAAGATGACATTTTCTGGCTCTTTATCTATTTTGTCTGCAGATTTCAGAATATGTAATAAAATCTCTATAGAAATGCTTTCTTTTAATTTTTTACAATCTTTTGCTTTGTTTATTGGGGATAAATCTGGCAACCCATCTAGTTCCAGTACTTTAAATAGCAGTTCCAGATACTCCTTATCACATTGCTCATCATTACTATTCAACATAGCCCGTACTTTTGACAATGCTTTGACTCGCGGTGTACTAACTTTTGCCTTTTGGGTTGTAAACAGATTGTCTTTAATATTTTGGTATACATTATAAAAACTTTCTGAGACCGCTATTGATTTTTCGTTTTTAGAAGCCTCAAACAAAGGAATTGCTTCTTCTGGTGATATGTATTCTGGTGCTTCATCATAAGGTTGTTGCCATTTGAAAACACATTCGCCCCCCCGTTTCCCAAACACGATTATACCAGGATGGCCATTAGATTTTGTCCTTTGTATTTTTGTTCTCGGGTTAATAGCCAGTGCTTCTTGGTATTCAAACAGTTTTTTTGTGTTTTCCCATTCTTCGCGATATTTTGTGTCCCAAGATAATTCTTCTGACTCTTCTTTGGCCTTATTAAACTCATTATTAAATTTAGATAAAGTCAACTTTTCTGTTTTGTCTAAAATCTTGGTATCCCCGCCCATAATGGCATGAATCATCCGCATTTTAATTGTTGTAATTCTTTGCAGATTTACATTGCTGGCACCAACTTCTGATGGGAAGTAGTTGTAAATATACAATTCATCAAAAACTTTCTTGTTAATACGGTTTATACGACCAATTCGTTGAATTACCCTTGTAGGATTATATGGTATATCATAATTAAATATTGTGCCGGCTCTGTGCAAATTATAACCTTCTGAAATAGCATCTGTGGCCACCAATATTTTATAAAAGTCTTTCTGCTGATTACTTGGCAATCCTGCATCAAAATTCTCTATTATAGCCTTTTTATTGACGGTATTGGCTATATCAGATGAATAACAAAATACAGGCAGACCATCTTTTTTTAACCTTGAGTATAGATACTTTACAGTATCTGCAAATTCGCTGAATATTACTATTTTGCGATTTGGTTCTTCTTTTAGCATTTTATTAATTTTATTTATAAATGTATCGTATTTAGGGTCATCTGTTATGTTGCCTTTATCCCCAAACCAATCTTTATAAATTTTATCTAATATTTCCGCATCTTGTTTTACATCTGATATGAATTCTGGTTTTATCCAATCCATATCTAATTCAACCAATCCTTTGGCTTTCAATTCAGATACTTTCATCTCTACTTGGTCAATACCGTCCAAAAGAGATGTCATATCTTTGTCTTCACTATCTTCTTTTAATGCCTTGATGTCTGGCAAATACCCCCGTTTATATACAGGTATAGTATGCCTGACCTCTATCCAGTTTAAAATCGTCCGTGAATTATTTCTCAGAGATTGAAGAGATGCTTTGAAAGAAGCGATTGAACTCTCAAATCTATGCACTAACAGCCGTCTCATAAAATTAGCCAAATTGCTCTGGGAACCTTCCAAGAATACCCATTCTGCTTCTTCATCAGACATTGCTCTGATAATTTTATCTTTCGCGGGCTCTTTTGCATATTTTAGTGGTTGATATCTGGCCGCCTTATATACACCATCCTTTATACTTCTTGGTGATTCTTCTTCGTCAAAATCTTTTGGGTATATCACATCCAATGTGTTTATATATTTTTCTTCTAAGTCGCCTAAATCGTATGATATAATCTCAGGATCTCTGACTTTGGAAAACTTGATATTTTGTTTGGCCAAGTCTTTTTTATATTTGCTACTGGCTTCCAAATCTTTTCTGGATCTACGAATAACTACAGGGGTTATTATATGTTGTATCCTTTTTGCGATTTTTTTCACCAAATCATCAAATGCTTCTTGTACCGCTTTATTATTTTTGTTATCTCTGGCTTCTTTGTATGCTTTATTATATTCCCTGATAAGTTCTTCAAATTGACCGCCCAAATTATTAATGTTTCTTAATGTGGTTTTTTCCGGAATTTGGAATAACCGTATCAAGTTATATATGTCATCTGGTTTATTGCTATATGGGGTCGCGGTTAACAACATCACTTTGTTATAGCCACCTTTTGACAATCTGTATAAATTATCATAATCTTTGTTTTTATTACGATACTTATGGGCTTCATCCACTATTAATAAAAAGGGCTGTTCATCGTTGGCAAATTTGTCCGCTACTTCTGATATTTTTCCGCTAGAGAACACATGCGAATTATGTTGGATATGAAAATCTTTGCAATAATCTTCCCATTGAGTTTTTAAATGAGGTGGGGCGATGACAATAACAGGCATATTCATATTTGCTGCAATCGCAGAGGCAATAATTGATTTACCCAGCCCAACAACATCGGCAATGATAACCCCATTATGCCTTTTAAGTCTGTTTATACCTTCTATTATTGCATCTGTTTGATATGCAAAATCGTTATAAACCTTTCCATCCGGCAACCGATTATCTTTAGTTATTTCATACGGTGTTTTAAAATCCTGTGGGGCGGTTGTGCTAAAATACTCTTCTAATACTCGTAAATAAACTAAATATGGAGAGGGTAATTTGTCTATCCATATTTTTTCCACAACATTTTTACGGAACTCCTCCCAAATATCAACATCTGCTATTGGTGTTGCACTGTCCCATAATGTATCAAAATATTCTTTGCCTTGATTATATTCTTCTCCATGAAAAATAACATTTAATTCATGTTGAGTTCTTAATCCGGCCCCAGATAAATTACTAGATCCAATTATCATATGGCCAGGCAGTGTATTACCAAATTTATCGCTATCCTTGGCTTCAAATAGGTACATTTTAGCATGATTTGGATCTTTAGTTTTTCGTATTTGTAATGTGCCTTGTTTGATTTTATCACAAAACAATCTGAAAGACTCTACAGAATCTTTTGTGTCCATCCTGTTTGTGTCAAATAATTTTACAATCTTTTCCCACTGTTGCTTCTGGTCTTCGCTTTTAGAAACTCGCTGATAATCTAATTCTTCTATTTCTCTTATGCCTTTTAACAAATCTATATCTATGTCTAGACCATATAAAATTTTTAAATTCTTATCAGCTAACCCCTTATACAGTTCTCTAAAACCAGAATAATAAAAATACCCGATCAAGAATCGGACATCTGCACAATTAGGAAGGGCATCGTTTATTATGCTGGCCAAAGTAGTTTCTTGATTTGTAATAAGTTTTCCTGACATTTGTCCCCTTCCTTTTGATGGATGATATAGATTTTAATCCTGATGTGTTAAAAATATCTTAATAAAAGCGGTTTTACAAATCAAGGCTCAATTATACACTTACACTCTGTTTGTTTTTTAAGAAAAAATATGCTAAAATCTTAAAAATGGCACAGTCAGTTAAAGATAAAATATTATCCTTGGTTAAATCTTGCCCAGACCGTTTTA
>CALXPB010000018.1 GCA_944390225.1 uncultured Alphaproteobacteria bacterium
CACCAGAAATCGCCGCATCGGTATAAGTGCGAACGTATTCCCAATTATTAAATGCCTGGGACGCAATGTATGCTTTACAAGATTCTTCCTGATTTAATAGGGAATTAAACTCTTGTTCCAACCCATGTTCAGTTGACTTGCGGACATACACTGCACATTTAATCACCGACATTTAGTTTCCTTTTATCCAGTTCAAAAAAGTGCGGTCCTGATGTCTTGGTGCCACAAATATCAGACGCAATCGCAGACAAAGAACGATACTGTTTTCCGTTATACAAAAACGTGTTGTCATAATTGACCAGAACCTTGTGCTCTATATTCCGAAAGTGCCTAATGATAGTTGTGCCAGGTGCAATGTTATACCTGTGCTTTAATACGCGGTTTACGCATTCAGCAGGGTTGTCTTTATACTTTTTGATTTTCTTGATGAACTTTGGCTTAATACGCAGGTTTAAGCGTTCGCATTGAATATAGTACCACAGTGGTCGCATTTGTCGCTTAAAAGGGTGAGACGAATACCGTGCCCATAAACGTGTGCGTTCATCTTGCGATAACGCTTTTAATTCTTCAAATGTCTTTGGTAAAATTTCTTTAACTTTCCGTTGCATTATTGTTTCCTTTTTGACGTAATTGCTGCATAGCAATGTCAATCAACATACGTAGAATACGCAAGTTGTGATACAGGTCTTTATTGGTAATTACGGGCATACGCCCGAACGGATTGCCGGACTTACCGATTTGGAATCTAGTCGTTTTAGGCGGATTTTTATATGGCATTATTCAACCTCAAACCATTTCATAACAGTGACAAGCAGGTGTGGATAATCGGCACTGGTGGCTTCGGTCAAGAATTCAGGCCATTTATCTTCCAAACCGGCCAATGTTAGCGCGTTTTTACATCGGGAAAGGATAGCAAAAGCATTACCATCACGGTTAGTTAAATAAACCTTTATATCGGGGTATTTAGGTATATCGGACTCCTTGTTTTTACTATGTTTTTAGGTTTGTCCAATTACTGCTTATAAAGCACAGAAAGTCAAGTTAAATAGGTTTATTTTTATATACTGTGGTCATATGGGTAATTTTGCGGTGAAGGTGACGGACCAGGATTCTTGCGCGACAGGACAGGTAGTCGCCATTACGGCGTCTAATACGATACTTCATTTTGTTCAAAATGCGACAAGCGCAATAATAAAGCATACTGCAAGTGGAACCCTTGTTTGGTTTGATATCTTGTAAGATTTGTACTTCATGCGACACCCTTTTTTCAGTTGCCGCTAGTGTCT
This sequence comes from uncultured Alphaproteobacteria bacterium, assembly GCA_944390225.1. Lineage (GTDB taxonomy): Bacteria > Pseudomonadota > Alphaproteobacteria > Rs-D84 > Rs-D84 > Enterousia. The sequence continues at coordinate 1,287 of CALXPB010000018.1, forward strand.
TAAAGGCAAGTTAGCAATATGAATATTGTCAAATGCTTAGGTGTTGCTTTTATCGTTTTTCTTGATATGATTCTTTTCAATAAAGAAAGGAGTTTATTCATGCAAGAAATAAAATGTCCAAAGTGCGGTACGGTTTTTACAGTTGATGAATCTGGATATTCTGCGATTGTTGCCCAAGTTCGTGACGAGCAGTTTCATAAAGACTTGCACGAACGTTTGGCACAATTTGAAAAAGAAAAGCAGACGGAAATAAAACTTGCAGAATCAAAAGCAGAACAAGAAAAAGAAAAAACAGTTGCGCAGTTAAATCAAGAAATTGCCGAATTAAAGTCAAAAATAGATGCTGCAAACAAAAGCAAAGACACAGAAATCAAATTACAGGTTGCAACGGTTCAGAATAACAAAGACAAAGAGATTGCAGAGTTAACCAAACAAATAGAAGCGTTTAAGGCTCGTGTTGAAGCCAGTGAAAAGGACAAAGAAATTGCTGTGAAAGACGCTGTTAATAGGTCCAAGGAAGCACTGTTTGAAAAAGAAAAACTTATTGCGCAGTTACAAAACGATGTAAAGGACAAAGAAAAAGACAACGAATTAGCGCAACAAAAGTTAAAAAGCGACTATGATGCGCAGTTAAAAACCAAAGATGCAGAAATAGCCCTGTATAAAGATTTAAAAGCCAGACAGTCAACAAAGATGATTGGTGAAACATTGGAGCAGCATTGCGATACAGAATTTAATAGATTGCGTGCTACTGCATTCCCAAGGGCGTATTTTGAAAAAGATAATGATGCAAGAACTGGCAGCAAGGGGGATTTTATCTTTCGTGATTATGCCGAAGACGGTACGGAGTTTATATCCATAATGTTTGAAATGAAAAACGAAATGGATACAACGGCAAGCAAGCATAAAAACGAAGACTTTTTCAAAGAGTTGGACAAAGACCGTAATGAAAAGAATTGCGAATATGCGGTATTGGTTTCTTTACTGGAATCAGACAGTGAACTGTACAATGCGGGTATCGTGGATGTGTCACATAGATATCAAAAAATGTACGTTATTCGTCCGCAATTTTTTATTCCGATAATAACCTTGTTGCGTAATGCGGCATTGAATTCTGTAAAATATAAGCAACAGATTGCGGAATACAAACAGACGAATATAGACATATCAAACTTTGAAGCAGAAATGAACGAGTTTAAAGAAAAGTTCGGTCAAAATTATTTGCGCGCCAGTGAACGTTTTAAAAAGGCCATAGATGAAATAGATAAAACCATAGATCATCTGCAAAAGACCAAAGAAGCGTTGCTGAGTTCTGAAAATAATTTGCGTTTGGCGAATAACAAGGCGCAAGATTTGACGATAAAAAAACTGACCAAGAATAACCCGACAATGACCAAAGCATTTGAAGATTTGAAAAATAAGGACAAGTAAAATGTAATGGAAGTTGTTAGACTAGGTGAAGGCAGTTAGCTTAATTGTTACAAGATGCTTGTAAAGCCAAAAATTATTAATGAAATAAGAATGATGTAAAAAGGTTGTTATTTTAAACATATAGGCCGTCATAATTAAAAACTATAAGGAAAAATAGGTGCAGATTCTAAAAATTGAAAAAATAAAAAATGTCGGGCAAATCAAGGAATATACAGCTCGTGGCGATGTCGCTTTTAAGAAGTTTAATGCTATTTATGGTGAAAATGCCGTTGGTAAGAGCACCTTAGCAATGATTTTTCGAGCATTAAAAACGGGAGATGCGACAGCAGTTGGTTTGAAAAAGACTTTAGGCGTTGCGGAATCTGCAGAACAAGAGGTGCAAGTTAAGGTAAAGGATGGTGAACAAGAACGTGTTTTCCTATACAAAAAGCCCAATACTTGGCAAACGCATAAAATTCCAGAGATAGAAATATTTGATGCCTACTTTGTGGAGAAGAATATTCTTTCAGGATGGCAATGCAGTACAGAACACCAAAAAAATTTGCCAACTCTCATTCTCGGAGAAGAGGGAATAAAACAGGCAATTGAACTAGAAAAATATAAAAAAGAATTGAACGAAACGATACCTGTTGAGGAAAATCGTATAAAAGGCGAGATTATTAGGAAAAATTCAGATTTTTTAAAAGTGCCTTTTAGCGGAGCTAGAGCAGATGAATTTTTAAAGAAATTTTATAATATGCCGAAACCAGTCGATGGATATGATTATGATAAGCACATTGAAGAAACAACAAGTCGTATAAAAATATTAGAGGCATTAGTAAATAATCCTGAACGTCAGCCTTTTAAGAAACTTGCTATTCCGGAGTTTGATAAAGACTACTTTGTAAATAAAATTCTGCATAAGACCTTGGAAGCTTTATCAAAAGACGCAGAAACAAAAGTTAAAGAACATGCACGTGCTTTTGGAATGCCAAATGCTTTGTGGTTAGTGCAGGGGCACCAATTTTTAGGAGAAAAAGATAAATGCCCCTTTTGTGGTCAATCAATATTAAATATAGATTTAGTTAGCTGTTATAAATCTTATTTTTCTGAGGAATATAGAAATTTTGCTAATTCGTTGAGAAGTTATAATGGTCTTGATGTTTTTGAAGAAAATAGGGTTACTGAATTAGTAAATAGCATTTTAATGAATGCAGAAATACGTCGCGCGTTTAATGGGGGAATAACAGATAAGTGGCCAGAGATAAGTATTGATGAGTTGAAGGTAGTATATGCAGATCTTAATAGAATCTTAAAAAACGCGTATGATAAGAAAAAAACAGCTGTTTTAGATTTGGTGGATTTACCTGATGATTTTGATGCGGTTTTTTCAAGATTTACTGCGTTTGTGAATCAATTTAATGTTTATAATAAAGCAATAGACGATACAAATGCTAAATTGTCGGGATTAAATCCAGATGATTTGGAGTCTGAACGTAAAAGACTTTTGGTACTTAATTTACAAAAAACACGTCATTGCATTCTAAATGAATTGGCAGAAACAGAGGTTAAAACATTAATAGATAGGCGTCACTCAACTGATATGAATTATAGAATGTTGCAGGAAAGTTTTCGGACGAATGCTATTAAATTTAAGGATGATTATGAGTTTTTAATCAATGGGTTCCTTGAAAAGTTTGGTGTAAATTTTAGAATTCATATTACACCGCCTAATTTACGTACATCGAAGCCGAGCTACGATTTCGGAATAATTATTGATAACTGTAATGAACATATCGTTGCAGCTAGACCGAAAACTTCTATTGATGAGGAACTATGTATTGGTAATGCATTAAGTGAAGGTGATAAATCCACATTGGTATTAGCTTTCTTTTTGGCTAAACTAAAAAGGGCTGATAGTTTATCAAATAAAATTGTGGTTGTGGATGACCCTATCTCTTCTTTGGGTATCTCTAGAAAGAGAAGAACGATTGTTGAAATTCAAGATTTGTCAAAACAAGTATCGCAACTGTTTGTCTTATCTCATGATGCCCTATTTTTGGATACGCTATTTCGAAAAATACCTAATGCAGAGAAAAAAAGCCTAAAGTTAGCAAAAATTGAAGGTGTGAGTAGCGTAATTGAAGAATGTAATTTAAGTGAGATTGTTAAAGACAGGCATCTAAAAGCATATGATTCAATAAAACAGTATTCTCAAAAGGCTAGTCATACAGATGCTGATAAACGCCAAGTTGTGGCAGATATTAGAATATACTTAGAAGGTTTGTTGCAAAGTTTGTATCCAGCAGAGTTTAAGCATGAAAAATATTTAGGTGACTATTGCTCAATTATAAATAGTAATCCAAACCATAAATTGAGAGATATAAAGGATAAATTGGAATATTTAAAGGACTTATCTTCGCCAGAACACCACAGCAGTTCAGAAGGAGCTCCAACTGATGCAGAAACGGCACACGCCGTTAGCGAAACGCTAGGTTTAGTTGACTTTTTATTGGAGCCACCTAAGGTGAATAATTCTGATCCAATTACAGCAAAAACAGTGTTGGATACACCTTTGAAAATGTAAGCACAATTTTTTCTGTTTCAGGTACTATGTACTGATGCTATGTCTGGTACATAAGAATCAGAAGACAGAATAGATTGCAAATTGCATTATGTCTGGTTGTCTGGGACTATGTTTTATGCATAGAAATCCAAAGGTGCAAATACGTCAGAGATATTAGAATACTGCAAGCTTACCAACGCAAACATGGAGGGCAAGTTGTTATAAGCATTATAGGAACCTTTCAATCATCACCGTCATGTGCAGTGATGATTGGAAAAATTATAAATATCAATATTTTTTGAGCATTTTTTACCTTTTTATTATTTAGTGCAAAATATGTTTGCGTATTAGATGTACATAAGTTATCCGCTTGTTTTGTCTTAGAACTCAACTAAGGTTTTTTATGAATTCAATAGCCAATCAAACGCATTCACGACTTTTATGCCATTATACTCATTTCTGAAAGGTGTATCCATTGTTATCAAGAATTTTGGATTATGGTCGTCTAT
>CALXPB010000019.1 GCA_944390225.1 uncultured Alphaproteobacteria bacterium
AATCAGTTGTTATGGGGCGCCCCGTACATTTTCGTGATAATGACCCAGCTGCAGACGATAAAGCGCAACAAGAACTTGAACGAATTGCCAAAAAAGCAGGTTTTAAAAACATCAGATTTCAATACGAACCAATAGCTGCTGCTTTTGCACACGAACAAAAAATTAACTCTGAAAAATTAGCCTGCGTTATTGATATTGGTGGTGGTACTTCAGATTTTACAATTATACGCCTTTCTCCCGAAAACAGAAATAAAGCAGATAGAACCAAAGACGTTTTGGCAAATACAGGCGTTAGAATTGGCGGAAATGATTTTGATAAAAATTTGTCCTTAAAAGAATTTATGCCGATGTTTGGTATGGGAACAGATTATAAAGTTTATGACAAGATTTTAAGCATACCGAATAGTATTTATATAAACCTGTCTACATGGAATCAGGTGAACGAAGTTTATAACTACAAGACATTGAATCTGGTAAAAGGTTATCAGACATGGGCTTTAGAGCCAGAAAAACTTGCGCGCTTATACGAGGTGATACAAAACAGGCTAGGTCATATAAATTTGGATTACGTTGAAAAAACAAAAATAGCATTGTCAAAAGATTTATGCGTTGAAAGTATTTTAGATTTTTTATCGGATAAACCCTCGGTACAGATAACCAGAGAAGATTTTAATAATGCGATATCAAATGAAGTTAGAAAAATAGAATCTTTTCTATCGGAATGCCTTTTGCAAGCAGGGGTTAAAAAAGAAGATATAGATTTAGTAATCTTGACTGGTGGTTCGACCGAGGTACCACGAGTGTCTGATATAGTAATCAAATTCTTTCCAAACACAGAAATATCCGCATCTGATAAATTATCAAGTGTTGGTCTGGGACTTGCCTATGAGGCCCGTCGTGTCTTCTTATGGTTATAACATATTGAAGATTTAAAAAATTTTAAAATGTCGCTTTGAACCGTTTTATAATTTAATTCGTTTAATAATTCATGTCTATCATTTGCGTATAATTTAAATTGAATGTTTTTTATACCGATTTTTTTATACGCTTTGTATAGTTTCTTAGCCAATTTAGCATCCATACTTACTGGGTCTTTTTCACCGCTTATTATCAGCATAGGTATAGATTTAGAAGTTCGTTCTCGCTTCATTTTTAACAGGTTATCAAACATTGAGTAATAAAACCCGTACGAGAATTTCGGTCTGAAATATTTATCGTGTTGATATTTTTCTGCTTGTTTTTTATCTCTGGTCAGTGGGCTTTTATCTTTACTTCGTTGTTTTATTGGTGAAAAAAATTCTATTATATTTGCAGGATGGTCTTTACTGAATAAGGTTTTACCAAACCAAGACAATAACCGAGCAATAAATAAATATGTTTTCCAAAATTTAGCAGACCCACATAAACATACGGCAGAATGCAGGTTTGTCTTGTCTATCAAGGCCTGCGTAATAAAACTGCCATAACTATGTCCAAAAATGCATACAGGTAGAGCATACTTATTTTTTAAATACTCAAGAATTTCTAATTCGTCAAAGAGTATGGCTTTGAACAAATCTGCATTACCGTCGGTTGTTCCTATTTTATCTGGTGCGCTAGCAGTTCTGCCATGGGCTCTATGATCATCTCCGAATACTATAAAGCCGTTTTTATTTAGAAATTTTGCAAATCTATCATACCTACTTACATGTTCGTTCATTCCGTGTATTATTTGAACTATTCCTATGGGATTTTTTACTTTATCCCATAAGGTACAAAATATTTTTTTCTTATCTTTGGCTATAAAAACGACTTCTTTCATATACAGAACCTTGGTAATATTTTATAATAAAACAGCAAAATAAAAAACAGGATAATATTACTAAGCATTTTCACCTGCTATTCTACCGCTGGAAAGTGCCCAATGCAAATTAAAGCCCCCCAGATCGCCTGTTACATCTAAAACTTCGCCGGCAAAGAACATACCCGGACACAATTTAGACTCCATAGTTTTTGAAGATATTTGTTCTGTTGATACGCCCCCTCTGACGACCTCTGCGCTTTGCAGGTTGTATAATTTAAAATCGTCTTTTTTTACGATGATATCGGATACATTGTGCGAAATGAGCTTTAGTTCTGTATCTTTATAATCTGCGATATTTTTATTGCTTTTTTGTGTAAGCCAACGCGCCAGACGCAAAGGCAACTTAGAAGATAATATATTTGCAAGACTTTTTTTACCGTTTTGTTGTTTTTGTATTTTCAGCCACTCAAATACATTTGTATTCGGCAACAAATTTATATGTATATCTGCATCAATGTTTCTTACGGTTGCGCGATATATTGCTGGTCCCCCAAGGCCGAAGTGGGTTATCAACATAGAGTCATAGATTATTTCTTTCCCTATATTTATTTCTACATCTAATGAGATGCCAGATAGTTCAGAAGAAAAAATTTTTGTTGAAATTGCGCAAAGAGCAGGGCGAACAGGAATTATTTTATGACCGAATTTTTTTGCAATTTTATATCCAACATCTGAAACATTCAGAACGGGATAAGAAATACCGCCTGTTGCGATTATTACAGACTTTGCGGTATAAAAATTTTTATTTGTTTTTATTCTGAAAAGTTCATTTTTATCCAGGTCTTCAACTTTATTATTCATAAAAAAGTCGGCTTTTTTTGCGTCTGAAATCAAAGCGTTTACGAAATCGTTTGCGGTTTCCTTACAGAAATATTGACCAGATGTTTTTTCAATCCAATTGATTTTGTGTTGTTTTACCCAGTTAAGAATGTCGTTTGGAGATATTTTACTGATTGCGCTACGCGTAAAGTCAGGGTTGTGCCCGAAATATTTATTTGCAGCGACTGCGGCATTAGTAAAATTACAGTGTCCACCTCCAGAAACGGCGATTTTTCTGGCTGGTACATTTCCCATGTCGATAACGGCAACGGATTTTTTATTTGATAAAGCGGCACTTGCTGCGCTAAGTCCTGCGGCACCGGCTCCGATAATGATGACATCATAAGTTTTCATGATGATATAGATACTACAACGAAAAAGAAAAATCCAATGATTATGAAAAAGCCCCAAAAGGGGCTTTAAAATTACCACATTGTATAACCTTCTTTACAGGTACGGACGCATCTCTTTCTGCTTTGATCCCAGACCATAGTACCTGTTTCGTCTTCATATTCTTCTTGCGGGCAAATCGGCACGCATTCGTTATTTTCTAGGTTATACAGTTCACCTTGGTACATGCAGGAGGCGATTTCGCAGCCTTTGACATAACTGCTGACTGCCAATTGACCTAGTACGCTGTACCTATTTCTGCATTCACCGCACGGTTTTATCGGTTCGTCTGTTTCAGAAGGATCGTTCGTATAACCCGGGGCACAAGAAGTTGCGATACATTTACCCCAAGTTTTAGAATAATGATCCCATTCTTTATAACCAATACCGTTTTCGATGCTGCAAGGTTGTACGTCTGACACGCATGCGTTTGAGGCCACATGATAACCTTCACCGCATTCTTTAACTGTACACGGGCCAAAGGCGTTCAGTTTATAATCCCAACTTTGCGTTGCGTATTCTACGTTTGGTAACGAGCACTCTTTGATATCTTCTTCGCAGGCGCGACCTCTTGGATGATATCCTATCACGCAGGAATCAACCTGACATACCCCCGTACTTTTATAAGTTTTTGCAAATTCCACGTTACATGGTACGCAGTCTTCACCTATTTTTTCGTATCCTGGTTTGCACGCTGTGACCACACAGACTCCGTCTATTAATTCGCATGGTTCTCCAGAGTCAGACACATATTTAAATTGGCATGAGTTAGGATAGAACACCGTGTCGTTCAAAGGAATTCCGATTCCGCCAACGACATCATATTCCTCGCAAACCTTGTAGCAGTCGTTTTCATTTGTTGCGCCTGCCGCCGACATATTCCAAGAACCGTCCCCCAGTTTGGTGCAAGATTTTGCATCTTCACCAGGTATGACAGGTGTTGTTGAACCGTCGCAGAAACTTCCGGCAGGACACTTCACGCAGGCACCGTTATCAAGCGTATAACCGGCCTTACATTTAATGATTTCGCATGTATCGGGTGCCGTGTAATAATCGCGACCTGTTACAGAAGCCGCATTTGCCGGCAAAGTACAATTCTTATAGCACATGGCGACATCTGATATACCTGCATCTGATTCTGGGTATATACCTCCTGTCAAAGATGCACAGGTTTTTTTACCTTCTGCATTACATACATTTCCGGCAGGGCATTTTACACATTCTCCGTCGACCAAGTAATACCCAGGATCGCACGCTGCGACGAGGCATGTAGAACACTTAGATGTATAACTACTGCTTGTTTCGCTGTAATAACAAGTATTTGTTCCTGTTCCGCTTGTTGTTGTACAAGGCAGATTGTTTTTGAAACACTCTGTCACAGCAGCACTTGTTGATGTTGCAGTTGTACCACTCTGCGGACATTGAGATTTAGTAATTATACTAGCCGGACTGTAATAACCTATACCAACCTCTACGCAGTCTGTTGTATTGCTGGAAGAGTTGTAATAGTATCCAGCATCACAAGCAGTAATGACCTTGTCCTTGCAGTTTGAAGAGTAGTCACGGGAAGATTCATTATAATAACAAGTCTGTGTACCGTCCCCGTGCGTTGCATTGTAAGACATATTTGTCTTAAAGCACGCGGATACCGCTGCACTTGTTGATGTTGCGGTTGTACCACTCTGTGGACATTGAGTCCTGTCAAGATCGCTTGCTGGGCTGTAATAACTGATACCGACCTCTACGCAGTCTGTTTTGGTAGTGGAGGAATCGTAATAGTATCCGGCATCGCAAGCAGTAATGACCTTGTCTTTGCAGTTTGAAGAGTAGTCACGGGAAGATTCATTATAATAACAAGTCTGTGTACCGTCCCCGTGCGTTGCATTGTAAGACATATTTGTCTTAAAGCACGCAGATACCGCTGCACTTGTTGATGTTGCGGTTGTACCGCCCTGCGGACATTGATTTCTGTCAAGATCGTTTGCTGGGCTGTAATAACTGATACCGACCTCTACACAGTCTGTTGTACTGCTGGAAGAGTTGTAATAGTATCCGGCATCGCAAGCAGTAATGACCTTGTCCGTGCAGTTTGAAGAGTAGTCACGGGAAGATTCATTATAATAACAAGTCTGTGTACCGTCCCCGTGCGTTGCATTGTAA
>CALXPB010000020.1 GCA_944390225.1 uncultured Alphaproteobacteria bacterium
ACACGGGTTCGATTCCCGTTGGGACTGCCATAATTTGTATTTGTTGGGAACCAGCAAATACGAATTATGTGAATGCCCCGGGAATCGAACACGTGACAAAGGGTTCGAACCGCCGGCGAAAGGCGGACTGCAGTACGCCGGTTATGTGCCACGCACATAATGAGCCAAGGTGACGAAGTATTCCCGTTGGGACTGCCAAAAATTTTTACAAAAAAGTTTTATATTTAATACAATTAAAATAGGCACAATTTTAGTTTTTCTATGTTTTTATCTGGCGATTTGTTGTTTTGTAAATCTTCTTTTATATTGCACATAATGTTTATCACAGATTGAAACTTTTGCCGTATCGGCAAAAAAACGTCGCCATTATCACCGTATCCAATCAAGATATCTTTTGCACCAGTTCCATAATAATAATGCATATCGCGTGCAGGTTCTGCATAATGTGCGGCTCCAAAATCAATTAAACCTGTTATTTGTTTTGTTTCACAATCAAATATCATATTTCCAAAATGTAAATCACAGTGGGCAAAAACTGGACGAGCCGGATATTTAGATGATATTTTTTTGTATTTATCTGCCAAATTATCAGCGATATTTATAATATATTTAGGCAATATATTTCTGACATTTTTATCACAATACCCATTAAATGCATCTAAATTATCAACATAAGTTTCAACATCCCGTTTAAGCCACGTTGTATCAGCAGGAGCACAATCATGCATATTGCGCATAATTCTGCCGATTTGCTGCAATATATTTGATTTCATTCTTTCATCGAAAGAATCGTGTAATTCTTGTGTATACTTTAAACCACTTAGAAAGCTTTCACCTATGATATGTTTACCTTCTGCACTATGTTTACTATACAATATTTCTGGTATTCTGATACACAATTTGTTTGCCAAATGCTGTAAAATATTTACCTCTTTATCTTGGTCGTTCATATATTCATCTTCGACCTTTGGAATCTTGAAAACAATATTATTATTAACTAAACATGCATATGCATACTTTCCACTACCCAGAATCGAAAAATTATTTATATGTATTTCTGGAAAAGTTTTTTGAACAACATTTTTTAACTGATTCTCATCCATAGCGTTTATTATATAAATAGAACACAGAGAATCAAACAAAATATCTTTACCCAACTATAACAACCCCTTCAATCCATTGGCTTATAGATTGCGTGATATGTTCCGCAAAAAATTTCTATAAAAAAGCCGGCTTTTACCGGCTTTTTTTTATATGGTTTTTAATTGCTCTTTTGCCTGTTCTAATAAATTTATCGCGATATCTATCATATCAGTATCTACTTTCTGCACAGGCGTGACAGATGCTGTACCCGAAGCAAAACTATCCATACGCGCAATATCTTCTACTGTATCTGGAAAAGTTCCTTCCTTTAACAGTTTCTTTACGCCTGCAATCGTCATACCACGCGTATAAAGCAACTCTTTTATTACAACCAGTTTATTAAAAACCTCGGTTCTATAATAGCGTCTGCCTCCTGCACCAGTTGTCGGTTTTATCGCTGTCGGAAACTGCTTTTCCCAATAACGCAAAGTATATGCAGGCACGGATAAGCGCTTTGAAACCTCGTTTATAGATGCAAAGTATTCTTTATCCATGCCTGTTCTCCTTTACTATTATTGTTCCTGCTGAGCGACTTCGCTTTCTACCTCTGCCGCTTCTTCTTCTTCACCCAAAATAGAAATCGCAGATACCACTTTCTCGTTTTCTGCAGTACGGAACAATGTCACACCTGCTGTACTACGTCCAGCAATTCTTACATCTTTTACAGGTGTACGAATTATTTTTCCACCGTCTGTTACCATGATGATATCATTATCATCACTTACTGGGAAAGAACCCGCAACTGCTGTATTTTTACCACCCAACTTTATGTTCGTAAATCCACCACCACCACGATGTGTTGTACGATACTCATAAGAACTTGTACGCTTTCCAAATCCGTTTTCAGATATTGTTAAGATGAATTCTTCGCTTGCTGCTAATTCTTTCATCTTTGCTTCATCCAAAACTAAATTCGTTGTTTCTTCTTCTGCGTCTGCTTCTTCTTCAACACCAGTTTCTGCACGACGCGCCGCACGGCTTTGCTTTATGTATGCCGCGCGTATTGCCGCATCAGATTCACCGTGATTCAACATCGCCATACCTATGATTCTGTCATCTTTTGACAGACTCATACCGCGAACACCTGTTGAATTACGTCCTGCAAAAACTCTTATTTCTGAAACAGGGAATCTTATGCAACGACCACGATATGTAGATAAGAATACATCTTGGTCTTCGTTACACGGCAATACAGAAATCAATGAATCACCTTCATCCAATTTCATCGCGATCTTTCCATTCGCGCGTATTGAATCAAAGTCAGACATACGATTACGACGAACTGTACCAGACGCAGTTGCAAACATTAAGAAATGTTCTTTACCGGAATTCTTTACGCGTTCAACATCTTCTTCTGGTACCGGCAATATCGCTGTTATCGTTTCACCGTTTTCTAATGGCAATAAGTTTACCAATGGGCGCCCTTTTGCAGATGCTGCAGCTTCTGGCAATTTATAAGTCTTTAACTTATAGCACAATCCCTTGGAACTAAAAAATAGCAACGGAGTATGAGTATTTGCAACAAATACCTGAACAACATAATCATCATCTTTTGTCGTCATAGCGTTTCTGCCCTTACCGCCACGCTTCTGTGCACGATATGTATCCAAAGATACACGCTTGATATAACCAGTATTAGATACTGTTATAACCATATCTTCACGCGCAATCAGGTCTTCTATATCTATATCAATTTCTGCATCGGATATTTCTGTTCTTCTATCGCTTGCCCAGTTATCACGAACCATTGTTGTTTCATCTCGTATAATCTGAATAATTCTTTCGTGGCTTCCCAAAATATCCAACAAGTCTTTTATCTGTGCCCCAAGTTCAGTTAAATCATCATGAATCTTATCACGTTCAAGTCCCGTCAAACGATGCAACTGCAATTCCAATATTGCACGCGCTTGATCTTCGGACATATAAAACATTCCGTCTTTATATTCTGTATTTGGGTCATCAATTAACTGTATATAAGACTCAATATCAGAAGCCTTCCAACCACGCGCAATCAAAGCCTCACGCGCTGCATCGGGATTGGGACTAGATTTAATTAATTCTATAACTTCATCCAAATTACCAACCGCTACAGATAAGCCCAATAAAGTATGCGCACGATTACGAGCCTTGTTTAAGTCAAATATAGTGCGTCTACGAATAACCTCTGTTCTAAATTCAATAAATGCCTCCAAAACCCCACGAATATTAAACAACATCGGACGACCACGATTTAACGCCATCATATTTACAGGGAAATTCGTTTGCATTTCCGTATACTGAAACAAATGATTCAGTACTACATCTGCAATAGCATCACGCTTTAACTCAATAACTATACGCAAACCTTCTTTTGAAGATTCATCGCGAATTTCTGAAATACCTTCTATACGTTTATCCTTAATCAATTCCGCAATCTTCATAATCAATTGCGATTTATTTACTTGATAAGGTATTTCATCAACAACAATTGCTTGATGATCATGGAAAGTCTCCATATGCGTCTTTGCACGGACGATGATAGAGCCGCGTCCCGTTGTATGTGCTTTATACGCACCTGCGCGCCCCATGATAACTGCACCTGTTGGGAAGTCTGGTCCTGGAATAACATTAAATAATTCATCATCTGTTAAATCTGGATTATTCAAGATTGCTAAAATACCGTTACAAACCTCACCCAAATTATATGTCGGGACGTTTGTTGCCATACCAACAGCAATACCCGAACCACCGTTTACCAAAAAGTTCGGAAACTTTGTGGGCAGAACGACAGGTTCCTGTAAAGTACCGTCAAAGTTAGGTTGCCAGTCAACAGTGTCCTTGTCCATATCGTCCATTAAAGACGCACCTAATTTAGACAAGCGCGCTTCGGTATAACGCATAGCCGCAGGTTTATCACCGTCCCGAGAACCGAAATTACCTTGTCCTTGGACCAGCATTTCCCCCATAGAAAAGTCCTGTGCCATACGAGCCATTGCTTCATAAATAGAACTATCCCCGTGCGGATGATATTTACCCATAACATCACCGACGATACGGGCGGACTTTACAGTTGGTTTTGTGGCTGGTGCAACCTCGTTCATAACGTATAAAATACGTCTGTGCACAGGTTTGCACCCGTCGCGAACGTCCGGCAAAGCGCGGTCAACTATCACAGACATTGCGTAGTCCAAGAAACTAGTTCTCATTTCATGTTCTATGGAAGACTGCGGAATTTTTATATCGTTGGTTTCATTGATATTGTTTGTTTCTGACATACTATTTTTTCCCCTATTTTTAACATATCGAGAATAGCAAATTTTTAGGCTTTCGGTCAAGAAATAAACCTTAAAAAATCGCTTGACAAAACAACCGTTGGTAATAAAATATTCTTATAAAGATTAACAATAACAAAAAAAGACAATTAAAATGTTTTTACCTTTTTGGAAATTATTTACAGCATTATTTATTTATCATTTGATATTATTATCTCTGCAAAAACTGGGATTAATAAAAACAAAATAAAAAAGTTGCGTTTTATAAAAACATATGATTAAATATATGCGCAAAAGGATTTAGTTATGGCAACAAAACGTACATATCAACCATCGAAAACTCGTCGTGTACGCACGCACGGTTTTCGTGAGAAAATGGCAACTAAAAGCGGACGCGCGGTATTAAATCGCCGTCGCGCAGTCGGTCGTAAAAGATTGGCCGTCAGTGCTGTAAAATAAAAACCGCTTATTCGGCGGTTTTTTTATTGTGCACTGTCTGCCATAGAGTCATCATAAACTGAATATACCTTGCCAGATATACCCAGTCTTATACG
>CALXPB010000021.1 GCA_944390225.1 uncultured Alphaproteobacteria bacterium
CGCCCAGTTTTCTGGGCTTTTTTAGTACAAATTTTCCCAACACCAAATCGCCAAATTAAATCGGGGCAACCCAGGGGCAACCTTTTTTATGGAACCAGTACATTCAACCTGTTAATATTCATAAAAAAGGGGGTGCAAAATGTTTAAACCACAACGACAGCACATTTATGAATTTATATCCGAAGATTGCGATTGGAGACAAGCATGCGAATGGCTGGAAACTGCTTGGGTGCCATTACCCCCCGGATACGAACATTTTGATAAAAAAAGAGATAACAGAATACCAATTGAAGAAACATACAAACACCCCTCTTATTGGAGAAGAAGCCAAGTACTGGCCCAAGCCATAGAACAAAATGTTTTAAGAACAATGTACTGTGATTGGGGGCTAATCGATAATTTAAATTACTTAACATCCAATCCAGATTCAAGAAGGTTTTATGATATTCAAGAGACAGTTAGACAATTAATGCATAGTAACTTTAGGGTTAGCTTTGAACATCTGGCGGAAGTATTCAAATGCGGCAGTTATAAAATAATTTTGGATAAAACCGAATTAATTTACAGTGGATATTATCTTTACTTGGAAAACAATGACCTTATGTTTTATGTAAAAGGTGAATCAAAAAAAATTTATAGCCTAAACAGATCAAACAGCACAATAGCAGATGTACTAAAATATCTGATTACCAAGGCACCAAATGAACCTGTATCTTTTGCAAGACTAGCCGAATATTCTGCACGAATTCGAAACAGCTGTTATGCAGACCAAGGCCTAAGAAAACTCCGTGAAGCAGTCATACAAAATATAAAAAATGCCAAATATTCAAGATTAACCAAAGATGAACTAGATATGTTCAAGTCAATATTCATATATAAAGACGGAACATTGTCAATTAAAACAAACCCTTATCAATGACAAATGTCACCTTAATTAATGACACTGATATATTCATATTTTAATTTAGCCCGCATTTCCCTGCCCTTTGGGAAAAGGGCTTTTTCCTTATGTTTTGTCAGTAATTTTCTTCGTTGATAAAATTAAAAAATTCCCCATAATGTATCGTGAAGTTAACAAAAGCTTCAAAAAAATTCGAAACTTTCTATTAAAAGTTTTGAATAAAAAAATTGGGCAAGAAACACCTGCCCAAACAAAGTAGATACAGACAAAATCTATATCAACCTTACTGACATAAGAATGATAATGGATTTTAAATTTAAAAGCAACTGATTTCTTTTAATTGTCTGTATCTCCTTTTTTGCCGAGTCAGCCCTTCGGCAAGGCAATGTGACAAAAAAAAGGAGAAAAACCATGTCACAAATTCTTAACAAAATAAAAAAACATTACATTGGGGCACAAGCAGAATACCTGATTCGTGAAAGAGAAAACCAGGGACACTATGGACCACAATGGGCGAAAAACAAAACATTGCACAACTATACAGACAGCCTGATATTAAGTTGTTTAACTGAACAAGAAAGACAAACCTTTCGGCAAAAGGCATGGCAGTGCAAGGAGTTTGACACCTATGTGGCTCTAGACCCTGTGAATCGAGCACAACGGTTATTAGAGGTAATAAACACCAACGAGTGCCCCGACAACATCTTGGAACCACTGATTTGTGATTCTTGGTGTTATTCAGAACACGATTTAGACAGCAGACAAATTTTCGCGAAAATATTTGCAGAGTTTAAAAACTGCACACATTTTCTGAAAACGAAAAGACGGTTGCCACAGCTTTTCACTGTATATCGTGCTGGTTCAGAAGACGGAATATGTTGGACTATTGATAAATCAATAGCAATCCGATTGCAAAACAGACCGCCACTTTTCAGACTGCCAAAACCAGAATTTCTGCAACGAGAAGTATCGCGGGATGATGTAATTTGCTACATGTATAACACAGAAGAAAAGGATATTATCATTTTACCACAAAGCGATAAAAAAGGTGAATCCCATGCGGAATAAAAATAAAAAGCCGCAGGCGATACAGTTGGAATTTGATTTTAATATCCAAAATCCAAATCAGAATCCTAAAAAAACGAAAAAAAAGAAGTGGGGGAATAAAAATCCCCCACACAAAGAAGCTGTACAATTAGAATTTAATTTTACCAAGGATTTAAGCCATGATCGAATCAAAAAAAACAATTGAGACATATATAACAACAAAAGAATTCGCCCAAATAATAAGATACAAGCCAAATACATTGGCTAAATGGCGAATCACACACCAAGAAAAAATACCATATATAAAAACTGGTGGGCGAATTTTATACCCATTAAGCAGTGTTATGGAATGGATTGAGAGCAAGGAAACCAACGGATAAAAAGCTTGATTTTCTTGGTGTTCGAGTAAACATGTCACAAATTAAAACGAAACCAAATGTCTGCCAATAAGCATCATTTTACAAAAGAATATTTGAACAGTTTGCAGCCAGCACAACCCAAAAAACGATATGTTGTGTATGATTCAACACAAACATGTCTGTCTGTACGGGTATCTGACAACAATGTCAAATCGTTTGTGGTATTAAAAAAACACAATAATAAAGTGGTAAGAATAACATTGGGACATTACCCAGAAATGTCTATTCAAGAAGCACGAAAACAAACAATAAACATTCTGTCAAAATTCCATGCCGGCGAAAACCCAAATCAAACAAAGCACGAGTATCGCATACAGAAAACTTTGGGTGATTTATTCGCCGAATTTATGGAAAGATATTCTAAACTGGAAAAGAAATCTTGGCGACAAGACGAACAAGAAATACCAAAGTTTCTTGGACATTGGTTTAATCGTAAAATTGGTGATATCTGCAAGCCAGAAATCCAAGCATTATTTGATAAAATTT
Organism: uncultured Alphaproteobacteria bacterium; assembly: GCA_944390225.1. GTDB lineage: Bacteria > Pseudomonadota > Alphaproteobacteria > Rs-D84 > Rs-D84 > Enterousia. The sequence continues at coordinate 2,854 of CALXPB010000021.1, forward strand.
CTGCTAATAATGGCAAATACCAAGCTAATCATACATTAGAACGGTTGCGGGCAATGTATAACAAAGCCATTGAATGGGATTGGATTGCTCAAAATCCTACAAATAATATAAAGAAACATCGTACAACAAAACGAGATCGTTATATGACCAAGGAAGAATTTATAAAATTCAAAAAAGCCCTATCCCAAGAGCCACAAATATATCAGGCATTTTTCCTGCTGTTATTATACACAGGTGCAAGAAAAAGCAATGTATTGGCTATGCGGTGGTGTGATATTGATTTAGAACAAAAAATTTGGCACATCCCAGATACCAAAAACGGCGAACCTGTCACCGTTCCTTTGATAGACCAAGCCATACAAATATTAAATAAATTGCCACATATCAGCGAATGGGTATTTCCAAATCCTGAAAATCCATCGCGACATTATGTCTATTTTACCAAAGCATGGAAACGAATCTTGAAACAATCGAACTTGGATAATTTAAGGGTTCACGACCTTCGCAGGACAATGGCTTCATGGCAGGCAATTCAAGGCACCAGTTTATTGACAATCGGAAAATCATTGGGACACAAATCTATGCAATCCACTGAAATTTATGCCCGATTATCAACGAAAGCCGTCCGAGATGCTATGCAAAAAGCAATAGATAGCAATCAATAACACCTAATTTTAATCCAAACATAAACGGCACAAAAATAAATATATCTGTTGTGTATATCCAACAGGTACATGGGATTTTTATGCAAAAACACACATAAATATGGAATAAAAATGATAGATACTATAAAAATAGCGGTTCCATTAAACCTGGTAACTTTCAGAAGTTATGATAATTTCAATATAGATGCTTTATATCTGGAAAGGGTGCTGTCGTGGCAAGCAGCCCCCATAAAAGCCCCATTCAAACCGTACCGCGAGCACACAACAGATGAAAAAAATACACACGGATATTTACCAGAAATATCTATATCAATGTATCCGAACCAAATAGGTTTTTGTGTTATACGATTTTCTGCCCCTATTATGTTATATGGAAACAATATCCGAGAAATAAAAGAAACTGACTTTACTTGTTTAATAATAACATTACAGGCAAAATTAAAACACCTGAATATCGATATATCTCTGGACGATATAAGCAATGCTTATGTTTGGGAAGTTCATACCTGTAAAAACATAGACCTTACAAACTATTCTTCTACTGACACCGTTTTATCCACACTGAACAAATTGCATTTTGCCAAAATAATACAAAAAGGTGAAACGAAGTTTTACAACACAGAAATACAAAAAGAATCCAAGGATGGTCGCAAGGTCAATATAGTTTGTTACAAACCTGGATCAAAAAGCACACCATCATACGAAATATGTTTTTATGACAAACTAGAAGAATTAAAAAAAACAGCCGCAGGAACAGAGATATTAAATAATAACCCAGAATTATCAACAAAAACAGATATTATTCGGTTTGAATACAGAATATATCGCACACAAATGTTAAGATCTAAACTGAGCCAATGCGAATTAGATCAAGATATATCATTTAAAAATATATTCAAAAATCAAATTATCAAAAAATTAAACAAAAATATATGGTCTCGCATAATAGACCCTGCCTTGTATATATTACCATATTTGAACCGAAAAACTGACTCTTTATGGGAAAAAATAGAAAAACTAAACCTGAAACCAATGAAAAGTCTTTATGCATACAGCATATATAAAACCTTTTCCAAAGAAGGGTTTGACAACATACCCCAATATATAATCAACCCAAAAACCAAAGTGTTAAATAAAATCAAAACACAAATGGCACAAATATACAATATTAAACCAACAAAAATACAAACAACCATATATCACATAAAAAATGAAATATTAAATAACAATCCGTTTATATAACCATACCCCAACATATATAATATATATAATATTAACTTTTATAGATATATTTTCTATATAAATATATATATGCATATATAAGATAAATAGTTTTAGAACTGTTTATAACTAAATGGACAAGATATGAGTATTAACATATATGCCAAAGTTTCAGAAATAGCAAATATCATAGAAGTTATATCTAAAC
>CALXPB010000022.1 GCA_944390225.1 uncultured Alphaproteobacteria bacterium
GTTATAGGTTGCTTCTCAAATCGTCTTTGATATAATAGACTAATAATAACCCACAGATTTTTGTGGGTTATTATCATTTTTATCATAAAAATTTTATAAAAATTTCTGCCTATTTTTTAATAAAACAAATATTTTTTCAAAACATTAATAGTTGCTGTGTTCCGATTTTTTCTGCCTGTGGCGGTTGCCCCACCAGAAAAAACATATCAGCAAATTGTTTTTCTGTGACCGTTAAAACACGAACAGAACCAGATGGTGGTGTTAAGCTATGCAATCTTTGAATATGCTTTTCCGCATCCGCAAGCCCCTTTACCATCCGTGAATAAACAGAAAACTGCATCATATAATAACCGTCGTTCAACAAATCATGCCTGAATCGCGTTGCATAATACCGTTCCTTTTTTGTGCTGACCGGCAAATCAAAAAATACTATTATTCGCATAAACTTTTCCTGATATTTATATTTCATGGTTAATTCTGTGTATTTATTATCTGTGGTTCTGATTTAATAATCGGCAATTTCAAATTCTTTAATGTCTTATTTTTAAAACAACTTGCCACTGATTCAGCATACAAAGGCATAGCATTCAATACAGAATGTTGTTTTCCATTAAAATTACATCCATGCAGTAATACAGATATCAGTCGTTGTTTGATTTGCGGGGTCAAAGAATCATTTGCACTCCAATCAATTTTATTAACTACAAAATCTGTAAAAGGACGCCAAGGTTCTATCAAATCGTCAACTAAACAAAAATTATCTAACTTATTACAATGGTGAATACCATAAAACGGCAACAAGCCCGCTCCAACCACACACCTTGCAACACACCCACGCAAAATAGCATACGCGTAATCCAGCGCATGATTTTTTACATTTAAAATATCATTCCTGTTAAAATTTTCCCACAAAGCACCCCAATATACACGTGCCGCAACACCTTCTATGTTTTGACAATCTCCAGACTGAACACTGTTGGCCAGTATATCCAAATTTTTATATGCCCCAGATCCAACCAATCTTAAAATTGCTGATTGATTTTTTATTTTTTGCACTACTATTTCTTGCCACATACGCTTACGAAATGGCAAAGAAGATTCTATTTGTGCAAAAGCACTTTCTGTATATCTGGAATTATTATGGAATGGAAACAATGCACCATTTGGCAAATGTGAATAATCACAAGTAAAAACAACCGCCCCTGTCTCCGCTAAATCCGCCAACACTGCAGAAGAAATTTGTATATATGGATTTTCTATGATTAAGACAGAAATATCTTCTATTGGAATATTTTGAATATTACCTGCTTCATCTGTCCAATTCAGTTGTCTATGCTTAACACAAACACGACCAGGATTGGTCAAGGTAAGAACGCGCCAAGACATAAAAAACGCCTTTGTTTGTATCCTTTCCCACCAATCTTATACAGTATATATAGTAAACTATTTGCTTTTTACAACGGGTTGTCTTTTTTCTGGCAATCTGACCAACTTTTTATTTCCCAGCAAAGTCACAGAATACTTTTCAATTTTTTCGCATTCACCAACAGATTTTTTTACAACCTGTACCTTACTATTATCTTGTCTATATAAAATAAAGTTAGTACCGTGATCCATTTTCATTACATAACCTTCAAAAACTTCGCCTTTACGTGTTGTTAGCTTTACATAATCGTCCTTGTGCAAAGTGCATACGAAGTCAGCATCTGCGACAACAAATTTTGCATCGTTTTTTTCAACCAAATCAGAAACATATACAGGGGCACACTTGTATTTTCCATTTCTCTGTTTCCATATGTCAAAACGGAACATATTACCACGATCAGCCTTGCCAAAACGAACATTTAACGTGCCACTGCCACGGTTCTTTTCCAAGTTCCTTTTTTTCTTGGTATTATAAGAGTTATTTTTTCCACAAATTGTTTCATTATGCGCTTGACCAGTTGCGTTACAACGCGGTGGACGCGAAACAAACACAGAATCCAAACAAGACAAAACATTTGCCCTGAAATTAGCCCAAGGCTCTGATATAGACTTCTTTAACTGTTTATACCAAGCTTCCCCATTTTCGCCAATCAAATCCCATTTATTTTCAAATTTTGCAGACAATGTCGCCAAATATCTGACCATGTCTTGCGTTGCGCAAGCAATAACTATTGCGTCTTGAGCATGATGCTTGTCTGATTCTTCACGTGACTTTTCTAATCCCCACTGATGCCGCAAATAATCTGTCAAAGCACCTGTTCGCACCAATACATGTTTTTTATTATCTTTTCCCCAATCAATCCCCTGCTCTAAATACTGACTGGCAAAACGTGCAATTGTAGCATTATCATTTGCATTTCTTGCAATAAAGTCATTTTTTTCATCATACGATGAAGGCAAATCAATATTCGTCAATTTTCTAAATTTTACCGAATTATTCAAAGCACGAGCCCGAACAGTCATTTCAAAGAATTCCTGATTTGACATAAATTCGTACGGCGTTCTATTCCCCTTGCGTTGATTACATTCGCGACAGACCAAAACTTTATTAGACTGCGAATTGTCCAAAGAACGTGAATATGGCAGAATATGGTCTATCTCGTACGCATCCCACAAACCAGCCTCTAACTTTTTTCCGCAATATATACACTGACCACTTTGTTCCATGTACAGCTTATACTTGTGAAAATGTTTTCCATACTCCTTATATGCTTCTTCATTGGCTTTTCTATTTTTCTCAATTTCTCTATTTATACGAGCGATATCGTCTGGGGATTTTTTTAATTCCCTGCCAATTTCCAAATGAATTCTGTCAGGACTACCATAACGATAAACCATCGCATTATACACTTTATGCATTTGCGAAAGTGTACGTTTCACAACTGGTGAAGTTACACGATTCCCTAATTTTTCCCAATTTATACGGCGCAAATATCCCGGCTGAACTTCGTCTGTTATATCAACAAAAGATTCGCCAGAGGTCCGATGATTCCAGCCATGAGCTTCACAGGCTTGACTGTATGACTTTCCCTGTTCCATTTCTGGAACCAGCGTACGCAATGCGGTCAGAGATAAATTCAAGAATTTTGACGTTGTAATTTCTGAAATTTGTTTTGCGTGTTCTGGGCAAATCTTTGAAACTTCTTGCTCTATATTTTTTGGCGTTTTTTGCGTGGCAATAATTTCAAATATTTTATCCATATCAGACAAATTATTTGTAAATTTACATAACTTGTGATAACCAGTAAAGACAGCAAATTTTTCTTTTTCTATTTTTTTTATATCTGGTTCCAACCATTTCTTAGTTTCTTTGTCATATTCCCGCTTATAGTTTAGCGTTGCGAATGGCGAATTATAATCTAACAACTTTCTCACATCAGCATATGATAAACCAGTTTTTTTCTTATACAATGCATCTATAACTTTTTTTATTTGTTCGGCATTAAAACCATTTTGATTGCATTTGCTAAGTGCGACAAACAACTGTGCCATTGGTGCTTCTTTCGGTGCTACGGGTTCATTTGTAAATATACAACGACCGCGCATTTCATCAATAGACTTTGCCATTGGAGATCCAGATTCATTAAATTTTCGTTGACGAAAAGCAATTTTTTCCCATTTTTCGAATAAATCTGAGAAATCATTTCCAAAAGATTTTTGCGCCTGTAAAATCATTTTTGCTTCACGTTTTATTTCTGAACGTGGAATAGAATTCGTATATGTTGCCTCCTCAGAATATTTTATTTCTCCATTTTTTGTCTTTTTCGCAACAACATTTTTATGATTACGCATTTGTTTCGGGTTTTTAGCATATAAAACCTGACACATTGTTTTATTAGAATTAGCCTCTTGGTTCAACAGCAAAAGATTATCTTTTATACATCCAGTGGCTTTTAATTCGTCGGAACTCTTTTCCCCGTCTTTTTCTTTGACTTCGCCCTGTGCTATCGGATAAGTAATATCATCATATCCACGATGCTTAGCCAAATGATATAAAATTCTCCCAACTTCTCGTTGATTCAAAGGGCGTTCAAATGCAGAAACCGCACGTAGTTTCCAAATATTTTCATCTATATCTTTATTCAGATAAAAATTGTTATGACCGTTATGTTTTGGTTCTGGAATATCTATCAGCCCTTCACTTCTTAATAAAGCACGTATTTCGCGCATTCTTTGCGCACGATGACGTATTCTACGGCGCATTGACCTTGCATTTCTGCGATCTTGACCATTAAGTGCGGTATCAAAACAACGCACCCCGGCACCCAAAATTTTACCTTCAAGCCTATTACTTTCATCCAGAACAACATTATCTGGAACATCTGGCAATTCCACAACAGCCCAGCCAATACTAGCAACACCTAAATCAAACCCAAAAATCTTTGACATTTTTAACTCCGTGCATCGTTTTTCATATGGTATAAAACATTAGCAAAAAAGCAATAAAAAAACTTGAAAAACAAATAAGTTTAATATAACATATCTCTCATAGAAATCTTTATTCAACGGACGATTTGAGAAGCAACCGTTTATATAATAAAGAATATTTTCTGTGGGGTAAACCAATTACGGATCCCCTGGGGCGCAAGCCCCGTTTTTTTCAATAAAAAATTGCATATGTCCTGGATTTTGCTATGCTGAGGCAAAAGGATTTTTACCATGAATAACTTTGATAAGTTTTTTGATTTTACTTGGAAAAACAC
>CALXPB010000023.1 GCA_944390225.1 uncultured Alphaproteobacteria bacterium
GATTAAGTATGAATTTAAAGATAGAGTATTTAAATGTAGACGAAATACGACCGTATGAGAACAATCCACGTAAGCATGACGTAGATCAAATTAAGAAAATAGCAGACTCTATAACAGAGTTTAACTTTACAAACCCAGTGTTGATTGATGAAAATAATGTTTTGTTGGCTGGGCATGGTAGATTACTTGCCGCCAAAAAATTGAAAATAGAAAAAGTACCGTGTGTTAGGATTACATATCTGACCGAAAATCAGAAAAGAGCCTACAGAATTGCTGATAACAATTTGACCTTGCTGGGTGATTGGGATATTGACTTGTTGGGTTTAGAGTTAAAGGAGTTGTCCGAACAAGATTTGGATTTTGATATTGAAGTCACAGGCTTTGAAGTTCCAGAAATTGAGGCCTTTATTCAGAAAAGCGATAAAAAAGATCTTGAAAAAGATCCGCTTGATGAAATACCAGAGGTTTTAGAAACAGAAGTCGTAGCCAAAAACGGCGACATTTGGCAGCTGGGTAACCATTTAATATATTGTGGTAATTCTTTGGATGAAGAACCTTATTTAAAAATTATGGGGGATAGTAGGGCTCAGATGATCTTTACAGATCCGCCATATAATGTGAAGATTGATGGGCATGTTTGTGGTAACGGGCGTATTAAATACGATGACTTCGCAATGGCGTGTGGCGAGATGTCACGTGAAGAATTTACCAGTTTCCTTCATGATGCTTTTGCAAAATTGTGTAAGTATTCTGTTGACGGTGCTTTGCATTATTTGTGTATGGATTGGCGTCATATCATAGAAATCACATCTGCCTGTGACAAACTTTATTCGGAAATGAAGAATTTGTGCATTTGGAATAAAGCCGCAGGGGGTATGGGCTCCCTATACAGATCAAAACATGAGCTTGTTTTCGTTTATAAATATGGTACTGCGCCACATATCAATAATGTAAAGCTTGGGGTGAATGGTAGAAACAGGACTAATGTCTGGGATTATTCCGGAGTAAATACTTTTGGTGGTAACAGAGATGATTTACTTTTACATCCGACTGTAAAAAATGTTGAAATGGTCGTTGATGCTATATTGGACGTCACGCGCCCCAAAGACATTGTATTGGACTCTTTCCTTGGTTCTGGGACCACATTAATCGCATGTGAGAAAACGGGGCGGGTATGCCGCGGAATAGAGCTTGAACCCAAGTATATAGACGTGACTATTAAGCGTTGGCAGAAAATGACGGGTCAAGATGCAATAAATGTAAATCTAAACAAAACTTATAATGAACTATTGCAGGAGGTGCAAAATGCCGAATAAAAAATATGTGGTTGGGTATAAAACGCCACCTAAGGCTAATATGTTTAAGCCGGGCGTTTCTGGTAACCCAAAAGGTCGACCGCGCGCCATAAACAATTTTAGACAAAAATTTGATAAAGAATTGCGTGAAAAAATATCCTTAAAAGACGGTATTGGTCAGATAGATAAAGCAAGTGCTGTCACAAAAGTACTGGTTAACAAAGCTATAAAAGGCGATATGCAAGCGGTTAGACAATGTGTAAAATTAATGGAAAGTTCGCATGAGTCAGAACTAGGTGCTTTGTTCATAAAACGGCTTATGAAGGACAATTTTATTACTGAAAAAAATGCGGAAAAATACGCATTTCATAATTCAGAATTAAAATTGAATATTGGCACTATGTATCAGCGAGAAGTTGACACTTTAAAAGCAAATGATGCGGTTGTTTTTATTGAGGCTGTCTGTTGGTTAGATATATTGCATCTTGCCGTTTTATATGCCAAGGACATTATGCGTGGCGTTAGTTCAGAATATACGTTTTGGAATGACGTTGGGCGAAGTTGGGGCAAAAACGGGCTTTCGCAAGAGCAAAAGCAACTTCTTAAGGAGGCTTTTAAAGCTTTACGTGGTGTTCCTTGCCCGACTAGACACATGGTACGTATAGCGGTTGCGGTATATATAGTTATGTCCAAATTGTACAATAACTATGTTTGTTTGTACCGTGACCATGTACAAGCCTTGCCACAGTATAAAGAAGAATTTGTGATGATGAATAATCGTATGCGTAGGATTTTGTCAGAAAAAGAAAACAGAACTCAGGCAGAACAAAATGCGTATGTTAAATTTGCGTTACAAACTGAAAAGCTTCATAAAAACTTGGAACGCAAAGAAAAATATAATTATGATGACACTTATTTGCCCGAAACTGACGTGAATATGCTTTTTGACTGGTATGAAGCGAAAATGTTAAAAGACGACCAGTTAACAAAGCGCATTTGATTGACTTTTGACTTGATTTTTGATATAATAACTCTCAACAGAAAGCGGGCAATATGCCCGCATTTTTATTTTGGTTCCCAGCTTCTGCTGGGATTTTTTATGCCATAGGAGTTTTATGTGTCCGGAAGACGTGAAAGTATGCAAAAAGCCAAAAACGTAAAAAACGATGAATTTTATACCCAATATGAAGACATAGAAAAAGAATGTTCGCATTATCTGCCTTTTTTCTACAATAAAGTTATTTATTGTAATTGTGATACAGAAAATAGTAATTTTGTGCGCTATTTCAAAAAGTTAAAAGAATTAGGCTTGATAAAAGAAGTCTTGTGGTCTGGCGGCGCGGGTGGTATTTCTTTCAGAAGCGAAGAGTCAATAAACATGTTGAACTTGGCGGATATAGTTGTTACTAATCCGCCTTTTTCTTTGTTCAGAGAATATGTAGCGCAGCTGATACAATATCATAAAAAATTTTTGATTTTAGGTAATCAGAATGCCGTATCGTATAAAGACTTTTTGCCACGGTTTATAGATAAGCAGGTTAGGTTAGGCTATACAGCGTTTAAAGCCTTGTTGTTTGATACGCCAGATACTGCATGTGATGGGCGAAAGGTGTCTGTTTGGGTTTGTATAACAAATCATAGATTGTTTCATTGGTACTAATTTATTCAAATAAACGATTTTTTCCAATCATATCTTCTATTTGGGTGACATGTTTTTCTTGTATGTTTGTGTCTCCGCCGTTTAAGACAGCCTGTTTCAAAATACGTACTATTTCGTGTTTGTCAGTATAGTTTGCGGGGCCATTTTCTGAAATTATCGTTTGTACAGCTTCTATTACTCGGTATGATGTAGTAACAATTGT
>CALXPB010000024.1 GCA_944390225.1 uncultured Alphaproteobacteria bacterium
TTAAACAGGTCTTTTGAAATAATTGCGTCTTGTTCGCCCTTGGCAAAGGTGTTTGCTTTTTTATGTGCAATTTGACCGATATAAGTCATATCACGTAACAGGCGGTGCATTCCCATCAGTGATATTTTATTGCCACCTTTTTGATTGCCTTTTTTGGAAATCCATTTCTTGGAATATATACCCTGTGCTTCGGCATATTGAACCAAGCGTTTTACAGATTGTAACTCCAAATACTTTTCAAACAGTTGTTTTACTTGTTGGGCCTCCATCTCGTTTACAACCAACTTTTTGTCTTTTATATCGTATCCTAATGGCGGATTACCGCCCATCCATAGACCTTTGGCTTTGCTAGCGCGTATTTTATCACGCACACGTTCGCTGGCAACTTCCCGCTCAAACTGTGCAAATGATAATAACATATTCAGGGTTAGCTTACCCATAGAAGTACTGGTATCAAATGCCTGGGTGATGGACACAAAGTTGCAGTTATATTTATCAAAGTACTTCATCATATTGTGAAAGTCCAAGATAGAGCGAGACAATCGATCAACCTTGTACACAACAACAGTGTTTATCAACCCTTTGGATATATCTTCCAACATTTGCTTTAATGCAGGTCGGTCCATGGTTCCACCAGAAATCGCTGCATCGGTATAAGTACGAACATATTCCCAGTTGTTAAATGCCTGGGACGCAATGTAGGCCTTGCAAGATTCTTCTTGATTTAACAGAGAATTAAACTCTTGTTCCAACCCATGTTCAGTTGACTTACGGACATAAACAGCACATTTAATCGCCGACATTTACTTTCCTTTTATCCAGTTCAAAAAAGTGCGGTCCCGATGTCTTGGTGCCACAAATATCAGACGCAATTGCGGATAGGGAACGATACTGTTTCCCGTTATATAAAAATGTGTTGTCATAATTGACCAAGACCTTGTGTTCTATATTCCGAAAGTGCCTAATGATAGTTGTACCGGGTGTAATATTATACCTGTGCTTCAATACGCGGTTTACACATTCAGCAGGGTTGTCTTTATACTTGTTGATTTTCTTGATGAACTTTGGCTCAATACGCAGGCTTAATCGTTCACATTGAATATAGTACCACAGTGGTCGCATTTGACGCTTAAAAGGGTGTGGCGAATACCGTGCCCATAAACGCGCGCGCTCATCTTGTGAAAGTGCTTTTAGTTCCTCAAACGTCTTTGGTAAAATCTCTTTAACTTTCCGTTGCATTATTGTTTCCTTTTTGTCGCAGATGCTGCATAGCAATGTCAATCAACATACGTAGAATACGCAAGTTGCGATACAGGTCTTTATTGGTAATTACGGGCATACGTCCGAACGGATTGCCGGACTTGCCGATATGAAATCTGGTCGTTTTAGGTGGATTTTTATATGGCATTATTCAGCCTCAAACCATTTCATAACAGTGACAAGCAGATGCGGATAATCTGCACTGGTGGCTTCGGTCAAGAATTCTGACCATTTATCTTCTTTCCCAGCCAAGACCAGAGCGTTTTTACACCGTGCAAGAATGGCGAAAGCATTCCCATCACGATTGGTTAAATAAACCTTTATGTCAGGGTATTTAGGCATATTGGACTCCTTTGTTTTTACTATGTTTTTAAGTTTGTCCAATTACTGCTTACCTTTCTCTGAAAGTCAAGTTAAATAAATTTTATTGTGAACCAGTCAGAAACGGACTTTAACAAATTGTTATGTCTGTTCTTTTTTATGTGGTTTGCGAAATCATATATTTCGGATCCTAAATTGTGATCTTTTATCGCCCGTAAACAAGTTATTATTATAACATAGGCATCGCTGTTCTTGGGCAGAGTAATGATTACTTCAGGGTGTTTTGTCATAACGCTTTATTTTGTTTTTACGGTTCTTTTTAAGTTTATACAACTACTGCTTGGAAAGCGTCAAAAGTCAAGTTAAAAAAGCTTTTTATAATATACTATACTTCTATATACTACTTTTTATCATAAATATATATATCTAAATCACTTAAAGGGACTCCTGCTAGCTCAAAAAAATAACGAATGTTTTTAAGTTTCCTTTGGGTTGAATTTTTATTGTATATATACACGTTATCTGCTATTTTTGTCCACCAATCATCTGAATAATTTTCTGCTGGCTTTCGATTATTGATTGCCCATAAAGCAGGTTCGTAATTTATGAGAAATTCTGTTCCGTCATAAGAAGCCTCTTCAAATTCTTTTGGGTTTATTTCATATAAGAGCTTTACTACTTCTTCTAAGAGTTTTTTCCAGCCAGCCTGTCGTGAAATCCAATATGTACGATTCCTAAATTTAAATCCGCAGGGTTTTTCATGTGTCAAATCTTCAGTTTCTTCAGATAGGTTTACAGTTCTATATTTTATATTTTGCATATCTGTCCTCTTTGTGTAAAGAGGATAATTTCTTTTTAAAAAAAAGTCAATGTAAAACGTAAATAAAAAACTATGTAATCCTTGCTCAATAAGGGTTTTACGGTTTTTTGTGAGCAACAAACGTGATTGACTCTATGATTCGTTTTATGAGCGAATATTATGATTTTTATTTTTCAGTATTTATTGAAAGTTTTGTGTATTAAATATTAAAAAGAATTCTATATCTGTAATAATTATTGTACAATTGCAGTGTTTCTCTTTTTATTCAAAATACAACAAGTGCAATACCATAAAGCATATTTCCAATAGAAACGTTATTAGGCTTGATATCTTCGTAAGATTTATACTTCATGTGACAACCTTTTAATCAGTTGCCGCATTTACGCTTACCTTTTACAGAAAGTCAAGGTTTATAGGATTTTTATAGATTTTTTTT
>CALXPB010000025.1 GCA_944390225.1 uncultured Alphaproteobacteria bacterium
TTCAAATAGGTGTCGTACTTGTTCAGCTTCGGTTGGGTTTACTACCAATTTTTTGTTAATCAGGTCATAACCCAAACTTGGTGCACCACCCATCCATAATCCCTTGGCTTTACTGGCGCGTATTTTATCCCGTACTCGTTCGCTGGAAACTTCGCGTTCAAATTGGGCGAATGATAACAGCATATTCAGCGTCAATTTACCCATAGATGTACTGGTGTCAAACGATTGGGTTATGGACACAAAGTTCGCATTATACTTATTGAAATACTGCATCATCTTATGAAAGTCCAAGATAGAGCGGGATAATTGGTCAAAAAACATTTTCCTAAGTTAATATGTAGAATATCAACTTTTTGCTGTATTGACACTCCAGAAAAGGCACTTCGTTGGGAAGAGTTAGGTGCAGACATTATTTGTCTCGATTTTGTAAAAGTTAATCGAAGATTTGATATATTGCAAAAGACGCAAAATACCCTTAAAAAAAGCAAAATAGAGCTTTTAGCAACAAATAGTTGTATCAAAGATTGTCCTTTTATACATACACATGTAAATAATATTGCACACGCTTCGGATATATCTTTCGGCGACAATATGAATTATATAGATTGGTGTTTGCATAAATGTCAGCTAATAGAACTTAGAAATCCAACAGAATATATTCGCTCGCCATGGATCCGACCAGAAGATTTACATTATTATGAAAAGATTGGTATTGAGCATATTAAATTAACAGAACGTGGTTTCCCTACAGAAATCTTGCTAAAAAGGTTGCGGGCGTATCATAATCGCTCTTATGATGGAAATTTATTAGATTTAATTCAAGGACACGGGTATACCTTTGGCGAAAAGAAACACCACCCCAAAAAAATACACAAAGAGTTTACAGATACCAAACAAATTTTAAACGAGATTTTTAAAATACGCGGATTTAACCAGCCAAGAGTGTATCCTGCTCATGTTTTCATTGACAATAAGAAACTGGGGAATTTCCTTTCTTTTTTTGTTAATGGTGGATGTAAAAATAATTGCCGAACTTGCACATATTGCAACCGAATTGCACGGGAAACTATTATCCAGAATAAACAAATATCAGATTATTTGATTTGGTTATATGAACAATATGAAAAAAAACTAATAAATTAGCAAATTCAAGATAAAGCACGATATTTAGCGTTGTTTTATCGAACTGTTAAGTTGTTGTACAATTGTCTTGGCCAATAGTTGTTCTTGACCTTCATAGCAATGGTTTGCTTTAGGAATGGTAAAACAATTTATTAAATTAGGGATACTCGAATATTTAACAAAGTTTTGTTGAATTTTTTGAGGCACATGTTCTTCTTCACCAAAGATAATAGTCATGGGCATTTGTATGCTTGTATAATCTGAATATACTGTAGATTTAGATTCGTATATATTTGGCAAATTCATGTATACAGGATTGCTTAACATGTCATCAATAGATGCAGGCGTTTTGTATATAAAACCGCATTTGATAAGGTCTGTTTGTTTGTTTTGTGCTATACCTTTCGCTTTTACAATGTCCCGGAAATAGGGTTTTGTTGTTAACCAGTTTTTCATATTGAGAGGCGATAAAAATACAAGCTGCTTGATACAATTTAAATTTTGTGTTTTTGCCAAATAATGAACAATTTTATTACAACCAATACAATGTCCAATTAGGGTTATGTTTTGAAAACCGAGCTGCAAAACCTTTGAGTGCCAAGCATCTAAATCAAATAATGCGTCTGATATATTTTCTGAACAAGAACCTATTTTTTTGGCTTTTCATTTGTGCCAGGGATTGTACTTGTATAAAGTTGAAAAGAACCTCTGTTTAATGCACATAATGCAGAGTAGCAATGCTGTGATAAATTACGACACAAAACATCAACAAACTCGCTGTCAATAGGAATCACCACTAATCCTGATACGAACACACTTTGCTTGCAGGATATAAAAAACTTTTAGTCGTATATTGCCTTTTGTGATTGTAGAAATAATGTTCATTTTCTATACAACGTCGTCTAAATATGCCTTTATGACTCACTTAGTGTATACTATAAAATATTATTGTCAAATTCTAATTTGCTTGATTTGTTGTGTAGGTTTTGTTAATATCTTTCTGTTCAAGAAAGGGGATGCAGGTGCAATTTACATATACAGAAGTGAAAACAGACCAAAATATATTTCTAAATGGATTTTTTGCCAGCCACAACAACAAATCTTGTGTCTTGTTTATGCCAGGGCTTGCAGGTAATTTCTTGGAAAGTAAATTTGCGCGTGTTTTGGCGGACGATTGTCTTAAAAACGGAATGGATTTCTTGTTTGCACACAATCAGGGGTCTTTTCAAATTATGGATTTTCCGTATTTAAAAGAAGACGGTAAACTTTCTAATATAAGAAAAGGCGCCGCATACGAACACTTTGAAGATTGTGTATACGATTTTGATGCATGGTTAAAATTTGTATCAAATTATGAATCTGTATACTTAGTAGTTCATAGTTTGGGTTGTAATAAGGTCGTGTATTATTTGCAAGAACGTCAGCCCTCCAACCTTAAGAAACTTGTTTTATTAGCACCACAAGATAGTGTCAATTTTCCAAAACTTTCTATGCACGAGGGGATGTTAGAAGAGGCCCAAGAAAATATAGCAAATAACCAAGCAGACAAACTTTTAACGAAAAAATTATTGGGTGGGTGCCTTATATCTAGTCA
>CALXPB010000026.1 GCA_944390225.1 uncultured Alphaproteobacteria bacterium
TATGGGGGTAAGTCATTGTTCAAACTAGAGCAACTATAATAATTAGTTATGGCTACTATTAGTACTATTGGTGTTTTTGCACATGCAAATGCCGGGAAAACTACTGTTACAGAAGAGTTGTTGTTTCGTGCAGGAAAGGTTAGTAAAGTTGGTCGTGTAGATTACGGAAATACGACTACTGATAATCTGGCTGTTGAAAGAGAACGCGGCATAACCGTGCGCTCGTCGTATGTTTCTTTCGGTATAAAAGATAAAATAATTCAACTATTAGATACCCCAGGACATATTGATTTTTCTGCTGAGGTAGAAAGGGCTGTTGCCATTTTGGATGGGGCGGTTTTGGTAATTTCTGGTGTTGACGGTGTTCAACCGCAAACGGTTGCAATCTGGAAGATGTTGTCGGAAAGAAATGTCCCAGTTGTTTTGTTTATAAATAAATTGGATCGTGCTGGTGCCGATGTTGAGCGGACAGTAGATAGTATACGTGCGCATTTATCTAAAAATGTTTGTTTGATGAACTCTTACGACAAAAAAACTAATAAGGTTATACCGCATAAAGCGGATACAGATGATTTGTTAGATTTATTGTCGTCTGTTGATGATATGGTTTTAGAGAAGTATATCGGCGGAGAACGAATAGCATCAGATTTTTTGCTTTCACGATTTCAATTGGCTGCACAAAAAGGAAAGCTTTTCCCTGTTTTTACTGGCAGTGCTTTAAACGGTGTTGGTATTGGGGAGTTGATGGATGGAATTTATAATTGGTTGCCTGAGTACAAAAATAATAGTAACGATTTTTCTGGAATCGTTTATTCTTCTAAGTATGATGTTAATAAGTGGTTAACGTATGTAAAGGTGCTATCTGGGGAAATGTCTGTTGGATATGAAATGCCGACAGATGATACGGATAACAGGTTAAAAATAAAGCAAATATTAAAAACAGATGGCGGTATCATGAAATCTGTGCCAAAAGCCACCGCTGGAGAGTTAATTGCGTTACCGTCTATTTATATTCCTGTTGGAACTATGGTTGGAAAGAATGCGGGTGACGTTGTTAAACTATCATATGTCAATCCATTGTTTACAGTTGGTGTAAAAAGCAAGGATATGAAAGCGCTTTCAGATGCGTTGGCGATATTAGATAAGGAAGATCCATATTTGAATTGCCGTTACTCTGCTTCTACAAATATGTTTTCAATAGATGTTATGGGCGATTTGCAGGCGGAGATAGTTGCCACATTATTAAAAAACAGATTCGATTTAGACGGGGTCGTTTTATCAGATTCATCCATAATTTATAAAGAAACTCCTGTTGGTATTGGGTTGGGAAAAGCGGGGTATAAGAAATGTTCAAATGTCGGAATTTCTGTACGACCTTTGGATAGGGGCGAGGGGATAAAATTTGTTTCTAAATTCTCAACAGATTTTTTGTTTGCAAAATACCAAAAACAAGTGGAACGTTTGTTAGTTCAGCGTTATTCAAAAAGTGGGTTACGTGGATGGGAATTAACGGATGCAGAAATTGCGATCATAGATGGTAAATGTGATAATGCCGGATCTGAACCTCTGCATTATAATATTGCGGCTCCGATTGCTTTTATGAGGGCGCTGCAGGATGCCGGTACAAAAATGTTAGAACCGTTGATGGAATTTGAGTTATCTTGTCCCGCAGACAAATTGCCTGTGGTAATGGCTGAATTGACAAAAAATTATAACACATCAATGGAGACATCGATTAATGGAGCGAACCTATATGTTAAAGGAAGTGCCCCGTTGTCAGTGTCGAAAAATTTCCCGCGTATTTTTGCTAGGATTTTGGGCGGTGCGTTTTCTTTTGTTCAAAGAGAGGCCGGATATATAGACGCTTTACCTGATGTACAGTGTACCAGAGATGCAGGTTTTATATCGCCATTAAATATAGAAAAATTTGTTTCTTCAATGAACGGTAATATGATTCTTTTAGATAAGGGGTTAGGCGAACGTGGCGGAAAACCAAAGTTTCCTAGAAAAAACAATTTTATTAAAAAGAGAGAAGCTTTGGCTCGTAAAAAAAAATTAACTAATACGTTCAGAACGTCAGATTCTTTCCAGATATCGCGTAAATGAAAATGGACTGATTATGCTGATGATGGGAATAACCCTTGATACTAAAGAATCTTTAAAGCAAGCGATAGAAAAAATGGAGAGTATAAATGAAAGAAATTGAAATCTTGGTTCAGGTTTTTGCAGACGAAGCAGATGTTTTGCGTAAATTGTCCGAATTTGAATTCTTGGGTGATAAACGAACGATTGATATATACTATTATGACCCATTACGCCCGGATTTACAGCCTGACGCAAACGGTCGCCTGTACGCATGTTGTCGCACACGACAAAAGGACGGTGTAAATTATATCACATATAAAAAGGACCATTTTGACGGCGATACATGGTTGTATTCGGATGAAGCAGAAACAACAGTCGCAGACATGTCGACATTGTGTGAAGTTATGCATGCATTGGGGCTGCGTGAATTGATTAAAATAGATAATCTAAAGCGTACATATCGTTCGGGCGATTATACAATTGAATTTGA